>JAJZVD010000068.1 GCA_021845805.1 Pseudomonadota bacterium | reverse complement strand
GGCCGGTCTGGCCGCGATCAGGCGTTGGCTTCGCGGATCTTGTTGGCCGCGTCCTTGTCAAACGCGATGCCCTTGGCGGTGAACAGTTCGTCCAGCTCGCCCGAAAGAGTCATCTCGGTGACGATGTCGCAACCGCCGACGAATTCGCCCTTCACGTAAAGCTGCGGGATCGTGGGCCAGTCGCTGAAGTCCTTGATGCCCTGGCGGATGTCGGGGTCGGCCAGCACGTTCACGTCGACGAACTGGACGCCCATGTAGTTCAAGACGCCCGCCACGCGGCTGGAAAAGCCGCATTGCGGCATCATCTTGGTGCCCTTCATGAACAGCACCACATCGTTGCCGGTAACGGTTTCGCGGATCGTGTCCTGTGCGCTCATCGCAGAGCCTTTCCTGCAAGGGGGCGGCAGTGCCGCCGGATCGTGGGGGGCCGGATCAGTCCGGCGCCTTCGTGGTCAGGGCCAGCGCGTGCAATTCGCCATGCGCGCCATCCATCTTGCCCTTGAGGCTGGCGTAGACGGCGCGTTGCTGCTGCACGCGGTTCTTGCCGCGGAAGCTTTCGTCGATCACTTCCGCCGCCCAGTGATTGCCGTCGCCGGCCAGGTCGGTGATCGTGATCTTCGCGTTCGGGAAGCTTTCGCGGATCAGGTTCTCGATGTCTTGGGCGTCCATCGCCATCGGGCGGGTCATCCTGTCAGGTTGTCGGGGCAAATCTAAGCCCCCCCGCCCGGCGCCGCAAGGGAGGGGGCGGGGCAGGGGGTGAAAATGCCGCGCGCGGCATGCATCTTTGCGCCCGCTCAGCCCACCGCGGCGGCGAAGGCGCTGCGGTAAAGCCGCGACAGGTCGGCCAGCGGGGCGGCGCTGCCACCCAGCCGCACCGTGTCGCCGCCGAACCGGCCCACCACGGCCAGCGGAACCCCCGCCGCGCGGGCGGCGGCGGCCAGCGCCTCGGCCGCGGCGGGGCCGCAGGCCACAAGGTAGCGCGCCTGATCCTCGCCGAAGAGCTGGCCGGTGTCACCGGTGTCCAGCGTCAGGCCCAGCCCCGCGCCCTCGGCCATCTCGAAGGCGGCCAGCGCCAGCCCGCCATCCGACAGGTCGGTGCAGGCGGCGATCTGCGCGCGGTTGGCCAGCACGAAGGCGCCGTTGCGCTTTTCCGCCGCCAGATCGACATGCGGCGCGTCGCCGTCTTCGCGGCCCAGATGTTCGGCCAGCAGCGCCGACTGCCCCAGGTGGCCCGCCGTCTCGCCGATCAGCACCGCCAGATCGCCGGGCTGCGGGCGGCCCGCGATCAGATCGTCGAGCGTCGCAAGCAGCCCCACCGCGCCGATGGTCGGCGTGGGCAGGATGCCCTTGCCGTCGGTCTCGTTGTAAAGCGAGACGTTGCCCGACACGATCGGCATGTCCAGCGCGCGGCAGGCTTCGCCGATGCCCTGGATGGCGCCCACGAACTGGCCCATGATCTCGGGCTTTTCGGGGTTGCCGAAGTTCAGGTTGTCGGTCGCGGCCAGGGGTGTCGCGCCGCAGGCCACCAGGTTGCGCCAGGCTTCGGCCACCGCCTGCCGGCCGCCTTCGACCGGGTTCGCCCGGACATAACGGGGGGTCACGTCGCTGGTGAAGGCCAGCGCCTTGCCCGTGCCATGCACCCGCACCACGCCCGCGCCCAGGCCCGGCGCGCGCACCGTGTCGGCCATCACCTGGCTGTCATACTGTTCCCAGACCCAGGCCTTGTGCGCATAGGACGGCGCCCCGATCAGCGCCTTGAGCCCCGCGATCGGGTCCACCGGCGGCACCGGCGCCAGCGGCGCGGCCGCCGGGGTGGGCACCCAGGGCCGGTCATATTCCGGCGCCGAGGATGACAGTTTCGACAGCGGCAGGTCGGCCTTCACCGCATTGCCGTGCAGGATCAGGAAACGGTCTTCCGGGATCGTCTCGCCCACGATGGCGAAATCCAGATCCCATTTCGCGAAGATCGCGCGCGCCTCGGCTTCCTTCTCGGGGCGCAGCACCATCAGCATGCGCTCCTGGCTTTCCGACAGCATCATCTCATAGGCCGTCATCGCGGTTTCCCGCTGGGGCACGTTGTCCAGTTGCAGCCGGATGCCAAGGCCGCCCTTGTCGCCCATCTCGACCGCCGAGCAGGTCAGACCCGCAGCCCCCATGTCCTGGATCGAGATCACCGCGCCCGAGGCCATGAGTTCCAGACAGGCTTCCAGCAGGCGCTTTTCGGTGAAGGGGTCGCCCACCTGTACCGTCGGGCGCTTCTCCTCGATCGTCTCGTCAAATTCGGCGCTGGCCATCGTGGCCCCGCCCACACCGTCGCGCCCGGTCTTGGCGCCCAGGTAGACGACCGGCATCCCCACACCCGACGCGGCCGAATAGAAGATCGCATCGGCATCGGCGAGGCCCGCGGCGAAGGCGTTCACCAGGCAGTTGCCATTGTAGCTGGGGTGAAAGCGGACCTCGCCGCCCACGGTGGGCACGCCGAAGGCGTTCCCGTAGCCGCCGATCCCCTCGACCACGCCCTTGACCAGATGCGCGGTCTTGGGGTGCGCGGGCGCGCCGAAGCTCAGCGCGTTCATCGCGGCGATGGGGCGGGCGCCCATGGTGAAGACATCGCGCAGGATGCCCCCCACGCCGGTGGCCGCACCCTGGTGCGGCTCGATGTAGCTGGGGTGGTTGTGGCTTTCCATCTTGAAGATGACGGCCTGCCCGTCGCCGATGTCGACCACGCCCGCATTCTCGCCGGGGCCGCAGATCACCTGCGGGCCGGTGGTGGGCAGGGTGCGCAGCCACTTCTTCGACGACTTGTAGGAACAATGTTCGTTCCACATCGCCGAGAAGATGCCAAGTTCGGTGAAGGTCGGCACGCGGCCGATGATCTGCAGGATGCGGTCGTATTCGTCGGGCTTGAGCCCATGCGCGGCGATCAGCTCGGGGGTGATGTCGGGCTCGGTCATGACCATCTCCTGAGGGCGGCGTTGGCGCCTCTTAGGACAGGTGCGGCAAAAGGGAAAGCGGCGAGTGGCCGCCCGGCCCCGGAATCCGGCGGCGGGTCGCCGCCGGGGCGATTCGGGGTCGGGGCGGGGGCCTCCGCGTTCGCGCCGCGCCGCCGTGCTGCGCAGGCCGCCCCGCGGACGCCCAAGCGGCAGGCATTTTCTGCATCGCAGAGACGGCGCGAAAAAAAAGGCCGAGCAAAAGCTCGGCCCAAGTCCAACAGGGAGGTAGAAGGCTTTGAGACAGTGTCGATCAAATCCTTCTGCGGTGCAGATAGGGTTGGCCGCGTCATGGTTCAAGGGAAATGACGCAGGTCGCTGTCATGGCCGCTATGCATCATCCGCATATGTGCCGATCCGGCACCGGCGGCCATGTTCAGGCGGGGTCGCGCCGCTGGCGGTGGGCGAAGATTTCCTCGGTCACGAAGTCGCGGAAGGCGGCCACGCGCTTGGAATGGCGCAGTTCCTCTGGGTAGGCGAGGAAGACCGGCACCTCGGTACTTTCCACATCCGGCAGCACGCGGACGAGATTGGGGAAATCCTCGGTCAGATAGTCCGGCAGCACCCCGATCCCGAGGTTCGACAGGACGGCCTGAAGCACGCCGAAGTAATTGTTCACCTTCAGCGTCGAGGGGATGTCATAGGCCATCAAGGTCTGCACCAGCGCCGCGCCTGCGGCCACCTGCGGCGTCTGCGGGGCCTGGCAGATCAGCCGGTGCTGCGACAACTCGTCCAGCCGGGCGGGCAGGCCGCGATCCTCGACATAGGCGCGCGAGGCGTAAAGCTGCATGCGGATGTTCATCAGCCGCTTGCGGATCAGGTCGGCCTGGCTGGGTTCCTTCATGCGGATGGCCACATCAGCCTCGCGCATCGGCAGATCCAGCACCCGCTCTTCCAGCATCAGGTCGATCTTGAGATCGGGATATTTCGCATATAGCGCCGACAGCCGCGGCGCGAGCCACAGCGTGCCGAAGCCGGTCGTGGTGGTGACGCGCAATTCGCCCATCACCTCATCCTCGGTGTCGCGGATGCGGGCCGAGGCGGCATCGAGCCGCTTGGCCATGGCCGAGGTCGCCTCGAACAGCAGTTCGCCCTGTTCGGTCAGAATCAGCCCGCGGGCATGACGGTGGAAGAGGGTGGTGTTCAGGCTCTCTTCCAGCGCCCGAATCTGGCGCGAGACGGCCGATTGCGAGAGGTGCAGCGAGTCACCCGCATGGGTCAGGCTGCCGGCATCGGCAACAGCGTGAAATATTCGCAGCTTGTCCCAGTCCATCATGCAACTCTTGCAATGCTGTCATACGCTAACATCGAAGGTCCTTACCTAGACATGATTTCTCGCATGTAAATGACAATTTTCGAATTATGTGTTTTGTAGGTCAGCTTTCGTGACCTATCATGGTGCGAGGAAGAGGGGGAGACACCATGGGCCTGCAGGACATCCAGCTTTCGGATCGCTTCGACCTGACCAAATCGCCGGTGCTGCTGAACGGCACGCAGGCGCTGGTGCGGCTGATGCTGATGCAGAAGGCGCGCGATGCGGCGGCGGGGTGGAATACGGCGGGCTATGTGACCGGCTACCGGGGCAGCCCGCTGGGCGCGGTGGACCAGCAGATGGCCCGCGCCGAGCCCGAGCTGCGCGCGGCCGACATCCTGTTCCAACCCGGCCTGAACGAGGATCTGGCCGCCACCGCGGTCTGGGGCACCCAGCAGGCCGAACTGCGCGGCGAGGGGAAGTATGACGGCGTCTTTGCCCTCTGGTACGGCAAGGGCCCCGGGGTGGACCGTTCGGGCGACGTGATGCGGCATGCCAACATGGCGGGCACCTCGGCCCGCGGCGGCGTGCTGATGGCGATGGGCGACGACCACACCGGCGAAAGCTCGACCACGCTGCACCAGTCGGACTGGGCGATGGTGGATGCCTACATGCCGGTCGTCAGCCCCGCGGGGGTGCAGGAGATCCTGGACCTTGGCCTTTATGGCTGGGCGCTCAGCCGGTTCGCCGGGGTGTGGGTCGGGCTCAAGACGATGAAGGACACGGTGGAAGCCACCTCTGTGGTGAACGGCGACCCCCACCGGCTGTCCTTCGTGACGCCGGATTTCGCGCTGCCGCCGGGCGGGCTGAACATCCGGCTGGTGGATACGCCGGTGCTGCAGGAAGCCCGGATGATCGATTTCAAGCGCTTCGCGGCCGAAGCCTTCGCCCGCGCCAACCGGATCGACCGGCGGGTCTGGGGCAAGCCCGGGGCGAAGATCGGCTTCGTGGCGGCCGGCAAGAACTGGCTTGACCTGGTGCATGCCTTCTCGCTTCTGGGGATCGACGCGGCCGAGGCGGACCGGCTGGGGATCACCACCTACAAGGTGGCGCAGACCTTCCCGCTGGACATGACGAGCTTTCACGAATGGGCCGAGGGGCTGGACCTGATCGTGGTGGTCGAGGAAAAGCGCAAGCTGATCGAGGTGCAGGTGAAAGAGGCGATCTTCGACGATCGCCACGGCCGCCGCGTCTATGGCTGGCACAAGGGTGACAGCTGGGAAAACGGCCGTCAGGTCGAACTGTTCCCGACCCGCTTCGCGTTGGACCCGATCCTGATCGCGGACCGGCTGGGCACCATCCTGACCGAAGAGGGGCGTGGCACGGATCGCATCAAGGCCGCCCTGCAACGCATTGACGAGGCAAGAAAAGCCGATAACGCCAAGGATCTGGCGGCGCGGCTGCCCTACTTCTGTTCGGGCTGCCCGCACAATACTTCGACCAAGGTGCCCGACGGCAGCCGCGCCTATGCCGGGATCGGCTGCCACTACATGGTGCAGTGGATGGACCGGTCCACCATGGGCTTCACCCAGATGGGCGGCGAGGGCGCCAATTGGGTGGGCGAGGCGCCGTTTTCCAGGCGCGACCACGTGTTCCAGAACCTGGGCGACGGCACCTATAACCATTCGGGCGTGCAGGCGATCCGGGCGGCGTTGGCGGCGGGCACCAACATCACCTACAAGATCCTGTTCAACGATGCCGTGGCGATGACCGGCGGCCAGCGCAACGAAGGCGGGCTGACCGCCGACCAGATCGCGCGCGAGATCCAGGCGATGGGCGTGCGCCACATCGCGGTGGTGCATGACGAGAAGGAAGGGCTGGATCTGTCGCGCTTTCCCAAGGGGATCGAGATCCACGAACGGGCCGACTTCATGCCGGTGCAGGAAAAGTTCGGCCAGATCAAGGGTGTGTCAGCCATCATTTATGTGCAGACCTGCGCCGCCGAAAAGCGGCGCCGGCGCAAGCGGCACGAATTCCCCGACCCCGACAAGCGGGTCTTCATCAACACCGATGTCTGCGAGGGCTGCGGCGACTGCGGGGTGCAATCGAACTGCGTGTCGATCGTGCCGGTGGAAACCGAACTGGGCCGCAAGCGCGCGATCGACCAGTCGAGCTGCAACAAGGATTTTTCCTGCGTGAAGGGGTTCTGCCCGTCCTTCGTCACGCTGGAAGGCGCGACGGTGAAGAAGGGCGCGACCCAGGCGGTGGACCTGCCTGACCTGCCCGCGCCCGCGCTGCCCGCCATTGACGGCACCTGGAACGTCGTCATTACCGGGGTCGGGGGCACCGGCGTGGTGACGGTGGGCGCGATCCTGGCCATGGCCGCGCATCTCGACGGCAAGGGCGCGGGCATGATGGAAATGGCGGGGCTGGCCCAGAAGGGCGGCGCCGTCCACATCCACTGCCGCATCGCAAACCGCCCCGAGGACATCAGCGCGATCCGCGTCGCGGTGGGCGAGGCCGATGCCGTGATCGGCGGCGATCTGGTGGTGACGGCGGGCGCCAAGACGCTGGGTCTGATGACCACGGGGCGCACGGGCGCGGCGGTCAACAGCCACCAGATCATCACCGGAGAGTTCACCCGCAACACCGAATTCCGCTTGCCGTTCGACCGGTTGGAGCTTGGTCTTGAAGCGCGGCTGAAGGATCGGCTGCGGCTGTTCGATGCCAGCGAGCTGGCGCGCGTGCTGCTGGGGGATTCGATCTATTCCAACATGATCGTCTTCGGCGCGGCCTGGCAGATGGGGCTGATCCCTCTGAGCGAGGCCGCGATCCTGCGCGCGATCGAGCTGAACAAGGCCGCGGTCGACCGCAACAGCCGCGCCTTCGCGCTTGGCCGCTGGGCGGCGGCCTTCCCCGCGCAGGCGGCGCGGGTGCTGGCGCCGACCGTGGTGGAAAAGCCGCGGACGCTGGAGGAGCGGATCGCCTTCCGCGCCAGCCATCTGGTGGCCTACCAGTCCGCCCGCTACGCCGCGCGCTACCGGCGGCTGGTCGACCGCGTGACCGACCCGCGGCTGCAAGAGGCGGTCGCGCTGGGGTATCACAAGCTGCTGGCCTACAAGGACGAATACGAGGTCGCCCGGCTGCATCTGGAGACCGAGGCCAAGGCCCGGGCCGAGTTCGACGGCGACTTCCGCATGACCTTCCATCTGGCGCCGCCGCTTCTGTCGCGGATGGGCCCCGAGGGGCGGCCGGTCAAGCGCGCCTTCGGGCCGGGCATCCTGAAGGGGTTCCGCCTGCTGGCCCGGCTGAAGCGGCTGCGGGGCACGCCCTTCGACCCCTTCGGCCACACCGCTGAACGCCGGGCCGAACGCGCCGCGATCCGCCAGTACGAAGCCGACATGGCCGAGGTGCTGGCCGGGGTCACGCCCGACACGCTGGATCTGGCGGTGCAACTGGCGGAACTGCCGCTGCAACTGCGCGGCTTCGGCCCGGTGCGGGCCGCCAATGCCGAGCGGGTCGCCAGCCAGCGTGCGCAGATTCTGGCGGCTTTCCGCGCAGGGGGGGCGCCCGTTGCCCGTCAGGCGGCAGAGTAGGGGGCGGGCTGTCGCAGTTCCTTCATCTTTGCTGGCCAGACTCGGCTAACCGCGCTATGCGGGCGCGTGCTTGTTGCGGGGTTGCGGATGCAGAACAATCAGGTGACACGAGAGATCAGCTATGCCTATTCCGCGCGCTCGCGCGGCGGGCGGGCGATCATCCGCGCCATCGAGAACACGACCGGCCGCCTGGGCCTGATCAAGCGCGCCAGCGGCTATGACCGCGAGGTGGCCAGCGGCCGCAGCTTCTGGGAGGTGATCGCCAGCCGCTATGGCCTGTCGCTCGAGGTGGTGGGCGGCGCATTGAGCCATGTGCCCGCCAACGGGCCGCTGGTGCTGATCGCAAACCATCCTTTCGGCATCCTCGACGGGCTGATGATGGGCCTGCTGCTGGACCGGGTGCGCGGCGATTTCCGCATCCTGGCCCACAACGTCTTCCGCCGCGCGCGCGAACTGGATGACGTGATCCTGCCGATTTCCTTCGACGAGACGAAGGAGGCGACGCGGCTGAACCTGGATACCCGGGCCAAGGCATTGAAATACCTTGGAAACGGCGGCGCGATCGGGGTCTTTCCGGGCGGCACGGTGTCGACCGCGGCACGCCCCTTCGGCCAGCCGATGGACCCGGGCTGGCGCAACTTCACAGCCAAGATGATCGCCAAATCCGATGCCACCGTGGTGCCGGTGTTCTTCGACGGGCACAACAGCCGCCTGTTCCAGCTTGTCAGCCACCTGCACCCGACGCTGCGGGTCGCGCTGCTGATCAAGGAATTCCGCCGCCGCATCAACGGCCCGGTGCGGATCGTGGTGGGCGAGCCCATCGCCTCGGCGCGGCTGGAGCCGCTGAAGGGCGATGCGCGGGCGATGATGGATTTCCTGCGCCGGTCGACCTATGAACTTTCGCCGCGGCCGCTGAAAAGCTTCGACTACGGCTACGAGTTCGAGGCCAAGTACAAGGACTGAGCCCGCGCGCCGGTCACAGGCCCGTGCAGGGCCTTTCCGACCGGCGGCGCAGGGTCTATGCGGGGCCGATGGCACCGGACAAGGGCGGGCAGGCGATGGCGGTAGGGATCTTCGACAGCGGGCTGGGCGGGCTGACGGTGCTGGATGCGGTGGCCCGGCGGCTGCCCGACGTGCCCTTTGTCTATTACGGCGACAACGCCCACGCGCCCTACGGCGTGCGCACCCCGGACGATATCTTCAACCTGACCTGCGCCGCGGTGGAACGGCTCTGGGCCGAGGGCTGCGATCTGGTGATCCTGGCCTGCAACACCGCCAGCGCGGCCGCGTTGAAGCGGATGCAGGACACCTGGGTGCCGCCGAACAAGCGGGTGCTGGGCGTCTTCGTGCCGCTGATCGAGGCGCTGACCGAACGCCAGTGGGGCGACAACAGCCCCCCGCGCGAGGTGGCGGTGAAGCATGTGGCCCTGTTCGCCACCCCCGCCACGGTGGCCAGCCGCGCCTTCCAGCGCGAACTGGCGTTCCGCGCCATCGGCGTCGATGTCGAGGCGCAGCCCTGCGCGGGCGTGGTGGATGCGATCGAGCAGGGTGACGAACTGCTGGCCGAGGCGCTGGTGCGCAGCCATGTCGAATCGCTCAAGCGCCGGATGCCCCACCCCGAGGCGGCGATCCTGGGCTGCACCCATTATCCCCTGATGCAGCGCGCCTTCCAGGAGGCGCTGGGGCCGGGGGTCAAGGTGTTCTCGCAGGCCAATCTGGTGGCCGAAAGCCTGGCCGACTACCTGCAGCGGCGGCCCGAATTCCGCGGCCCCGGCACGCAGTCGAAATTCCTGACCACGGGCGATCCGGCCTATGTCTCGGACAAGGCCACCCAGTTCCTGCGCCGCCCGATCCGGTTCGAGGCGGCCTGACGCGGCCCCCCATGCCGCTGCAGGCCGCCTTCGGTCTTGCATCGGGGGCGATCCGGGTTCAAGTGTGCCGCGACTGACCGTGGAGAGACCCATGACCCATCGCATCGCCATTCTCGGGGCGTCCGGCTACACCGGGGCCGAGCTTGTCCGCCTGATCGCCACGCATCCCTCGATGCGCATCGTGGCGCTGTCGGGCGACCGAAAGGCGGGGATGGCGATGGCCGAGGTCTTTCCGTTCCTGCGCCACCTCGACCTGCCGCCGCTGCAGAAGATCGACGAGATCGATTTTTCCGGGGTCGACCTGGCCTTCTGCGCGCTGCCCCATGCCACCAGCCAGGCGGTGATCGCCGCGCTGCCGCGCGACCTGAAGGTGGTCGATCTGTCGGCCGACTTCCGGCTGCGCGATCCGGCGGAATACGAGAAGTGGTACGGCAAGCCGCATGCGGCGCCCGATCTTCAGACCGAGGCGGTCTATGGCCTGACCGAATTCTACCGCGACGAGATCCGCGCGGCACGGCTGGTCGCGGGCACCGGCTGCAACGCGGCGACCGGGCAATATGCGCTGCGCCCGCTGATCGCGGCCGGGGTGATCGACCTCGACGACATCGTGATCGACCTGAAGGCCGGGGTGTCGGGCGCGGGGCGCAGCCTCAAGGAAAACCTGCTGCATGCCGAACTGTCGGAGGGCACGCATACCTATTCGGCCGGGGGGAAGCACCGGCACCTGGGCGAATTCGATCAGGAATTCGCCAAGGTGGCCGGGCGGCCGGTGCTGGTGCAGTTCACCCCGCACCTGCTTCCGATGAACCGCGGCATCCTGGCCACCGTCTATGTCAAGGGCGATCCGGCCACCGTTCACGCGACGCTCGCCGCCGCCTACGGGGCCGAGCCGTTCCTGCAGGTGCTTCCCTTTGGCGCACTCCCCTCGACTCGGGATATTCGCGGGTCGAATTTCGTGCATATTGGTGTCACCGGCGACCGGATGCCGGGGCGGGCGATCGTGGTGGCCGTGCTTGACAACCTGTGCAAGGGGTCGTCGGGGCAGGCGATCCAGAACGCCAACATCATGTTGGGCGAGGACGAGGCCGCCGGGCTGATGCTGGCACCCGTCTTCCCCTGAAGCGGGAGCCGCGATGCAAGGGCTGAAGAAGAAACGGCGGGTGCAGATCGTCTTCCTGACGATCTTTGCGCTGCTGCTGTCCACCGCGATGATCGGCTATGCGATGCGCAACGGCATCAACTACTACTTCACGCCCACCCAGGTGGCCGAGGGGGTCAGCCCCGCGGGCGAGGTCGTCCGCATCGGCGGGCTGGTGAAGGCGGGCTCGATCCAGCCGGGCAAGGGCGTGCATTTCCACTTCGTGCTGACGGATACGAAATCCGACGTGCCGGTGGACTATGTCGGCAACGACCCCAAGCCCGATCTGTTTTCGGAAAACACCGGCGCGGTGATTACCGGGCGGCTGGTGAACGGCACCTTCGAGGCGACAGAGATCCTCGCCAAGCACGATGCCAACTACATGCCGAAGGAAGTGCTGGACGCGCTGAAGCAGCAGGGCGTCTATGTCGCGCCCGGCGGGTCAAGCTGAGCCGCCGCCCATTTGGGCAGGCGGGCAGCGCACGCAGGTGCAGCCAGTTCTTAACGAAGTTTTCGCACCCTTCCCCCGGTGCAGGCCAGGGGGAAGGGAATGCAGAGCATCGACGACATCGCCCGCGAGATCGTCGCCCGCGAGGGCGGCTATGTGAACGACCCCGCCGACCCCGGCGGGGCCACCAAGCACGGGGTCACGCTGGGCACGCTGCGGCGGCTGGGGCGCGACCTTGACGGCGACGGGCAGGTCAGCGACGCCGACGTGCAGCGCCTGACCCCCGAAGAGGCGGCGCGGATCTTCGTCGAGGATTACTTCCTGGCGCCCCGCCTCGACCGGTTGCCCGCGCTGTTGCAGCCGGTGGTCTTCGACATGCAGGTGAACGCCGGCGCCACCGCGATCCGCCTGTTGCAGCGGCTGGTCAGCCAGATGGGCTTTGCCTGCGGCGTGGACGGGGTGCTGGGCCCGCAGACGGCGGGCGCGGTGCGCAATGCCGCCGCCGCGGCGCCGGGCCACATCGTCGACGCCTATGGAATCGCGCGGCGCAACTACTACTACGCGCTGGCCGATGCGCGGCCCGCGCTGCGCCGCTTTGCCCGCACCGCCGCCGGCGGCAAGGGCGGCTGGATCACCCGCGCCGAAAGCTTCATCGCGCCGAAGTACCATCTGACCGACTCCGAACACCAGGAAAGGACCCGCGCATGGGCCTGATCGCGTCTCTTCTGGGTCTGGGGCAGGCGGTGACGGCGGCGGGCAACAGTGCCGCGGGGCTGGCCGAGGTCTTCACCCCGAACGCCACTCGCCGGATGGAACTGGCCGCCCAAGGCCATGCCGCCGCCCTGACCGAAGCCGGGGCGGAATTCCAGGCGGCGGGCACGACCCCCTTCGACCGGCTGGTGAACGGGCTGAACCGGCTGCCGCGGCCGCTGCTGGCGCTGGGGACGCTGGGGCTCTTTGGCTATGCGATGGCCGACCCGGCGGGATTCTCGGTGCGGATGCAGGGGCTTGATACGGTGCCCGAGCCGCTGTGGTGGCTGCTGGGGGCGGTGGTGTCGTTCTATTTCGGCGCGCGCGAGGCGCATTACTTCCGCACCGGCCGCCCCGCCCGGGCCATCGGCGCGACGCCCGCCGAAATGCGCCCCGAAATGCCCGCCGAAATGCGCCCCGAAATGCCCGCCGCGGCAGCCGCCGAGTCGCACCCCGAGTCGTCCCGCCCAACGCCTCCGGCGCCGCCGGACGCGGCCGCGGCGCCGGGCGACAACGCGGCGCTGGCCGACTGGCTGCGGCGCCAGGACCGCTGACGATCACCCTGACGCGACATTGGCGCGCAGGGCATTGGCCGATCCAACTATTCCGCCTATGATCGCCGCATGATTACAGAACTCGGTCACTACGCCCTTATCCTGGCCCTTGCGGTCGCGCTGATCCAGATGGTGGTGCCGTTCGTCGGCGCCCAGAAGGGGTGGCCCGGCTGGATGGCCGTGGCCGACCCTGCGGCCACCTCGCAATTCCTGCTGGTGGCCTTTTCCTTTCTGGCGCTGATGTGGGCCTTCGTCACCAGCGACTTCAGCCTGCGGGTGGTGGTGCTGAACTCGCATACGCTGAAGCCGATGCTCTACAAGATCGCCGGCACCTGGGGCAACCACGAAGGCTCGATGCTGCTCTGGGTGCTGATCCTGTCGCTCTTCGGGGCGCTGGTGTCGGGCTTTGGCACCGGTCTGCCGCCGCGGCTCAAGGCGCGGGTGCTGGCGGTGCAGGCCTCGATCGGGGTGGCGTTCTACCTGTTCATCCTGCTCACCTCGAACCCGTTCCTGCGGCTGGCGGTGCCGCCGATGAACGGGCAGGGCATGAACCCGCTGCTGCAGGACCCGGGGCTCGCGTTCCATCCGCCGTTCCTCTACCTGGGCTACGTCGGCCTTTCGATGAGCTTCTCCTTCGCCATCGCCGCGCTGATCGAGGGGCGAGTGGATGCCGCCTGGGCGCGCTGGGTCCGGCCCTGGACGCTGACGGCCTGGATGTTCCTGACCTTCGGCATCGCCTTCGGGTCCTGGTGGTCCTACTACGTGCTGGGCTGGGGCGGCTTCTGGGCCTGGGACCCGGTGGAAAACGCCTCGTTCATGCCCTGGCTCTTCGCCGCGGCGCTGCTTCATTCGGCCATCGTCGTGGAAAAGCGCGAGGCGCTGAAAAGCTGGACGATCCTTCTGGCCATCCTGTCCTTCGCCTTCTCGCTGATCGGCACCTTCCTGGTGCGCTCGGGCGTCATCACCTCGGTCCATGCCTTCGCCAACGACCCGCAGCGCGGCATCTTCATCCTGCTGATCCTGGCGATCTTCGTGGGCGGCGCGCTGACCCTTTACGCCCTGCGCGCCTCGGCGCTTGAGGCGAAGGGCGTGTTTTCCACCGTCAGCCGGGAAACCGCGCTGGTGATGAACAACGTGCTTCTGGCGGTCTCGTCGCTGGTGGTCTTCGTGGGCACCGTCTGGCCGCTGGTCGCGGAACTGGCCTTCAACCGCAAGCTGTCGGTCGGGCCGCCCTTCTTCAACGTGGCCTTCCCGCCCTTCCTGATCGCCATCGCGATCATCCTGCCCTTCGGCACGCTGATGCCCTGGAAACGCGGCAATCTGGGCCGCGTGCTGGCTCAGGTGGCCCCGGCGCTGGTGCTGGCGCTGGCGCTTGGCCTGCTGGTCTGGGCGGTGCAGACCGGCCACAGCGCGCTGGGCCCGGCGGGTGCGGCGCTTGGCGCCTGGCTGGTGGCGGGCGCCGTGGTCGATCTGATGGGCCGCACCGGGCGCGGCGCGGCGGGCAACCGGCTGGGCCGCCTCTGGCGGCTGCCGCGGGCCGACTGGGGCCGCGCGGTGGCCCATGCCGGGCTTGGCATCACGATCTTCGGCATCTGCGCCATGACCGCCTGGCAGACCGAGGACATCCGCGTGGCCAAGATCGGCGACAGCTTCACCACCGGGGGCTACACGATCCGGCTGGATGCGGTGAACGAGGTGCCGGGCCCGAACTACACCGCCACCCGGGCCGAGATGACGGTGACGCGCGCCGGGTCCACCGTGGCCGTCCTCTACCCCGAAAAGCGGTTCTACCCGGTCTCGCAGATGCCCACCACCAATGCCGCGATTGCCCGCGGGCTCTGGCGCGACATCTACCTGGTCGTGGGCGACGCGCAGACCGGCGGCGGCTACGCGGTGCGCAGCTATATCAAGCCCTTCGCCAACTGGATCTGGCTGGGCGCGCTGACGATGGCCTTCGGCGGCATCCTGAGCCTGACCGACCGGCGCTACCGGCTGGCCGCCGGCGCCCGCCGCACCGCCTCTGCGCCCGACCCGGTGGCCGCGGAATGAGGCGGCTGGCCCTGAGCCTGGCGCTGGCACTGGCGGTCGCGCCGGTGCTGTCGCCGCTGGTGGCGCAGGCCGCCGTGCAGCCGGGCGAGATGCTGTCCGACCCGAAGCTCGAGGCGCGGGCGCGGCAGATTTCGGAAGGCATCCGCTGCCTGGTCTGCCGCAACGAGTCGATCGACGATTCCGATGCCGCGCTGGCGCATGACCTGCGGGTGCTCGTGCGCCAGCGCATCCTGGCGGGCGACACCAACCGGCAGGTGGTGAATTACCTTGTCAGCCGCTATGGCGAATTCGTGCTGCTGAAGCCGACGGTGACGGGCTCGAACCTGATCCTGTGGTATTCCGGGCCCGCGATGCTGGTCGCGGGGCTGGCCATCGCCGGGCTGACCCTGCGCCGCCGCCGCGCCGCCGCCGAGGCCGAGCGGCTGTCGCTGGAGGACGAGGCACGGCTGGCCGAAATCCTGAAGGAGTGACGCGGGGTTTCCCTTGCCCGTCCGGCGCGCCCGCCTATCCTGCGGGCGTCCGATACCGGAGGCCCGCGTGACCCATCAGACCATCCTTTACAGCCAGACCGACGGGGTCGGCCTGCTGACGCTGAACCGCCCCGAGGTGATGAACGCCCTGAACCGGCGGATGCGGGCCGAACTGACGGCGGCGATCACCGCGGCGCCTGCCACCGGCGCGCGGGTGCTGGTGTTGACCGGGGCCGGGCGCGCCTTCTGTTCGGGGCAGGACCTGACCGATACGCAGGGCGGCCCGATCGACCTGGAAAAGGTGCTGAACGAGGAATATGTGCCGCTTCTGCGCGCCATTGCCGACAGCCCGCTGCCGGTGGTGGCCGCGGTGAACGGGGCGGCGGCCGGGGCGGGGGCGAACCTGGCACTGGGCTGCGATGTGGTGATCGCGGCGGAAAGCGCCAGCTTCATCCAGGCCTTCACCCGGATCGGGCTGGTGCCCGACGCGGGCGGCACCTGGCTTCTGCCACGGCAGGTGGGCCTGGCGCGGGCGATGGGGGCGATGCTCTTTGCCGAAAGGATCCCCGCGACGCAGGCGGTCCAATGGGGCATGATCTGGGAGGCGGTGCCCGATGCCGCCTTCCCCGCCCAGTGGCAGGCCCGCGCGGCCGCGCTGGCCAAGGGGCCGACGCTGGCCTATGGGCAGCTCAAGGCCGCGCTCAGGGCGGGATTGGAAAACGGCTATGCCGACCAGCTGGCGGTCGAGGCGCGCGCCCAGGCCGCCTGCGGCGCCAGCGCCGACTTCCGCGAAGGGGTGGCGGCCTTCCTGCAAAAGCGCCCCGCCCGGTTCACGGGCACCTGAACCTCGGGCACCCGAGGCCGCGCAACCGCGCGCCTTCCCATTTTCTGTCTGAAAATATCCTCGGGGGGTGTGGGGGGCAGACGGCCCCCCACCGTCACCGCCCGGGTAAGGGGGGCACAGAGCCCCCCCCTTGGCGCACCCTCGGCTCAGCGCCCGGCGATGTCGGTGTAGTCGCGCTTGGTCGGGCCGACGTAAAG
>JAJZVD010000067.1 GCA_021845805.1 Pseudomonadota bacterium | reverse complement strand
GAAGATCGTGGCGGCAGCGCCCGAACGGGTGGCGGCGCCCTGCCCGCATTACGCTGCCTGCGGCGGCTGCGCCTTGCAGCACGCCACCGACGATTTCGTGGCCGGATGGAAGGTCGGCGTGGTGCAGGCGGCGCTGGCGGGGCAGGGAATTTCGACCCTGTTCCGGCCGATTTCGACCTCTGCGCCACGCTCGCGGCGCCGCGCGGCGCTGGCGGGGCGGCGCACCAGGAAGGGGGTTCTGGTCGGGTTTCACGGCCGCGCGTCGGAGACCGTGGTGGCGGTGCCGGACTGCCGCCTGCTGGACACGCCGATCCTGGCCGCGGTGCCCGCGCTGGAAGACATCGTGGCGGCCGGGGCCTCGCGCAAGGGCGAGCTGACGTTGACGGTCACGCGCGCCGAAGGCGGCCCCGACGTGGCGGTGACCGGGGGCAAGCCGCTGGACGGTGCGCTGCAGCTGGCGCTTGGCCGGATTGCCGAGGCGCGCGGGCTCAGCCGTCTGACCTGGGATGGCGAGACGGTCGCCCTGCGCGTTCCGCCCGCGCAGCGGTTCGGCGCGGCCCGCGTGGTGCCGCCGCCGGGGGCCTTCCTGCAGGCAACCGATGCGGGCGAGGCGGCGCTACTGGCGGCGGTGACCGAGGCGGTGGGCGATGCGCGCCGCGTCGCCGACCTTTTCGCGGGCTGCGGCACCTTTGCCCTGCCGCTGTCGGCCCGCGCCGAGGTGCATGCGGTCGAGGGAGAGGCCGCGATGCTGGCCGCGCTTGACCGGGGCTGGCGCGCCGCCACGGGGCTGAAGCGCGTGACGACCGAGGCGCGCGACCTGTTCCGTCGCCCGCTGCTTCCGGCGGAACTGACGGGGTTTGATGCCGTGGTCATCGACCCGCCCCGCGCCGGGGCCGAAGCGCAGGTGGCCGAACTGGCCCGCGCCGGGGTGCCGGTGATCGCCATGGTGTCCTGCAACCCGGTGACCTTTGCCCGCGACGCGCGGCGGCTGGTCGAGGCGGGCTACAGCCTTGACTGGGTGCAGGTGGTGGACCAGTTCCGCTGGTCGGCGCATGTCGAGATTGCATCACGTTTCACGCGGGCATCGCGCTGACGCCTAGGCAAATCGGCCCCGCTTCCGATAGATTCCGGACAAAAGCGCCGAATGGCGATGAGGCAGGATCGAGAGATGAAGTTCACCCGCAGAGGTCTGGGGTTGGCCGTGCTTTTGGCGCTGGCGGCCTGTGGCCACAACAAGTTCCGCCGGTACCACGGCCCCGAAGTCACGCAAATCCAGGTCTACAAGAGCCAGCGGGTCATGCTGCTGCTGCATGACAACAAGATCCTGAAATCCTACAAGATTGCGCTGGGGTCGGACCCGGTGGGGCCGAAGCGCGTCGAGGGCGACGGCAAGACGCCGGAAGGGCTTTACTACATCGACGGGCGCAACCCGAACAGCGCGTTCCACCTGTCGCTGCGGATCTCTTACCCCGACCCCGACGACGTGAAGGCCGCGAAGGCCCTGCACCAGAAGCCAGGGGGCGACATCTACATCCACGGCATCGGCGAGGGCGACAACGAGACCGCCGACTGGACGAACGGCTGCATCGCGGTCTCGGACCGTCAGATGGAGGATGTCTACGCCATGGTGAAGACCGGCACGCCGATCTTCATCATGCCGTAACGGGGATCACCGGCTCAGCTTCCGGTGACCAGCGTCCACCACAGCTTGCCGTTCGATTCCTGATACCAGGCAAAGCCCAGGTGGGTGGCCTTGGGGTCCATGATGACGGACCGGGTATCGGCCTCGTTCATCCAGGCGGCCAGGGTCTGAAGCTCTGTCTCGTAGGTTTCCGAGATGTCTTCGCCCAGGAACGACCCGGCGTAGCCCGTCCGCTTCACCCGGTCGATGGGCGAGGAGCCGTCAGAGCCGAAGTGCCAGGGCCGGTTCTGCACCGACATGTCACGCGAATGGGTCGCGGCGGCGGCGGTCAGGTCGGAATCGAGCTGCACCGGCGTCAGGCCCGCCTTGGCGCGCAACGCGTTGATGTTGTCAAGCATCCGGTAGACGATCTTGGCGGAATCGCCGGGCCCGATGTGGTAGACTTGGGGCAGAGGTTTGCCATCGGCACCCATCTGCGGCAGCGGCGTTTCCGCCGCGCACCCTGCCAGCGCCAGACTTGCGGCAAGAAACACGAAGGCCAGACGATTCATCTATTCCCCACCCGGTTGCGATGCTGGCCGACCTTTACAGGCTTGTTGCCGGGTGTTCAAACGCAAGAAGTGCCATCGGCGGAACGTTGACGGCTGTTTGAATTGCCGCCACAACCGCCAAGGGCGTAAAATCCCGCGCCATCCCTTTGACGGACAACAGGAGACACACGCATGAGCGTTTGGGATTCTGGAAAAATCAGCCGGCGGTCGTTTCTGGGTACAGCCGCTGCGGCCGCGGTCGGGGCAGCCGCCATGCCCGCCTGGGCGCAGCAGGACGGCACCACCGTCATGGAGTCGGATGTGACTGCGACCGTTCGTCGCAATATCTCCAGCTTCCGGGCGCTGCAATGGCAGGACTATTTCGCCAACACCCACAATGGCGTGATCCTTGTCGATACCACCTCGCGCGCGCTGCACTTCTGGTCCGAGGACCAGACGATCTACAAGCTCTACCCCACATCGGTTCCGCTGTCGCCCGACCTGACCCGCAAGGGGCGCACCGAGGTGATCCGCAAGGTCAAGAATCCGTCGTGGTCGCCGACCCCCGCGATGAAGAAGCGCGACCCGGAATGGCCTGATTTCATTGGGCCGGGGCCGGATAACCCGCTTGGCACGCGCGCGCTTTACCTGAGCTGGCAGTATTACCGCATCCACGGCACCCAGGACACGCGCAAGATCGGCCGCCAATCGTCGAACGGCTGCATCGGGCTTTACAACGAGGACATCGAACAATTGTACGATCTGGCCAAGGTCGGCACGCAGGTGTTGCTAATTTGACGACATGGTGGCCATCTTGTTGATGCGTCACGGAAGCTCCGTTGCATTCCCGCGCAGCAGATGGTTGAAGAAGCCTACGAGGTACAGTCTTGGGTGCCCCCGCCGTCCTCTGAAAATTTCGGCCCGGGGCGAATTCTGGAGGTTCGACATGAAGAAACTTGCTCTCGCCGCTGCGATCTCGCTCGCCGCGACCAGCGCTTTCGCCGGCAACCTGAAGAAGCCGGTGATGGAAGCCCCGGTGGCCGTCGCTCAGACGAAGCAGACGTCGTCGTCGTCGTCGGCGATCGTCCCGCTGATCCTGCTGGCCGTCGTGGCCGTTGCGGTCGCTGCGAAGTAATCGCACGCTTTACAAAGTACGAGGCCGGTGGCGGGTTTTCCTGCCACCGGCCTTTTTCATGCCCGGCCTTCGGCGCGCGGGACGCGCGGCCTAGTCAAGCCAGCCGC
Organism: Pseudomonadota bacterium; assembly: GCA_021845805.1. Taxonomy (GTDB): domain Bacteria; phylum Pseudomonadota; class Alphaproteobacteria; order Rhodobacterales; family Rhodobacteraceae; genus Solirhodobacter. Next base: position 13,445 of record JAJZVD010000067.1, on the reverse strand, counting down.
GCAGGTTTTCCGCCACCACCTGCGCCAGCGCCGCGATATGCGCGGCATCGTCGTTCAGGCAGGGAATGTAGGTGAAGGATTCGCCGCCCGCGTGTTCGAACGCCTCGCGGATCTCGCCGTTGATTTCTTCCAGCGTCTCGATGCAATCGGCCGAAAAGGCGGGCGCGATCACCGCGATCCGCCTGGTTCCGGCCTTGGCCAGTTCGGCCACATGTTCCACGGTATAGGGCTTCAGCCATTCCTCGGGGCCGAAGACAGACTGGAAGGTGGTCAGGATCTTGCCCTTTTCCCAGCCCAGCCGTTCCCGCAGCAGCCGCGTCGTCTTCTGGCACTGGCAATGGTAGGGGTCGCCCGCCATCAGGTAGCGTTTCGGCATCCCGTGGTAAGAGGCGATCAGAACCTCGGGCTTTTCGGCCATCGCGGCCCAGGCGCGTTCCACCGATTGCGCCAGCGCCTCGATGTAGAGCGGGTGCTCGAAATACTCGGGCACCGTGCGCGCGGCGGGCTGGCGCTTTTCGGTCATCAGCGCGCGGAAGAAGGCGTCGTTGGCGGTGGCCGAGGTGGCGCCCGCGTAATGCGGGTAAAGCGGGAAGAACAGGATCTTTTCACACCCGGCCTCGACCATCGTCCGCACCTTGGACGCGGTCGAGGGGTTGCCGTAGCGCATGCAGAAATCGACCATCACCGCATCGCCATAGCGCGCCTCAAGCGCGGTCTTCAGCGCGGCGGTCTGGTCGCGGGTGATCGTCATCAGCGGGCTTTCGCCCTTTTCCTCGTTCCAGATCTTGCGATAGTTCGCCCCCGAGCTGAACGGCCGCTTTGACAGGATGACGAGTTGCAGCAGCGGCTGCCATTTCCAGCGCGGATAGTCGATCACCCGCTGGTCCGACAGGAATTCGTTCAGGTAGCGCCGCATGGGCCAGTAATCGGGGCTGTCGGGTGTGCCGAGGTTGGCCACAAGCACCCCGACCTTCGCCGCGCGCACCGGCGGGTGGTCGGCCGGCGCATGCGCAAGGCGACCCTGCCCGGCGGGAACGGTCTTGGCATCCAGCATCGTGGTCTCCTTCGGCGTCGGGCGTCCTAGCCCCAGATAGACGCTTTTGCCCGCGGGTCAATCGCCCGCGGCGCCCGGCGTCTTCAGCGCATCGGCCAGTCGCATCTGTGCCGTGCCGGGCTTGAGCGGCTTGGGCTGGCTGTCATGCGGGGCCCAGCCGGTCAGGAAGATCATCTCGAAACTGGCGCGGATGCGGTCGCCGGGGGCGGGGAAGGCCTGCGCGTAGATGCCTGCGGCCTCGGCAAAGAGCGCGCGGGGGGCAAAGCGGCGGCTGCGGGCGGCCATCGCGTTGGCCTCGCCCATCGCGCGCAGTTCGCGCATCAGGTGGAAAGCCGAGGCATAGCTGACATCGATCAGCCGTCCGTCGGCGACCGGCAGGGCAAAGCCCGCGCGCTGCAAGAGCCCGCCTAGGTCGCGGATTTCGGCCATCGGCAGCACCCGGGGCGACAGCCCGCCGCGCAGCGCGGCCTCGGCCTCGGCCAGCGCGCTGCGCAGTTCGGACAGCGTCTGGCCCCCGAACAGCACGCCCAGAAACAGCCCGTCGGGCATCAGCGCGTGGCGGCATTGCACCAGTTGGCCCACCGGATCGTTCGCCCAGTGCAGCGACAGCGCGTGGATCACCAGATCGAAGCCGCCCGGCGCCAGTGCCAGAACCTCGTCATCGGGCACCACCACCGCGTCGGGAAAGGCGGCGGCCCAGGGCGCGGGGTGGCCGGTCACGATCGCCAGCTTCGTAAACCGCCTGTTAACCACACTGAGCCTCTCCTGCAGATCGGCGGCTGCCTCGTCATGCAGGAAGGTTTCGCGCGCGCGGGCACGGCTGCGAGCAAGGGCGGGGCGGTCGGTCAGGGTTGGCGGCGTCATGCCGCGTATCTAGAGGGGACGGGCCCGAATGCAAAGACTGCTGCGCGCCATCTACCCGCCCACCTGCCTGACCTGCGACGAACGCGTGACCACCGATTTCGGCCTGTGCGGGGCCTGCTGGCGCCAGACCGTCTTCATCACCGGCCTTGTCTGCGACCGCTGCGGCACCCCCCTGCCGGGGCAGGACGAGGGGCAGCCCGTCTTCTGCGACGATTGCCTGACGCTGGCCCGCCCCTGGGGCCGCGGCCGCGCCGCGCTGCTTTACAAGGACAACGGCCGCAAGCTGGTGATGGCGCTGAAGCACGGCGACCGGCAGGATCTGGTGCGCCCGGCCGCGCTCTGGCTGGCGCAGGCGGCCGCGCCGCTCTTGCGGCCGGGGCTGCTGGTGGTGCCGGTGCCGCTGCACTGGCGGCGGCTGCTGTCGCGGCGGTTCAACCAGTCGGCGTTGCTGTCACGGGCGCTGGCGCGGGTGGTGGGGGCAGACCATTGCCCCGATGCGCTGCTGCGCACCCGCCGCACCCCGACCCAGGAAGGGCGCGACCGTGACGCCCGGTTCGCCAATCTCTCGGGCGCGCTTGCGGTCCATCCGCGGCGCCGCGCGCGGCTGGCGGGCCGCGCCCTGCTGCTGGTGGATGACGTGATGACTTCGGGCGCCACCCTGGCTGCGGGGGCCGAGGCGCTTCTGGCGGCCGGGGCTGCGTCTGTCAATGTTCTGGTGCTGGCGCGCGTTGCGAAGGATGCCTAAATCCCTATAGTTCCGGCGCAACCAGGGGAACGAGCCATGAAACCCGTCGAAATCTACACCTCGCCCAGCTGCGGCTACTGCCATGCTGCCAAGCGGCTTCTGACCCAGAAGGGCGCGGCCTTCACCGAACACGACGTGTCCGGCGATCCGGCGCTGCGCCGGGTGATGATGGACCGCGCGCATGGCGGCCATACGGTGCCGCAGATCTTCATCGACGGCACCCATGTGGGCGGCTGTGATGACCTTTACGCGCTGGACCGCGCGGGCAGGCTTGACCCGCTTCTGGCGGATTAGGCGATGCGCGCGGGCCTGGTGCAACTGAACGTCTCGGACGACCCCGAGGAGAACCTGCACGAGACGCTGGCGCTGGTGCGCGCGGCGGCACAGGGCGGTGCGGGCTTCGTGCTGACGCCCGAGGTGACCAACTGCCTGTCCTCGGACCGGGCCTGGCAGCGGCAGGTGCTGCACCCCGAAGAAACCGACCCCACGCTGGCCGCGCTCCGGGCCGAGGCGAAGGCGCTGGGCGTCTGGCTGCTGATCGGGTCGCTGGGGCTGAAGACCGACGACGCCGACGGGCGGTTTGCCAACCGGTCGTTCCTGCTTGCCCCTGATGGCGCCATCGCCGCGCGCTACGACAAGATCCACATGTTCGACGTGAACGTGACGGACACCGAGGTCTATCGCGAATCGGCCGGCTACCGGCCGGGCGACCGGGCGGTGGTGGCCGAGACCCCCTTCGCCACGCTGGGCCTCAGCGTCTGCTACGATGTGCGCTTTCCCCACCTCTACCGCGCGCTGGCCCAGGCCGGGGCCGAGGTGCTGACCGTGCCCGCGGCCTTCAACCACATCACCGGCGCCGCCCATTGGGAGGTGCTGCTGCGCGCCCGCGCGATCGAGACCGGCTGCTATGTTCTGGCGCCCGCGCAGGTCGGCACCCACCGGTCGCGCGACGGCAAGGAACGCAAGACCCATGGCCACGCGCTGGCGGTGGCGCCCTGGGGCGAGGTTCTGTCGGATGCGGGCGCCAAGGTCGGCGTGACCTTCGTCGAGATCGACCGGGCCGAGGTGGCGCGGGCGCGGGCGCGGGTGCCCTCGCTGTCGCATGACCGGCCGTTCGCGGGCCCGTGATGGCCGAAACCCCCGAAGACTTGGCCAACGCGCTGTTTTCCGAGCTGTTCATGGCCGATCAGCTGGCCCGTGCGCATGTCTCCAAGGCGTTGCCGAAGGGGATGGAGCTGTCGCATTTCGGTGTCCTGAACCACCTTGCCCGGGTCAGCGACGAACGCACGCCCGCGCAGCTTGCGCGGACCTTCCACGTCACTCGCGGCGCGATGACGAACACGCTGGCCAAGCTGGAATGGGCGGGCCATGTTCACATCCGACCCGACTGGGACGATGCGCGGCGCAAGTTCGTGGCGATCAGCCCGGCCGGGCGGCGTGCGCGCGACGCCGCGCTGCAATCCATCACCCCGGTGATTCGCGGCGTGGTGGCCGACCTTGGCCCCGACCGGGTGCGCGAGATGCTGCCGGTGCTGCGCGAGATGCGGCTGCGGTTCGAACGCGACGACCCCGCCGCCTAGGCCGGGCGTCGCGAGGCGGTGACGTAGTTCACGCTCAGATCGCGGTCCGACAGGCTCCACGACCAGCCGACCGGGTTGAACACCATCCCCTTGCGGTCGACCGGCAGCAGTCCGGCGCGGCGGATCAGGTCGTAAAGCTCGTCGGGGGTGATGAACTTCTGCCAGTCATGGGTGCCCTTGGGCAGCCAGCGCATCACCCATTCGGCGCCCACGATCGCCATCATGAAGCTTTTCGCGTTGCGGTTCAGCGTCGAGCAGATCATCAGCCCACCCGGTTTCAGCAGGTCGTGGCAGGCCGTCAGGTAGGCCAGCGGATCGGCCACATGTTCCACCACCTCCATGTTCAGCACCACGTCGAACCGCTCGCCCGCCGCGGCCATCGCCTCGGCCGTGGTGTTGCGGTAGTCGATCGCAAGGCCCGTTTGCTCGGCGTGAAGCCGCGCCACCGGGATGTTGCGCGGGGCGGCATCGGCGCCAACCACATCGGCACCAAGCCGCGCCATCGGCTCTGACAGAAGGCCGCCGCCGCAGCCGATATCCAGCACGCGCAGGCCCGCGAAGGGGGCTGGGGCGGTCAGGTCGCGGTCGAATTCCGCGGCCACCTGGCGGGTGATGTAATCCAGCCGACAGGGGTTCATCTGATGCAGGGGCCTGAACTTTCCGGTCGGGTCCCACCACTCGGCGGCCATCGCCTCGAACTTCGCCACCTCGGCGGCGTCAACGGTGGTTTCGGCAGTCATCGCGCCTTTGTCCTTTTATCTTGTGGTCGGGCCCGTGGCGGGGCACCTTTTGCCCCTATATAGGTCGGTCATGGATAAAACTTCAGGCCAAAAGCGCGCAGTCGAATTCCTTTACCCGCCGATCGAGCCCTTCGATCAGCGCATGCTGGACGTGGGCGATGGCCACCGCGTCTATGTCGAACAATGCGGCCTGCCCTCGGGCATCCCGGTCGTGGTGGTCCATGGCGGGCCCGGCGGGGGGTGCAGCCCGGCCATGCGGCGGTATTTCGACCCCGGTGTCTATCGCATCATCCTGTTCGACCAGCGCGGCTGCGGCCGCTCGCGCCCCCATGCCAGCGTCGAGGCGAACACGACCTGGCACCTGGTGGCCGACATGGAGCGCATCCGCGCGGTGCTGGGCATCCGGCGCTGGCTGGTGTTCGGCGGCAGCTGGGGCGCCACGCTGGCGCTGATCTATGCCATCAGCCATCCCGACCGCGCCGCGGGCCTGATCCTGCGCGGGATCTTCCTGATGACCCGGGCCGAGCTGGACTGGTTCTACGGCGGCGGGGCGGGGGCCTTCTGGCCGGAACACTGGGCGCGCTTTGCCGGGGCCGTGCCCGAGACCGAGCGCGCCGACCTGATCGCCGCCTATGGCCGCCGCCTGTTTTCGGGCAACGGGGCGGAAGAGACACGCTTTGCCCGGCTCTGGGCCGGGTGGGAAAACGCGCTCGCCACGATCGACCATGACGTGACCCTGGGCGAGAGCCCGGCGGATTACGCCCGCGCCTTTTCCCGGCTCGAGAACCACTATTTCACCCATGACGGGTTCCTGCCGCAGGACGGATGGATCCTGGCGCAGCGGCACCGGATCGCGCATATCCCGGCCGTTCTGGTGCAGGGGCGCTATGACATGATCTGCCCCCCGATGTCGGCCTGGAAACTGGCGCAGGGCTGGGATCGCGCCGACCTCAGGATGATCCCGGCCGCGGGCCATGCCCTGTCGGAACCCGGCATCAGCGCCGAGCTGGTGCGCACGATGGATCTGCTGCGGGGCCAGGCCGAGGCGCTGGAGCTGTAGCTAGGCCGCATCGGCGTGCAACCTGCGTGCCACGCGCAACCAGAAGCCCGGCTGCACATCCTCGCGGAACATGCGCCGGGGTGGGGGCGGGGCCATGCTGATGCGGAAGCCGGGCTGGCGCGCGGACAGGTTTTCGGCAAAGCGGGCATTCAGCGGCGCGACATGCTGCAGCAGCCGCACCTCTTCCGCCCGGGTGTAGATGGTGGTGCGGACCCCGGGGTCGAGATCCTCACGCAGGGCCTCGGTGGTCAGCGCCAGCAGCGCTTCGGACGCCGGATAGGGGGCCGCGATCTGGTTGGCGGCCCAGGCGGCCAGCGGATCGGGCGAGACATTGGCCGCCCCGTCTTCCACCTGGCGCAGCGCCGCGGCGGGCAGGTCGCAGCCCGCCGCCTGCAGGGCCGCGCCAAGAATGCCGCCGGGCCCCGCGCGCGCGGTCGCGAAATCGAGGTAGCGGATCTCGTCGGGGGCGAAGGCGGTACGCAGAAAGCCATCCAGCGCGGCGAAGTCCAGAAACAGCCCGGCCGCATAGCCGGTGGTCAGCGCCTCGGCCAGAAACACGGACCAGGGCTGCGGCACCTGCTTCTTGGACACTTCGAGATAGATCGACTGCAGATAGGACAGCTGGTCGCGCAGGGCGCAGAGCACGGTCACCCCCTCGAATGCCGCAAGCCGTTGGCGCAGCGCGCGGAAATCCACCCGGGGCAGGGGCTGCCCGCGCGAGAATTCCTCGCTGCTCAGGAACACCACGCCGGTCCCGCGGGCCAGCGCGGCGATCCGCCCCCAGGCTGCGGCCGGGCCGCCCGGCAGCGCGTAGACCGGCGGCAGCGCCAGCCATTCCATCACCAGCCCATGATGGCCCGTGGCCCCGCCAAGCTTGGGATAGATCAGCCCCTCGCGCGCCAGAAGCGCCCGGTTGGCGGCAAAGGTATCCTGCAGCGTGGTGGTCGCCGTCTTGTGCGTGCCGATGTGAAGGACAAGCCGCGCCATCGCTCACCGCCAGTCCGCCAGCACGTCAAGATAGGCCCGGCCATACTGGCGGCCGGGCTCCAGCACCGCGCGTTCCGCCCATTCGTTCCAGGCGTTCAGGAACAGTTCCTGCCGGTATGACGCCGCCAGCCGGTGCCGCGAGAGGCCGTGCAGCCAGGCGCGGAAGCTGGCCGGGTTGGCGCCCCAGGCGACATGCGCGTCGGCGCCGCGGCGAGCGGTGTTGTCCCAGGCGGGCATGATCCCGGCGATGGTGTTCGGCGGCAGGCCGGCGGCATGGGCCACGGTCAGGCTGCGTGCCGCGATCCGGCGGTAATCGTAGACCAGCCCGCGAAAGCCGGGGCCCGGCCCCTGCGCCATCCGGTTTCCGCCCGGCCCGCCAACAAGATAGTCCTCGGCCTCCACCAGGCCGTGCGGCGGCATCTCGACCCAGAAATCGAACAGATCCGCGGGCACCGGCGAGGCCCCGCCCAGGTGAAAGCGGACCGCGCCCAGTTCCACCTCGCCCACGCCCAGCGCGGCCCAGGCCGCCCGCAGGCGGGCCACGTTGGCGGCCGGGTCGGGCAGATCCTCGGGCCGGTAGATCAGGAACCGGGGGCGGCGGCCGTCGGGGCGCTGGTAGCGTGAATCGCGCAGGTAGGGCAGGGTCGAGACGGCCAGCCCTTCCTCGAACCCCGGCCCGTAGCCTTGCCGCATCAGCACCTCGCCCGACAGGCCATCCCAGTTGCGCCGCCAGCTTTCGTTGGCCCAGCAGAGGTAGAAGGGAAAATCCACCTCTTCGCGCTGCAAGAGACCGTCGAGCGGGGCTTCCAGCAGGCGGTGGCCATCGAACCAGTAGTGATAGACGCAGAAGGCGTCGATGCCCGCCGCCCGGGCCAGCGCCGCCTGTTCGCCCATCACCTCGGTCTGGCGCAGGTCGTAGAAGCCAAGTTCGCCCGGAAGCGCTGGCTGGGCATGGCCGTCGAACTGGGGCCGGGCGCGGGCCGCCGCCTGCCATTCGGTATAGCCCCGGCCCCACCAGGCGTCATTTTCGGCCACCCGGTGAAACTGCGGCAGGTAGAAGGCCGAGACATAGCGCGCCCGATCCGGCAGCGGAGCGGCCACCGGGGGCCGCAGGGCCGAAGTCTCGCGCACCGCAAGGCCCGTGTCGGCCACGATGGCGCCCAGCGCGCGTTCGAAGGCATGGGCCAGCGTGCCATCGACCTGCCCGCATTCGGTCTCGAACAGCGACTGGTCCAGTTGCAGGCCGCGGATCATGCCGATCATCACCGGCTTCAGCCAGTACATCGACCCGGCGGGAAACGAGAGCCGCTCGCGCTCGGCCCGGATCTCCACCCGCCGCAGAAGCCAGGCGGTGATGTCGAAGTTTCCGCCCCACCAGCCGGGGTCGCGATAGTGCTGGCCGTCGGCGACCCAGACCCCGGCATCGGCATCGGCCAGGAAGCGACGCAGCAACTGCCCGGTTGCCGCCCCCGGCAGGATCCCGTCGATCAGCGTCCGGCGCCAGTCGTCGCCATCGTCCCGGTGCGGCGAGCGTTTGGTATGGATCTTGGCCACTGCCCGATAGCCGTCCAGAAGACCCGCGTTCACCAGATGCACGAAGGGGAAGATGTCGCGCCCGCGATTCGGCATCGGGATGGCCCGCGCACAGGGGAAGGCGGTCTGGATGCGGCCGACCAGCGCCGCGGCGGCGCCCGGCGTGGTTTCGGTCACGGTGACGAAGAGGTCGAACGGAACGTCGAGAAGCCGCAGCCGGGCGGCGATTTCGGGCCACAGATCGTGGTAATAGACATGCACCACGATTGCGACGGCCGCCTTCGGCCCGTCGGACGGGCGCAGGACGGGCGCGGGCTGCTGCCCGGTCTCTGCCCCTGCGGGCGGCTCGCGCGTCACGCGCTGTTCCCGCCGCCCGTACAGCAGGAAGTGCAGGTAGGGCCGCCCGGCCCAGGCGGCCAGGTCGGGATTGTGGCGCAGATAGGCGCGGGGCGAGAAATCGGCGTTGGGCTGGCGCCCCTCGCGCTCGCCGAAGACGACGTAGTGACGCTCGGGGAAGGCCCGGAACAGCGCGTGCAGCCCGGGATCGGCACCCAGGTAGAAGGACCGGTCGAAATGGTGCCCCCGCCGGATCGCCCGCAGGTAGTCCGACACCCGTGGATCGGGGTTCAGGAACGTCGCGAGCCAACGCGCCCGCTGGAGCCACTGCGCTGTCATCCGCACCTCCGTTGCACGATCTGCCGTCGAACAGGGTCTAACCCCGTGGGGATGAAGAACCGGTTAACCACTCAGTCCGCCAGAATGTCGCGATGCGCCCGCTTGAGCAGCAAGAGCCCCAGCGCAAGCGCAAGCAGGGCCAGCGCAAAGACGTAGGCCGGTGACACCGCCGTCGCGTGATAGGTGGGATAGAACCCGCGGCGCATCTCTGCGGTGATGTGAATCAACGGGTTGTACCACAGAAGCCCGCGCATCGAGGGTGGCATCCCCTCGAGCAGGAAGAAGATGCCCGACACCAGGAACAGCGGCCGGTTGGCGACCGACCAGACGGTATCCCAGACCGGCAGCATGGCCCGCAGGTAGCAGTTCAGCGTGCCGACGCCCAGCCCGAGCGCCGCCGCCATCGCGAAGCTGAGCAGGATCGCGGGCCAGTCGAGCGTGGCGCGAAGCCCGAAGGCAAGGTGGATGCCGATGAGCACCAGCGCGAAGACCACCGCATGGGTCAGCAGCGTCAGGGCGAAGCGGGCTGCCAGCGCATCGACGAAGGTGACCGCCGGATAGGCCAGCAGCGGGCGCGAGAACTGGATCGCCTGCGCCAGCTTCAGCGACAGTTGGGCGTACAGGGTGAAGGGCAGGAAGGCGGTGGCGTAGAACAGCGGAAAGCTGGTGCCAAGCGCCGGACGTTGCAGGAACATGGAAAAGGCCACCGACAGGACGGCGATGCCGCCGATCGGCTCCAGCACCGCCCAGACATAGCCGCCGGGCGAGCGGCCGCAGGTTGTCGCCATCTCGCGCTGGATCAGGGCGGCGATGCTGCGCAGCGCGGCCCCCGGGCGCAGCGTCGCGGACGTGGTGAAGGCTTCGTTCACTTTTTTCCTCCAATGATTCGTTCCATCGGCACCTGACAGGAAGGGAACGCCCGAATGGTTTCGTGGAGGTTGATGGTGTGACCCAGCCCGTGCCCGAGCAGCGTCCAAAGGCCGGCTCCGGCCCCGTGCCCTTGACGCCGGTGCGAACGCCGGCCCCCGCGCCTGCGCCCCCGCCGGTCGCCCGCCCGGCCGGCCGGGCCCGGCGCCGGGCGCGGCACTGGGGGCTGATCGGCAGCTTCGTGGCGCTTGTCCTTTTGCCCACGCTGATCGCCGGCGGCTATCTGGGCCTTCGCGCCGCCGACCAGTATGCGACCACCGTCGGCTTTGCCGTGCGGACGGAGCGCGCCTCGGCCGTGATCGATCTGTTCGGCGGGCTCTCGCAACTGTCGGGGGCCAGCAGTACCGATGCCGCGATGGTCTACCAGTACCTGCAAAGCCCCGATCTGGTGGCCGAACTGGATCACCGGCTGGACCTGCGCGCGATGTTCGCCCGAATGCAGGCGCGCGATCCGGTGTTCGGCTTCGACCCGGCGGGCAGCGCCGAGGATCTGTGGCGCTACTGGAACCGGATGGTGACGGTGACCCAGGACCAGGGCGCCGGCATCCTGACGCTCGAGGTGCGCGCCTTCGCGCCCGCGGATGCCCAGCAGATCGCACAGGTGGCCTTCGAGGCCGCCAGCCGGATGATCAACGCGCTGTCGGATCTGGCGCAGGATGACGCGATGCGCACGACGCGCCATGAACTGGCGCTGGCCGAGGACCGGCTGCGCGCCGCGCGCGCCGCGCTGCAGGCCTTTCGCGACCGGACGCGGGTGCCGGACCCCGGCGCCGATGTGGCCGGGCAGATGGGGATCGTGACCGCGTTGCAGGACCAGCAGGCCGCGGCGATGATCGCGCTGGACATGCTGCAAGGCACGACCCGTGCGGGCGACCCCCGGATGGCCGAGGCCGAGCGCAAGCTCGAGGCGATCCGCGCCCGGATCGCCGAGGCGCGCCAGCAGTTCGGCAATGCCGCGGGCGTGTCCTATGCCAGCCTGCTGGGTGAATTCGGGCGGCTGAGCGTGGACCAGGAGTTTGCCGAAAAGGCCTATCTCTCGGCGCTGGCTGCGCGGGATGCGGCGGCGGCGGCGGCGCGGCAGAAATCGCTCTACCTGGCCGCCTATCAGCAGCCGATCCGGGCCGAAACCGCGGATTACCCGCGCCGCCCGCTGCTGACCGCACTGGTGGCGATGTTCGCCTTCCTGATCTGGTCGGTGGGCGCGCTGGTCTACTACAGCCTGCGGGACCGGCGATGATCCGGCTGGAAAACCTGTGCAAGATCCATTCGCTGCACGGCCGGCACAAGATCGTGGCGCGCAACATCCATGCAACCTTTCCGTCCGGCGTGTCCATCGGCCTGTTCGGCCGCAACGGCGCGGGCAAGTCGACGCTGTTGCAGATGATCGCAGGCACGCTTGCGCCCGACCGGGGCGCGGTATTGCGGCAGGGCACGGTCAGCTGGCCGGTGGGCTTCGCGGGCAGTTTCCATCCCGACCTGACCGGGGCGCAGAACACCCGGTTCATCGCGCGGATCTACGGGGTCGATACTGACGAGCTTGTGGCCTTCGTTGCCGAATTCGCCGAATTGGGTGGGCATTTCCACCTGCCGCTGCGCAGCTATTCGTCGGGCATGCGGGCGCGGCTGGCCTTTGGCTGTTCCATGGGAATCCGCTTTGACACCTATCTGGTGGACGAGGTCACCTCGGTCGGCGACGCGCTGTTCCGGCAGAAGAGCGAGCGGGTCTTCCGCGCCCGCCTGGCCGAAAGCGGCGCGATTGTCGTGTCGCATTCCGTCGCGCTTCTGGAACGGCTCTGCACCGCCGGGGCGGTGCTGGAGGACGGGCGGCTGGTGTTCTACCCGCGAATCGCCACCGCCATCGCCCATTACACGGCACTTCTGGGCGTGGATCGCGCCCGGCTGGATTAGGCTCAGGCCAGAAGATCGTAGAGCGTCAGGCTGCCGCTGATCTGCAGGTCCAGATGCGGCTCTGCCGCCCCATCCACCAGCGCCCAGAGGATCTGCCCTGTCAGCCGGTAGATCACGAAGGCCTCGGCCACGCCGTCGGCCCCTGCCATCGGGGTTTCGGCGAAATTCACCTGGAACTGGCTGACCCGGGTGCCCGGAATGCCGAAGACCAGCCGATCCCCGTCAGCCGCGCGGTAATCCTGCAACCAGTCCGACCCCTCGCCTTCGGTGCCGCCGTGAAAGAACCGGTCGGCCCCCGCGCTGCCGTTCAGCCGGTCGTTGCCAAAGCCGCCGTTCAGGAAATCGTCGCCGGGCCCGCCCAGCATCTGCTCGGCGCCGGGGCCGCCGTTCAGCGTGTCGGCGCCGTCATTGCCGATCAGCGTGTCGGCCCCGTAGCCGCCGCCGATCGAATCGTCGCCGCCATCCCCGGTGGCCCAGTCGTTGCCGTAGCCTGCATCGATCGTGTCCCGGCCCGCGCCGCCGTAGATCGCGTCGCTTGGATCGGTCGCAAGGTCGCCACCCAGCATCACGTCGTTGCCGTCGCCCCCCAGAAGCGTGTCGGCACCTTCGCCCCCGCGCAGCTGGTCGTTGCCCGTGCCACCGTCAAGCCAGTCGTTGCCCGACCCGCCATCCAGAACGTCATCCCCGGTTCCGCCCAGAACGGTGTCCCGCGCCGCCCCGGCATCCACGCTGTCATGGCCCGCCCCGGCGTCGATGCTGTCGGCCCCGTCGGCGCCGCTGTCCCCGCCAAGGATCAGGTCGTCGCCCTCGCCGCCGTCGATCGTATCCGCACCGTCCCCGCCCTGCAGCGTGTCATTGCCTGCCAGGCCCGAGAGCCGGTCGTTGCCAAGCTGACCCAGGATCAGGTCGCTGCCCAGATCCCCCGTCAGCGCGTTCGTCTCGGGCCCGCCGGTCAGCGTCAGTCCGGGCGGGGTCGAGGGGGTGTCGTTCGGGGCGTGGGGCAGCGAAAGACCCACGGCCACATGGCTTGCGTTCAGCACCGCATCGGTGGGGAAGGCCGCCGCGGTCAGCGGCGTTCCCGCGGCCGACACCACCTCGACCCACCAGCCGCCGAAATGCAGCTCCGCCCCCGTGGCGGTGGGGATCACCTGAAGCTGCGCCGCATCGTGCAGAAGCGGCAGATCCGACAGATCCAGCCGGTCGGTGCCGGGGGTGAAATCGCGGACGGTGCCAAGCCTGCCGTCTGCCGCCGCCCCCGCCCGGTCGACGACAAAGAGGTCCGCCCCCGCCCCGCCCGACAGCATGTCACCCCCGCTCAACGCGACAAGGATGTCGTCGCGCGCGGTTCCGGTGACGGTGCCGACAGCCACCA
>JAJZVD010000007.1 GCA_021845805.1 Pseudomonadota bacterium | reverse complement strand
CATGGCGATCGGGATGGTCATGGTCATCATCACCGGCGGGATCGACCTGTCGGTGGGCTCGGCCATGGGTCTTGCGGGGCTTGTCACCGCGCTCTGCTTCGATGCCGGGTTCGGTCAGACGACCGCCGTCGCGGCGGGTCTGGCGGTCGGCGCGGTCTTCGGGCTGGTGAACGGGATGCTGATCACCGCCATCGGCCTGCCGCCCTTCATCGCCACGCTGGGCACGCTCAGCATCGGCCGCGGCCTGATGTACATGATTACCCACGGCGTGCCGCTGACGCCCAGCACCCCCGACAGCTTCGCCCTGCTGGGCCAGGGCTATGTCGGCCCTGTCCCGCTGCCGGTGGTGATCCTGCTGGTGCTGATGGTGGTCTTTTCGCTCATCATGATCCATACCCGCTTCGGTCGGCACATCTACGCCACCGGCGGGAACGAAAATGCCGCGCGCCTCAGCGGGGTGAAGACCCAGCGGGTGAAGCTTGCCGTCTACATGCTGTCGTCGCTGATCTCGTCGCTGGCCGGGGTGATCGCCTTCTCGCGCTACCTGTCGGCGGAGCCCGCCTCGGGCTTCGGGTCGGAACTTGACGTGATCGCCGCCGCGGCGATCGGCGGAGCCAGCCTCTCGGGCGGCATCGGCAGCGTCACCGGCGCGGTGATGGGCGCGGCGCTGATCGGGGAAATCGCCAACGGCGTCGTGCTTCTGAACATCAACACTTATGCCCAGCAGGCCATCACCGGCGGCGTGATCCTCATCGCGGTGAGCCTGGATGTGCTGCGCAACCGTCTGAAGGGAGGCCGCTGACCATTTCACGACCACGGGCGCCACGGCGCCACCAACAGGATCATCAACCAGGGGACCGGCATCGAAGCCGGGGAGGAGAGGAAAGATGAAGACGTTTGCAAAACTCGCAGGGGCCGCGCTGGTTCTGGGGACGCTGATGTCCACCACCGCCGTCTATGCCAAGGACATCGTCGTGGCACTGGTGCCGAAAGTGGCCGTGCCGTTCTTCGACGACGTGAACAACGGCGGCAAGGCCGAGGCCGAGAAGCTGGGCGTTAAGTACCAGTGGGTCGTGCCCGCGAACACCCAGGGCGCCACCCAGGTGAAGGTGATCGAGGACCTGATCGCCCGCCACGTCGACGGCATCGGCATCTCGGTCAACGAGCCGAAGTCGGTCGAAGGCGTCATCAAGCAGGCCATGAAGGCCGGCATCAAGGTTGTCACCTTCGACAGTGACAGCGCTAACAGCGGCCGCAGCATGTACATCGGCACGGTCAACAAGCAGGCCGGCGTCACGATGGGCGAAGCGATGGCCAAGGCCGTCGGTGGCAAGGGCGAAGTGGCGATCGTCACCGGCCAGCTTGGCGCCTCGAACCTGAACGAGCGCATCGACGGCGTGAAGGAAGCGCTGGCAAAGTACCCCGACATCAAGATCGTGGCGACCGAAGGCACCGAGGACGACCTGGCCAAGGCGGTCTCGGTCACCGAGGCACTGCTGCGCGGCCACCCGAACCTGGCCGGCATCTTCGGCATCAGCCAGGTCGGCGGCCCGGCCGTGGCCAAGGTGCTGGGCGAGGAAGAATTCGCCAAGCACAAGGGCCAGCTCAAGGTCCTGGCCTTCGACGACCTGCCCGACACCATCAAGGGCGTGAAGGACGGCTTCATCGACGGCATCATGGTGCAGCGTCCGATCACGATGGGCAAGCTGGCGGTGGATCACCTCGTCGCCCAGATCAAGGGCGAGGAAACCGCGTCGAAGGACATCGACACCGGCGTGACCGTGGTGACCAAGGACAACCTGGGTTCCTACACCAAGTAAGCCATGCGGGCGGGCGGGGGGTTCCCTGCCCGCCCCATCCCCTGCCCGCCCGATCCCCATCCCCTGCCCCAGACCGAGGCCGCGATGACCCCGTTCCTTCAGATGACCAGCATTTCCAAGACCTTTCCGGGGGTCAAGGCGCTGGATGGCGTGACGCTCGAACTGCAGGCCGGCGAGGTGCATGTGCTGGCGGGCGAGAACGGCGCCGGCAAATCCACGCTGATGAAGATCATGACCGGCGTGTTGCAGGCCGACCCCGGCGGGACGATCCGCATCGAGGGACAAGAGGTCGACATCCGCGACCCGGTCCACGCCCGCGCCCTGGGCATCAGCATCATCTACCAGGAACTCTCGGTGGTGAACAATCTCACCGTGGCCGAGAACATCTTCCTTGCGCGCGAACCGCGCAACGCTTTCGGCCTGCTGGACCGGCCGCGAATGGTCGCCGAGGCCCGGCGCGCCCTGGCCGAGCTGGAAGTCGACATCGACCCCGGCGCGCGGGTCGGCACGCTCAGCATCGGGCAGCGGCAACTGGTCGAGATCGCGCGCGCGATCTCCTATCGCTCGCGGCTCATCATCATGGATGAACCCACCGCCTCGCTCAGCCACCACGAGGCGCAGGTGCTGATGAAGCTGGTCCGCAAGCTTGCGGCCCAGGGGATCGGAATCGTCTACATCTCGCACAAGCTGGAAGAGATCTTCGAGATCGCCGACCGGATCAGCGTCCTGCGCGACGGGCGCAGCGTGGGCACCCACCCCGCGGCAGAGATGAACCGCGACCGCCTGGTGCGCGAGATGGTGAACCGCGATTTCGGCGCGCTCTTCGGCACCCATGTGTCGCACACCACCGACGAGGTGCTGCTGTCGGTGCGCAACCTCAGCGAAAAGCGCCCCGGCAGCCGCGGTACGCGGGTGCGCGACATCTCGTTCGACCTGCGGCGCGGCGAAATCCTCGGGTTCTTCGGCCTGGTCGGCGCCGGGCGGACCGAAGTGATGGAAATGATCTTCGGCAACCGCCCCGCCACCGGCGAGATCCGCATCGCGGGCCGCCCGGTCCGCATCGCAAGCCCCTCGGACGCGATTGCCGAGGGCCTGGGCTTCGTGACCGAGAACCGGCAGGAACTGGGCCTCGTGCTGGGCATGACGGTGCGCGAAAACTTCAGCCTGACGCATCTGGCCGACTATTGCAGCCTGGACGTGGTGAACCGCCCGCGCGAGACGGCGGCCTGCGTCGATTACATCCGCGCGCTGGGGATCAAGACGCCCTCGCCCGAACAGAAGGTGCTGAACCTCTCGGGCGGCAACCAGCAGAAGGTCGTGATCGCGAAATGGGTGGCGCGCAAGCCGCGCATCCTGATCGTCGACGAGCCCACACGCGGCATCGACATCGGCGCCAAGGCCGAGGTACACGCGCTGCTGAATCGCCTGGCCTCGGAGGGGATCTCGATCATCGTCGTGTCCTCGGACCTGCCCGAGGTGCTGGCGATCAGCGACCGCGTGATCGTGCTGAAGGAAGGCCGGATCAGCGGAGAACTGGCGCGCGACGCGGCGACACAGGAACGGGTGATGCTGGCAGCCACCGGCTGACCGCTCTGACGGAATACAAGGAGAGAAAGATGAAACGGATCGTATTCACCGGCGGCACGGGGAAGGCCGGGCGGCATGTGGTGCCCTATCTGCAGGGCAAGGGCTATCAGATCCTGAACGTGGACCTGAAGCCGCTGGACCTGCCCGGGGTGAACACGCTGGTCACCGACCTGACCGACAGCGGCGCCGCCTTCAACGCGCTGACGACCCATTTCGGCTTCGACGGCTTCGAGGCGGGTCGCCCCGCCCAGGCGCCTGACGCCGTGGTGCATTTCGCCGCCATCCCGCGCGTGCTGATCGAGCCCGACAACGTGACCTTCGCCGCCAACGTGCTGAGCACCTACAACGTCATCGAGGCGGCGATGAAGCTTGGCGTGCGCAAGGTGATCGTGGCATCGTCGGAAACCACCTACGGCGTCTGCTTTGCCGAAGGCGACAAGGATTTCCACAGCTTCCCGCTGGACGAAGACTATGACAGCGACCCGCAGGACAGCTACGGCCTGTCGAAGGTCTGCAACGAGAAGACCGCCCGCGCCTTTGCCGAACGCTACGGCGCCGATATCTACGCCCTGCGCATCGGCAACGTGATCGAGCCGCACGAATACGGCATGTTCAACGCCTTCCTGAAGGCCCCGATGAGCCGCAAGCGCAACGCCTGGAGCTACATCGATGCCCGCGACCTGGGCGAGATCGTGCATCTGTGCCTTGAGAAGGACGGGCTGGGCTACGAGGTGTTCAACGCCGTGAACGACACGATCACCGCGACGATGCCCACCGAGGAGTTCCTGCGCACCCACTGCCCGAACACGCCGATCACCCGCCCGATGGGCGATGACGAGGCGCCGATCTCGAACCGCAAGGCGCGCGAGGTGCTGGGTTTTCGGGAGTCGCATCCCTGGCGGAAATATGTGACGCTCTAGGTCGCCCGCGCGGGGCCGCACTGGTGCGGCCCCGTGCCATGACAGACCCTGGCAACGCCCGACCCTGCGGAGCATGTGTGTGAAGCCGACCGGACCGAAACAGAGACTGCCCGACCGCAAGAGCAAGGTGACGGTGCGCGAGGTTGCGCTGGTCGCGCAGGTGAGCGAGTCGACCGTATCGCGGATCATGCGCAATTCGTCTCTGGTGGCGGAAGAGACCCGCGACCGGGTGATGGAGGCCGCACGCGCGCTCGGCTATGTGCCCAACCGCATCGCAGGATCGCTGGCGTCGCTTGATCCCTTCCTTGTCGGTGTGGTGATCCCGTCGCTGTCGAACATCGTGTTTCCCGAGGTGCTTCAGGGCATCCAGGCGGGGCTCGCGCGCAGCGACCTTCAGGCGGTGATCTCGACGACCGATTACGACATGGCGCGGGAAGAGGCCGCGGTGCGCGGCATCCTTGCGTGGAAGCCCGCGGCGATCCTGCTGGCCGGGTTCGACCACACCGTCGCCACCCGGCGGATGCTGGACCAGAGTGGCATCCGCGTGGTCGAGATGATGGACATCGACTCCTCCCCCATCGACGTGGCGGTGGGCACCTCGCATCGCGGGGCAGGGCTCATGACCGGGCGGCACCTGATCGCCAAGGGCTACCGCCGCTTCGGCTATGTCGGCCACGACTGGGCCGCCGACCGCCGCGCGCGGCTGCGCTACGACGGGCTCTGCGCCGCATTGGCCGAGGCGGGGCTCAGCCTCTGCGCCCACGCGATCTGCGAGGGGGCAAGCTCGGTCGGCGCCGGGCGCGCGCTGACGGCCCAGCTTCGCAGCGAGGCGCCGCAGGTCGAGGTTGCCGTCTATTCCAACGATGACATGGCGGTGGGAGGCGTGTTCCACGCACTGGCGCAGGGCCTGCGCCTGCCGGACGATTTCGCCATCTTCGGCTTCAACGGCCTCGACATCGGGCGCGAACTGCCCCAGCCGCTGTCCACCCTGCGCACCAACCGTTTCCTGATCGGCCAGCGCGCGATCGAAGCGATCCTCGATCAGCCCGAACGCCCTGCCACCCCCGCCGTCATCGACACCGGGTTCGAGATCTTCCCCGGCGCGACCGCCTGACCCCGACCACGAACGGAGGCCCCATGCACCCCGCACTTAACCCCGGCGGCCTGGCCGTCATCACCGGTGCCGCCTCGGGCATCGGGCTGGCCGCCGCCAGCCGCCTCGCCGCGGCCGGGCTGCGCGTGGTTCTGGCCGACCTGCCGGGCGACCGGCTGACGGCGGCCGCGGCGGCGGTGCCGGGCGGCATCGCCATGCCGGTCGACGTGGCCGATCCGGCGGCCCTGCGCGCGCTGGAGGCCGAGGTGACGCGCGCCCACGGCCCCGTTTCCGTGCTGATGAACAACGCGGGCATCCAGCCCGGCTCGTCGACCTTCGATCCCGAAGGCACCTGGGACCGCATCCTGGCAGTGAACCTGATGGGCGTGGTGCGGGGCAGCCAGATCTTCGCCCCCGGCATGATCGCGGCCGGGCGGCCCGCGCTGATCGTCAACACCGGATCGAAACAGGGGATCACCACGCCGCCGGGCGATCCGGCCTACAACGTGGCCAAGGCGGGGGTGAAAGCCTTCACCGAGGCGCTGCAACACACGCTGCGCAACACCCCCGGCTGCCAGGTGGAAGCCCGGCTGTTTATCCCCGGCTTCGTCTTCACCCCGCTGACGGCCGGCGGGCGGGTGGAAAAGCCCGCGGGCGCCTGGACCCCGGATCAGGTGGTCGATTACCTGATGGCGGCGCTGGACCGGACGGATTTCTACATCCTCTGCCCCGACAACGACGTGGACCGGCACACCGACGAACGCCGCATCCTGTGGGCAGCGGGCGACATCGTGGAAAACCGCCCGCCGCTGTCGCGCTGGCACCCCGACCACGCCGCCGCGTTCCAGGACTGGCTGAAGGGCTGAGCCATGCGTCACCACCGGATTGCCGCCATCCCCGGCGATGGCATCGGCCCCGAGGTCGTCACCGCAGCGCTTGAGGTGCTGGCTGTGCTGGCCGCCCGCGACGGCGGCTTCCGGCTTGACGTGACATCCTTCGGCTGGGGTTCCGACCGCTACCGCCGGACCGGCGCGCTGATGCCCGCCGACGGGGTGGCGCAGCTTCGCGGCTTCGATGCCATCCTGTTCGGCGCCGTGGGTGCGCCCGATGTGCCCGATCACGTCACCCTCTGGGGCCTTAGGCTTGCGATCTGCCAGGGGCTTGACCAGTTTGCCAACGTGCGGCCCACGCGGATCCTGCCGGGGGTCCAAAGCCCGCTGCGCGGCATCGGCCCCGACGCGCTTGACTGGGTGATCGTGCGCGAGAATTCGGAAGGCGAATACGCAGGCCAGGGCGGGCGCAGCCATCGCGGCCAGCCGCACGAGATCGCGACCGAAACCGCCATCTTCACCCGCACGGGGGTGGAACGGATCATGCGCTTCGCCTTCGAACTGGCGCGCGCGCGCCCGCGCCGGCGGCTGACCGTCGTCACGAAATCGAACGCGCAGCGCCACGGCCTTGTGCTCTGGGACGAGATCGCCGCCGAGGTCGCGCGCGACGTCCCCGAGGTCAGCTGGGACAAGATGCTGGTCGATGCGATGACGGTGCGCATGACCCTGCATCCGCAGTCGATCGACACGGTGGTGGCCACCAACCTGCACGCCGACATCCTGTCGGATCTGGCGGCGGCGCTCGCGGGCTCGATCGGCATCGCACCGACCGCCAACCTTGACCCCACCCGCCGCGCGCCCTCGATGTTCGAGCCGATCCACGGCTCGGCCTTCGACATCACCGGCAAGGGCATCGCCAATCCGGTGGGCACCTTCTGGTCGGCCGCGATGATGCTGGACCATCTGGGCGAAACCGCCGCCGCCGCACGGCTGATGGCGGCGGTCGAGGGCGCGCTTGCCGATCCCGCCTGCCACACCCCCGACCTTGGCGGCACGGCCACGACCCGGGCGATGACCGATGCGGTGATCGCCGGGCTCGGGCGCTGATCGGCCGCCGCTCAGGCGGCCACCCCGAACAGCATGCCCACCGCGGCGGTGGCGCCCATCGCCAGCGCGCCCCAGAACCCGACGCGCAGCGCGCCACGCAGCACCGCCGCGCCCCCTGCCTGCGCGCCAAGCCCGCCCAGCACCCCCAGCGCCACCAGCGTCAGCGGCACCACCGTGGCCACGATCTGCGACGGCGCGGCCAGAAGCGCCACGATCAGCGGCACCACCGCCCCCACCGCGAAGGTCAGCGCCGACACGATGGCCGCCTGCACCGGCCGGGCCGCGACCGTGTCGGAGATCCCCAGCTCGTCGCGCGCATGGGCGCCAAGCGCGTCATGCTGCGTCAGCTGCGCGGCCACCTGTTCGGCCAGCGGCCGGTCCAGCCCGCGCGCCATGTAGATCGTCGTCAGCTCCTCCAGCTCCAGGTCGGGCGTCTCGGCCAGCTCGCGGGTCTCGCGCTGAAGGTCGGCGCGCTCGGCATCGGTCTGGGAACTGACCGACACATATTCGCCCGCCGCCATCGACATCGCCCCGGCGACCAGACCGGCAAGCCCGGCCACCAGCACCTCGGGCCGCCCGGACCCCGCCGCGGCGACGCCCACCACCAGGCTCGAGGTCGACACGAGCCCGTCATTCGCCCCCAGCACCGCGGCGCGCAGCCAGCCGATGCGATGGACCATATGCAGCTCGGAATGCGTCAGGCGGCTCATGAAACGGCTCCATTGGAAAAGGGGATGTCCGCGCCGGACGGGGCGCGGGTGTCAAAGAGGCGGCCAAAGCCCAGCGGCTCGGCCCGCCCCGCAGCATCGCGCACGAGGAACAGCACGTCGAGCCCCAGCCGCCGCGCCAGACGCCCGCCCGCGACGGGGCCCAGCACCATCATCGCGGTGGCCCAGGCATCCGCCTCGGCGCAGGTCGCGGCCACCACGGTGACCGAGGCCGGCCCCCCCTCGACCGGGGCGCCGCGGCGGGGGTCCATCGTGTGCGGCAGCCGCCGACCCTGCACGTCGACCCAGTGCCGGTAATCGCCCGAAGTCGCCACCGCCGCATCCTGCAGCACCAGGATCGACTGCGCCGCACGGATGCCGGGGTCGGGCGCCTCGACCGCAACGGTCCAGGGCGACCCGTCGGGGCGCAGGCCGGTGGCGCGCAGTTCGCCGTCGATCCCCACCAGCGCGGCGGACATGCCGAAGGCGGCCAGCGTCCCGGCCATCCGGTCCACCCCGTAGCCCTTGGCGATGCCGTTCAGGTCAATGGCCAGCGCGCCGTGCTTGCGCACCCGGCCCGGCCCGATCTCCAGCAGTTCATGCGCGGGGCGGCGGGGGGCCGCGATCGCCGCGCGGATGCCCGCGGCAGACGCCGCATCCAGCCCGAAGCCCCAGGCCCGTACCGCATCGCCCATCCCGATGTCGAAGGCCCCGCCCGAGGCCGCGCCGATCCGCAGGCCCCGCCGCAGCACGGCCAGCAGGTCGGCGGGCACCTCCACCCATGTGCCCGGCGGGGCCGCGTTCAGCCGCATCAGGTCGCTCTGGGCGCGCCAGGTCGACATCTGCGCGTCCACCCTGTCCACCGCCGCCTGCACCGCGGCCCGCACCGGTGCCACATCGACCCCCGGCGCGGTGTGGAACAGCGCCGACCAGCGGGTGCCCATCGTGGGCCCGTTCAGCGCGTGGCGGATCGTCTCAGTAGACATCTTCGACATAGCGCCCCTCTGCGCGCAGGGCCGCGGGGCTCAGCCCCAGCGGCGCAAGAATTTCGGCCAGCGC
Organism: Pseudomonadota bacterium; assembly: GCA_021845805.1. Taxonomy (GTDB): domain Bacteria; phylum Pseudomonadota; class Alphaproteobacteria; order Rhodobacterales; family Rhodobacteraceae; genus Solirhodobacter. The sequence continues at coordinate 70,175 of JAJZVD010000007.1, read as the reverse complement.
CTCGGCCACGCCCCCGGCCATGCCACGCCCGCCGCAGACCATGATGCGCGCGCCGTCGCGGATCAGCCGGGCGACCTGCGCCGCCTCCTGCCGCAGGGCGTCCTGCACATGATGCGGCCGCGCCCCCCGCGACACCGCGGTGCAAAGCCGGGCGAGCCGCCCTTCAAGCTGCCACTCGGTCAGTTCCTCGGCATACAGGAAATCGCTGTCGGGATGGCGCAGCCCGAAGAACAGATGCACCGCCCGCCCGGCCCGGTTGGCGCGGATGAACCCGGCCAGCGGCCCGATCCCCGACCCCGCGCCTATCAGGATCAGCGGCGCCGCGCCGGCGTCGGGACGGAAGCCGGGGTTGGGCCGCAGGAAGGCCGCGATCCCGTCGCCCGGCGCAAGCGCCAGCAACTGACCGGAACAGAGCCCGCCCGGATGCTTGCGCACCACGATCTCGACGAAGCCATCCGCCGTGCCCGAGGCCAGCGAGTAGAACCGCGGCACGGCCGAGCCTTCGGGGGCGATCCCCAGCAGGTCCCCCGCCGCGAACCGGCCAAAGCCGCGCCCGGTCAGCCGCCGCCACAGCGGCACCCGCGGCAGGGCAAAGCGCAGGATGGCGGTCGGCGCCTGCACCTCGGCCCCGTAGTCGCGGCGCGAGACCAGCACCAGCCGGTGGCTGACCGGCCGCACCGGCTGATGCGCCAGATCCAGCGGCAGCCCGATCGCGTCGCCAAGCGCCCGCCCCCAGCGGCCGAAATCCTGCGGCGACTGGCGGTCCACCGTGTCGAACGGGATCAGCCGCGCCCAGCCCCGCGCCGTGGCGGCCGCCGCCACGGCTTCGGCATAGCCGCAGAACTGCGGAAAGCTCCGGTCGCCAAAGCCCAGGATCGCCAGCGGGATCGCCAGCGGCTCGGCACGGGCCAGCCGGTCGAGGAACCCGCGGGCCGAGGCCGGCTCTGCGCCATCGCCAGTGGTTGCCGTCAGGATCAGGATGCGGCGCGCCATCGCGTAGCGGGCGGGGGCGAAGGCCGACATCGCGCCCAGATGCACGCTTTGCCCCGCCGCGGTCAGCGCCCGGTGAAGCGCCGCGGCAAAGCCCCAGGTGCTGCCGCTGTCGCTGCCCACCAGGATCACCGTCTCGGCCCGCCCCGCAGGCGCATTCGCCCGAACCCGCGGGTGCCCGCGCCTGCGCCCCAGCCACAGCGCGACGCCCGTGCCACCCATCACCGGCACGCCAAGCGCCATCAGCCCCAGCACCAGCCCCAAGACCGCCGCCCCGCGCCCGCTGTGCAGCGCCGCGACGGCCTCGGCCAGCTGCTGCCAGCGGCCCGGCGCCGTCCAGGACAGCAGCGCGCCGCTGGCCGGATCGACCGTTCCGCTGCCCGCCACCGTCGTCAGCCGGATGGTTCCCCCCGCGCTGCCCGGATCGGGAAGCGTCAGCACGCGCAGATCGGCGACCGCGGTCGCGGCCAGCGCGTTCCCCCCGGTGCCGGGCGCGAAGGTCTGCCGCGTGGGCGCGCCCTGCGGCAGCAGATCGAAGGTGGCGGCCGTCATCCACAGCCCCGTCAGCGCGGAAAACACCAGCCCCGGCAGGGTCAGCCGCGCCGCCTGCACATGCCACCGGCCGGCCTGCCCGCCGCGCACCGGCGCGAACCAGCGCCGCCAGCCGCCCGCACGCCGCGCCACCATCACCGCCCCCGTCCCCACCAGCAGCAGAAGCGCCGCCGCCCCCGCCGCCGCGGCGATCCGCCCCGCATCGCCCAGAAAAAGCGACCGGTGCAGGTTCACCAGCCAGCGGTGCAGCCGGTCCGGCACCGCCGGGCCCACCGCCCGCCCGCTGGCCGGGTCGATCACCATCGACACCGGCCCGCCCGCCGTGGTCCAGTCGGCGGTGATGCGCCCGGCGGGGCTGCGGGCGATCTCCTCCACGCCCGGGTTGGCGGCGGCGACGCGCGCCAGAAGGGCGCCCACCGTCTGGCCGGGCACGGCCCCGGGCGCGGCCAACCGCTCGGCCGCCGGAAAGACCGACAGGGCCGCCCCGCTCAGGGCCAGAAGGGTGACAAGGGCCAGCGCCAGAAGGCCCGGCCAGCGGTGAAGGCTGCGCAGCATCGGCCCGGTCCTACATCTGATAGCTGAAGGCCGCGACGTAGCGCCTGCCCGCGACCGTCTGGCCCGCCCCGGCAGCGGTCAGCGGCACGGTCACGTCATTCGGGCTCTCGCGCAGGTTTTCCGCGGCGGCATCGACGTGCAGGGTATAGCCCGCGTCCATCAGCGTATCGGCCAGATCCAGCGTGATCTTCAGCGTCCGCCCGGCGCCGACGCTGGCGCCGGTGATCCCGTCGATCTGCGCCGGATCGCCCCCGGTGGCCTGATACCAGCCCGTCAGATGCTGGTAATAGCCCGATTTCCGCCCCGCCATCCACAGGCTGCCCACATAGGCGCCCGACGGGTCGGTGACGTAGAAAGCAAGATAGGCGCCGTTGCCGCCATAGTCGTTCAGCGTGGCGGTGAAGGTCACCGGGCGGGCGTGGCCCAGCCCGGGAACCGTCAGCGCGGTGGTCAGGGCCAGCGCGGCCAGGGTCGGTTTCATGGCATCTCTCCTGTCGCCTGCCGCTCAGTTGGTCTGGACCTGGGGCGCCGCGCCGGGGGCAAAGAGGCCGTTCTTCGGCGGCGCCACCGTCCCCGCGGGGGCCGCGGCGGGGGCCGCACCGCAGCCGCCCTCGTCGTCGTCGCAGGCGCCCTCGTCCTCGTCGTGGTCACGGCCCGCGGCGCGGAACCAGCCGCCCTCGTCGTCACCCTCGGCCAGCCGCAGGGCGGTTGCCTCGAGCGCCGCCGTGGCGCGCGGCCCGGCATCGGTGCTCAGCGCCGCCAGCGCGGGCATCCCCAGCGCAAGCACCACGGCGGCGGTGGCGGTCAGAAGGGTCAGGGTCTTGGTCATGGTCAGGTCTCCTTTTCTGCAATCCCGAACCTGGCCCCGCGACCTGAGCGCATCCTGACACCGGCGCGGTTTCCGCTTCAGCTTGCCGTCAGCCGAAAAAAGCCCCGTCCGATACGGACGGGGCCAGGCGCGGGACCGGCAAAACGGGGAAACGGTCCCGGGGGACGGAACGGGCAGCCGGGGCGCTGCCCCGGCGGGATCAGTCGTCGTGGTCGTCAGGGCCGCCCGGCGCCGCGGGCGCCAGCGTGGCGGGGTCCAGCCGCAGCCGGATGCGGGCGCCGGTGGAATCGGTCCCGTCGATGTCATAGCAGCCGTCGTGCACCCGCAGCCGGTCCAGCCGCCAGCCCTCGCGCGCGGCCAGCCGCTGCACCGCCTCGCGCGGCTGCCACTCGGCCATCGGCGCGGCGCAGCCATCGTCGGCCCATGCGGCACCGGCGGGCAGGGCCAGCAGAAAGGCAAGCGTTGTCAGGGTCTTTCGCATGGGGCACACTCCAGCCCGGCGGCGGGTTGGCCCAGATATGCCGATGAAACCTGACGGCAGCCTGAAGCGGCACCGGCCACGGTGTCAGCTTTCCGTCAGCCGCCGCTGCGAAGAGGTCGGCAAGGGATGAACCGGAGACCGGAATGCGGATCCTGCTGATCGAGGATGATACCGTGCTGGGCGCCGCCATCCGCGACCAGATCGCGGCCGATGGCCATTCGGTCGACTGGGTGAGCCGGCTTGATGCGGCGAAGGCGGCGATGGGCGGGGCGGCGCATGACCTGCTGCTGCTGGACCTCATGCTGCCCGACGGCCGTGGCATCCCCTTCCTGCGTGCGCTAAGGGCGCGGGGCGATGCGACACCGGTCATCATCCTGACCGCGCTCGACCAGATCTCGGACCGCATCGAGGGGCTGAACGCGGGGGCCGACGACTATCTGGTGAAGCCCTTCGATCTGGCCGAACTGTCGGCTCGCATCGGATCGGTCGCGCGGCGCTACACGGGCAATCCCAACCCGCTTGTCACGCATGGCGCGCTGACCATCGACCTGGCCGCGCGCAGCATCCGGCGGGCGGGCAAGCCGGTGCAGCTCACGGCGCGCGAATGGGCCCTGTTCGAGGCGTTCCTGTCGCGGCCCGGCCAGCTTCTGTCAAAGGGACAGCTGGAAGACAAGCTCTACACCTTCGACGCCGAGATCGAGAGCAACACGATCGAGGTGCATGTCAGCCGCCTGCGCAAGAAGCTGGGCGCCGCGGTGATCGAGACGGAACGCGGCCTGGGCTACCGGCTGGGCCGGCCATGACGGCCCCGCGCAGCCTGCAGCTTCGGCTTGGCCTGTCGCTCGCGCTGCTGCTGACGCTGCTCTGGGCGGCGGCGGCCTCGGTCACCGCGGTCCTGCTGCGCCACGAGATGGACCGGATGTTCGACAGCTCGCTGCAGGAAACCGCGCAGCGCCTGTTGCCGCTGGCCGTCGTCGACATCCTGGGGCGCGAGGATGACGGCATCACCCTGCGACTGTCCTCGATCCGCCCGCATGACGAATTCTTCACCTACATCGTGCGCGACACGCAGGGGCGCATTCTGCTGCAATCGCATGCCGCCCAGCCCGATGTCTTTCCGCCCTATTCCGGGCGCGGCTTCACCAGTACCCCCACCCACCGGCTTTACAGCGACGACGCGGTGCAGGGCAGCCTGTCGATCACCGTGGCCGAGCCGCTGGCCCATCGCAACGCGGTCGCCCGCAAGATCATGATGGGCCTGGGGCTGCCGCTGCTGTTCGTGGTTCCGGCGGCGCTTGCGGCCATCGCCCTTGCGCTCCGGGCGGGCACCGCGCCGCTTCGGCGCTTTCGCGAACGGCTGGCGGCGCGCAACGCGCGCGACCTGTCGGCGCTGGCGGTCGATGACCTGCCCGCCGAAGTGGCACCGCTGGCCCGGACGCTGAACGACCTTCTGTCCCGCCTCGAAGCCGCCTTCGAGGCCGAGCGCAGCTTTGCCGCCAATGCCGCGCATGAATTGCGCACGCCGCTGGCCGGGGCCATCGCGCAGGCGCAGCGGCTTCAGCGGGAGACCACCGACCCCGCCGCCGCGCAGCGCGCAGCCGATATCGAGGCCACGCTGAAACGGCTGACCCGCCGGGCCGAGCGGCTGATGCAACTGGCCCGTGCCGAAGGGGCGCAACTGCGCCGCCCGCAGGCGGCCGACCTGCGCCCGGTGCTGCGGATCGTGGTCGAGGATCTGACGCGCGCCACCGCGCCGGGCCGCCTGCGGCTGCACCTGCCGCCCGGCCCGGTGCTGTCCGACCTGGACCCCGACGCCTTCGGCATCCTGTGCCGCAACCTGGTGGAAAACGCCCTGCGGCACGGCGATCCGGCCGCGCCGGTCGAGGTGACGCTGACCGCGGCGGGGGCGCTGCGGGTGGAAAACGATGGCCCCATCGTCCCGCCGCAGGTGATGGCCCGGCTGGGCGCCCGGTTCGAACGCGGCACGGCCGACGGCGACGGCAGCGGGCTGGGCCTGTCGATCGTGGCGGCCATCGCCGCCCGGATCGGCAGCAGGCTCGACCTTGCCTCGCCCCGCCCCGGCGCGGCGGGCGGCTTTGCGGCCTCGGTGACGCTGCCGGTCACGAACGCGGCCTGACCCGGCGGGGGCCGCCGCTACAGCCCGATCAGCCCCAGGGCAAAGCCCGCGATGGCCTGCGCGAAAAGAACGACGAACCCCACCCCCAGCGCCGCCACCACAAGCCCGGCCAGCACCGTCAGCCCGTCGCCCACCAGAAGCCCCACGGCAATCAGGCAGATCGCCAGCGCCGGGATCGCGTTGCCGAAGGGAATGGGCAGCAGGATCACCAGCGACAGAAGCATGGCCACCAGCCCGATCACCCGTTCCGCCGGGCCGGTCAGCAGAAAGACCAGCCGCGGCCGCAGCAGCCGCTCCAGCCGCGCGGCCCAGGGCTCGGCCCGCCGACAGGCGGCGACAAGCTGGGGCAGGCTGATCCGCCGCCGGGCCAGGAAACCCGGCAGCACCGGCTCGCGGTAGCCCAGCGTCATCTGCAAGGTCAGCACCGCCAGCGGCAGGCCCACGATGGCCGACAGCCCCGGCGCAGGCAGCGGCACCAGGTTGGGAAAGGCCAGCAGCAGCATGATCAGCGGGTAGCTGCGCGGGGTCAGCCGGTCGATCAGCGCGCCGATGCTGACCGTCTCGCCCTCCAGCCGCGCGGGCAGCGCGCCCAGCACCTCCGACAGCCGCGGCACCGCGGGATCAGCCTCCATGCCGCCCCCCCCAGCGCCGCCGCAAGAGCGCCCCCGCCTGCCAGACCAGCAGCGGCAGCACGCTCAGCCCCAGGATCAGCGCCCACATCGCCCGGTCCGGTGGCACCAGCCCCAGCAACTCGGCCACCCCCGGCAGATAGGGCGGCAGCGCCAGAAGCAGCCCGCAAAGCGCCAGCGCCGCCCAGATCCAGCGGTTCCGGGTGATCTCGTTCACCCAGAGCCCGGCGCGGGCCGAGCGCATGTTGAACACCTGCCACAACTGGGCGAAGCCCAGCGTCAGGAAGGTTGCCGTGACCGTCCCCGGCCCGGCAAGCCCCATCGGCCCAGACGCCAGCGCAAGCGCGCCCAGGCTCGCCGCCGTCATCAGCACGCTCTGCCCCGCAATGCGAAGCCACTGCGGCCGCCCCAGGATCGGCTCGCGCGGGGGGCGGGGCGGGCGGGCCAGCACGTCGCCCTCGCCATCGCCGAAGGCCAGCGCGAAGGCGGGGAACACATCGGTCACCAGATTCAGGTAGAGGATCTGCAAGGGCAGGATCGGCAGCGGCAGCGCCGCCACCACCGCCAGCCCCACCACCAGAACCTCGGCCAGGTTGCAGGCCAGCAGATAGGCGGCAAAGCGGCGGATGTTGCCGAAGATCACCCGCCCCTCGCGGATCGCGGCCACGATGGTGGGGAAGGCATCGTCCAGCAGCACCATCGCCGCCGCCTGCCGCGCCACGTCGGTGCCCCGCCGCCCCATCGCCACCCCGATGTCGGCCTGCCGCAGCGCGGGCGCGTCGTTCACCCCGTCGCCGGTCATCGCCACGATCTCGCCCGCCGCCTGGAAGGCGCGCACGATCTCCAGCTTCTGCGCCGGGCTGACCCGGGCAAAGAGCCCCGCACGGGTCAGCGCGCCATCCCCGCGCGCGATCAGCGCCGCGACACCCGCGCCCTCGACCACCCCGCCCGCCAGATCCAGCGCCAGCGCCCGGCCGATGCTTTGCGCCGTCACCGCATGATCGCCCGTCACCATCACCACCCGGATGCCGGCCGCCCGGCAGGCGGCGATGGCGGCGGGCACGTCCGGGCGCGGCGGGTCCTCCAGCCCGACCAGCCCGTACAGCACGAACCCGGCCCGCGGGTCCGCCCCCGGCGGCGCGGTCTTGGCGGCACAGGCCAGCACCCGCAGCCCCTGCCCCGCCAGCGCCGCGACGCGCGCCTGCCATCGGGCGCGCGCATCCGGGGTCAGCGCCCGCGCGCCCCCGTCCTCGCAGACCTGCTCGCAGGCCGCCAGAACGGCTTCGGGCGCGCCCTTCACCGCGAAGAAGGCCGCATCTCCCGCGGCATGCACCGTCACCATCATCCGGCGCACGGCGTCGAACGGGTGCTTGGCCAGCAACGGCGCCGCCTCCAGCAGCACGGCCCGGCGCAGCCCCGCCTGCAAGCCTGCCCGCAGCAGCGCGCGTTCCATCGGGTCGCCCGCGCCCTCGTCCCCCACCGCCTCCAGCGCCGCGTCATTGCACAGGACCGCGATCCGCAGTAGGGGCGCGGCCGCCGCATCCGTGGCCACCGCCTCGCCGCCCGGCAGCCAGAGCCTGCGCACCGCCATCCGGTTCTCGGTCAGCGTGCCGGTCTTGTCGGTCAGGATGACCGTCGTGGCCCCCAGCGTCTCGACCGCCGACAGCCGTTCCACCAGCGCGTTGGCCCGCGCCATCCGCCACATCCCGCGCGCCAGCGCCAGCGTGGCCACGATCGGCAGCCCCTCGGGGATCGCGGCCACCGCCAGCGCGATCGCGGCCTTGGCCAGCAAAAGCATGTCCTCGGCCGTGGCGACTCCCACCGCGACGATCAGCGCGGCCAACACCAGCGTGGCCCGCACCAGCTGCGCCGACAGCCCCGCCAGCTTGCGCTCGATCGGCGATTGCCCGGTGCCCGCGGTCGCGGCCAGATGCGCCACCGCACCCAGTTCGGTCGCAGGCCCGGTGGCCACCACCACCCCCGCCGCGCTGCCCGCCACCAGCGCGGTGCCCTTGAACAGCATCGAGCTGCGCTCGCCCGGGTCGGTGGCGGCCACCGGCGCCGCATCCTTGCCCACCGCCACCGATTCCCCGGTCAGCGCCGATTCATCCGCCCGCGCGCCCGCGCTTTCGACGATGCGCAGATCGGCCGGCACGGCGTCGCCCGCCTCCAGCAGCACGATGTCGCCGGGCACCAGCGCCTCGGCCGGCATCACCCGGTCCTGCCCGTCGCGCCGCACCCGCGCGCGCGGCAGGTCAAACGCCCTGAGCGCCGCCAGCGAGCGCAGCGCCCGCATCTCGGTCAGAAAGCCGATCAGCGTGTTCAGCGCCAGCACCAGCCCCACGGCCAGCGCCTCTTCGATCTCGCGCGCCGCCAGCGCCAGCGCCGCGGCGACGCCCAGCAGCGCCACCACCGGGCTTTTCAGCTGATGCCAGAGCACCGCGGGCGCCCGCACCGGCGCGCGCGGCGCGATGCGGTTCGGCCCCGCCGCGGCCAGCCGGCGCGCGGCCTCGGCCGTGCTCAGCCCGGTGTCGGCGCTGACCCCCTGCGCCGCCAGAACCGCGGCTGCGGTCTGCGCCGGGATCGGCAGGGCAGGATCGGGCGGCGGGGTCACGGGGCCTGTCTCCGGGGTCATCGGACCAGCCTAGAGCGGGACCGTCGCCGGGGAAAGCGGAACCGGGTGCCGTGGCGCCTTGCCACGCGGGCGCCCGCCCGCCACCATGCCGCCCCGCACCAGAGCCCAGGAGCCCGCGATGCCCGCCGATCAGCCCCCCCGCACGCCTCCCAGCACGCCCCCTGCCCCCTCGGGCGTCCGCCTCTCCGGCCGGCTGATCTGCGCCTCGCCCGACGAGGCCGAGACGGTGCGCCGCCACCTGCCCGAACACCTGCGCCTGACGCTGGCCGAGCCGGGGTGCCGCGCCTTCAGCGTGCGGGAAACCGGCGATCCGATGGTCTGGCAGGTCGATGAACACTTCGCCGACCGCCCCGCGTTCGAGGCGCACCAGGCCCGCACCCGGGCGTCGGCCTGGGGGCGGGCCACGGCGGCCATCCGGCGCGACTATGCCGTGACCGGCTAGGCGGGCCTAGCGCCGCCCGGGCAGCGGCAACCGCCCGCTGGCCAGCAGCACGCCGAAGATCGCCACGGCCACCCCCGCCAGCTGCGCCGCGCCCGGCATCCGCCCGAAGGCCGCCGCGACCGCGAGCGCCGCCACCGGCACCAGGTTGAACAGGACCGATGTCGCCGCCGCACCCCGCACCGCGATGCCGACCTGCCAGAAGATATAGGCCAGCACCGAGCCCACCAGCGCCATGTAGATCACGATCCCCTGCGTCACCGGGCCCGCGGCGGCCAGTTCCGCCACCGGCCGGCCCAGCACGAAGGCCGCCGCCACCAGGCCCACCGCCCCGAAGGTCATCGTCCAGGCCGCGGTCTCGATCGAGGCGGCGCCGCGCACCCAGGTCCGGCAGCCGATGCTGTAAAGCGACCAGCCGATGCTGCCGATCAGGATCAGCACGTCGCCCCGGGCGAAATGCGCGCCCGAAAAGGCGCCGACCGTCAGCGCCACGCCCAGAAGGCTGACCCCCATGCCCAGCACGGTCACCCGCCGCGGCAGCCGCCGCTGGATCAGCGCATCGAACAGCGCCGTGGTCAGCGGGGTGGTGCCCATGATCAGCGCGGCAGTCACCGGGCTTGCGGTCTGCATCCCCACGAACAGCGCCGCGTTGAACCCCGCGACCCCGGCCACCCCCAGCAGCACGAAGGCCGCAAGGTTGCGGCGCAGCACCCGCAGGTCGATCCCGCGGCGCAGCCAGAGCCAGGCCAGGGTCGCCACCGCCGCCAGGCCGAACCGGGCGCCCGCGGCGGTCCAGGGGGTCAGGTGGTGCAGCGCGATGCGCGTCGCCTCGAAATTGGTGCCCCAGAAGATGGCGGCCAGCGCGCTCAGCATCAGCGCGCCGCCATCGGGCAGGTCCGTCCCGCCCGCAGTCCGGGCCGGGGTCAGGGGAATCGTGGACATCATGGCCTCATCCAGAAAAGAAGACGGGCCTTGTCTCTGCCTTCTGAATTCGGAAAGATACGGCGAAGATCGGCATCCGGTTTTTCAGAAGCGGAAGATGGCAGAGCGGCTGAACTGGGATGATGCGCGGGTGTTCCTGGCGCTGGCGCGGGGGGGAACCCTGTCGCAGGCGGCACGGGCGCTGGGGGGCGGGGCCGCCACCGTCTCGCGCCGGATCGACCGGCTGGAACGGGCGCTGGGGGTGCCGCTTTTCCTGCGCCATCAAAGCGGATACCGCCTGACCGACCAGGGCGAGGCGCTGTTGCCTCGCGCCGAGGCGGCCGAACAGGCGATGGCGGGCCTGCGGGCCGAGGCCGGGGCGCAGGATGCCGTCACCGGGCGCGTGCGGCTGGCCAGCGTGGAAAGCCTGGTGGAGCCGGTGATCGTGCCCGCGCTGGCCCCGGTGCTGGCGCGCCATCCGGGCCTTGATGTCGAGGTGCTGTTCAGCGCGACCACGGTGAACCTGCACCGCCGCGACGCCGACATGGCGCTGCGGCTGGTACGGCCCGACCACGGGCACCTTGTGGTGCGGCAGGTGGGAACGCTGGGCATCGGCCTGTACGGCCCGCCCCACGGCGCCACCCCCGCCCGCTTCGTCACCTATCCCGACGACGAGGCGGTGCAGGTGCAACTCGACTGGGGCCGCGCCTTCGGCGCCGACCGCGCGCCGCGGCTGGCGGTCAACACGCTGGCCGGGCAGGTCGCGGCGGTCGCCCAGGGCATCGGGGTGGCGGTCCTGCCGCATCTTCTGGCGCGCGGGGCGGGGTTGCGGCTGCTGCACGCGCACCTGCCCGACGGCGCGCCGATGGCGCGGCCCATCCATCTGGTGATCCACGCCGACCTTGCCGCCTCGCGCCGGGTGCGCATGGTGGCCGACTGCCTGACCGCGGCGCTGGCTGCGCGCCGGGCCGAACTGGCCGAGCCCTGATCCCGCAGACCCAAGAGGGTTGCCAGAGGCCGCAACCATCCGGCATGATGCGGGCATCGGGCAGGATCGTGGTGCAGCGCGGACCCGATGCCGACAGGGGCCCGCGGGCCGGCCACACCGGACGCCGACCCGGACCGTAAGCGGTATGTCTCGTTCGCCTGTCCCTTCCGCCCGGACGCCCCCGGCGTCCCGACCCCCCTCCCGACGACTGAGGCCCGCCATGCGCATACCTGGTCGTGATTTCATCGGCTATGCCGGCTCTGCCCCGCGCGTCCATTGGCCCGACGCGGCCCGCGTGGCGGTGAACTTCTGCCTGAACTACGAGGAGGGGGCGGAACTTTGCATCCTCAACGGCGATGACCGGTCCGAAACCCGCCTGTCGGACGTGGCAGCCGAAGCCCGGATCGGCAGCCGGGATCTGACCATCGAGTCCAGCTACGAATACGGCGCGCGCGTGGGCTACTGGCGGCTGATGCGCGCCTTCACCGAGCGCAGGCTGGCCTGCACCGTCAACCTCGTCGGCCTTGCCGCCGAGGCCAATCCGCTGGCGGTGGCCGACATGGTTAAGGCCGGCTTCGACCTGCAGCTTCACGGCTGGCGCTGGATCGACCAGGCCAGCCTGTGCGAAGAGGTCGAGCGCGACCACATCCAGCGCCAGGTGGTGATGGCGGCCGGACTGACGGGCGCGCTGCCCTTGGGCTACCATGCGGGCCTGCCGTCCATCAACACCCGCCGCCTGCTGGTCGAGGCGGGAACCTTTCTCTACGATTCCGATGTCTGCAACGACGACCTGCCCTATTGGTCGCCCGACTACCCCGGCCACCTGCTGGTGCCCTCGGCGCCCGACACCAGCGACAGCCGCTTTGCCCGGACCGACGGCGCCTTCCGGCTGGGCGGCGACTTCGTGACCTATGTCTGCGACAGCTTCGACCAGCTTCATGCCGAAGGCGCGCGGCGGCCGCAGATGATGACCGTGGACCTGCATCCCCGCCTGCTGGGCCGCCCCGGCCGCATCGGCGCGCTGCACCGCATCCTGGATCACATGACGGCCCGCCCCGATGTCTGGATCTGCCGGCGCGGCGATCTGGCCGAACACTGGGCGCGCGAATTCCCGGACCCCCGGCTGCGCTAGGCGGTCCTGCCCCGCCGCCCCTGTCCCACCGCCCCCGCCCCCTGTGACCCGCAAGACGCAGTAGGGACCGCTCTGCCATGAAACTGCCCGCAACCGGTTGCAGCGGGGCAAATCTGTGGCATCCTGCGACCGAGATTTGCGTTCCTGCATTCCCGAGTCCCCAGGTATTCCCATGGTCCCCCGCGACCCCGAGCAATTGAAGGCGGCCCTGTTCGCCCTGGCCGGTTGGCTGGTCGGGATCGACCGGATGGATCTGCCGCTGCGCCGCCTGGACCCACGCGCCGGAAGCCTGCTTGAACTGCTCGCGCCGGGGGCGGATGGGGCCACGCTGGCGCTGGAACTGGCCGCGCATGTCGCGGGCCATGCCAATGACCGGCTGCTGCCCGCCTTCGACGAAGCGCAACTGATCGTGCTGGACGACGCGCTGGCCGAACTCGGGCTCATCATGCCGCTGCCCCTGCTGCGCGCCACGCTTGCCGCGCTGAACGGGACCGCCACGCCGCCGCAGTTCGCCCGCGCCGAACTGGCCGCCTAACCCGCCTGCAACCCTTCGATCAGCCGTTGCAGCCCCGCCTTGCGGCTGCGACCGGGCGGATGCACCAGGCTGTAGGGATGCCCCAGCGGCAGCGCCAGCGGCGACAGCGTCACCAGACGCCCCGCCCGCAGGTCGGCCTCGGCCATCATCCGCTGGCCAAGCGCCACGCCCAGCCCCTCGCGCGCGAAGTCCAGCGCCAGCCCCGACATCCCCACCACGAAGCCCCGCGCGCGCCCGCGCCCCGGCAGCCCGGCGCGGGCGAACCACGTCTCCCAGCCGGGAAGCGAGCCGAAGGCGGGCCCCCAGTCGGTGTGGATCAGGTCATCCTCGGGCACCCCCGCCAGATCGGGGCCCGGCGCGCCCAGCCGGTCGCGATAGGCCGGGCTGCACATCGGCAGCACCGCGTCGCGGCCAAGCGGCAGCGTCACCAGATCGGGATACAGCGCCGTGCCGTAGCAGATCCGCAGGTCGATGGCGCCATGCTCGAAATCCACCGGGTCATCCTCGACCCGCAGGGCAAAGCGCATCTGCGGCTCCTGCCGGACCATCGCCGCCAGCCGCGGCGCCGCCCAGGTCTGCGCCACCGAAGGCAGCACGCTGACCACCAGCCGCGCCCGCGTCGGCGCGCGCAGCGTCCGGTCGGTCGCCGCGGCGATCGCCTGAAAGGCCTCGCTGGTGTCCGCAAAGATCGCCTGCCCCGCATCGGTCAGGATCACCCGGTTGTTCAGCCGGGTGAACAGCCGCTTGCCGAGATACGCTTCCAGATGGCGCACCTGCTGGCTGATGGCGGCGGGCGTCACCCCCAGTTCGCGCGCCGCCCCCACATAGCCGCCGGCGCGGGCGGCGGCCTCGAAGGCGCGCAGGGCATTCAGCGGGGGAAGCGCAAGGGTCATGGCCTGCCTCAGATAATCTAGGTCAGCCTAACATTTTGGCCCGTTGAGAAAAGGCGGAACTTGGCCAAACCTGCCCCCATCCCGCGACAGGAGCCCCCGATGCACGATATCCTGAACCTTGACCGCTTCCCCCTGCACGAACCCGGCTCGCCCGCCTGGCACGCGCTGGTCGCGCGCTGCCGCGCCGATCTTGCGCGCGAGGGGATGTTCAACCTCGAGGGCTTCCTGCGCCCCGAGGCGGTCACCCGCGCCATGGCCGAGATCGCCCCGGTCATGGACACGCTGTCCTTCACCCACCGCCGCCGCCACAACATCTACTTCCGCGACGACGTGCCCGGCATCCCGCCCGGCCATCCGGCGCTGACGAAGGTCGATACGATCAACCACACCGTCTGCGCCGACCAGATCGCCGACAGCGTGCCCGCCTGGGTCTACGAATGGCCGCAATTCGCGGTGTTCCTGGCCGCCACGATGGGCAAGCCCGCGCTTTTCACCATGCGCGACCCGCTCGCCCGCATCAACGTCATGCGCTATGGCGAAGGCGAGGCGCTGAACTGGCACTTCGACCGGGCCGAGTTCACCACCACGCTGCTCCTGCAAAAACCCGCGCGCGGCGGCGATTTCCAGTACCGCTCGAACCTGCGCAGCGACACCGATCCGAATTACGACGGCGTGGCCCGGGTGCTGGAAGGCCGCGACCCCGAGGTCAAGACGCTGACGCTGGAAACCGGCACGCTGAACGTGTTCAAGGGCAAGAATACCCTGCACCGCGTCACCACCTGCCACGGCGAGCAGGCGCGCTTCATCGTGGTCTATTCCTATTACGACCGCCCCGGCGTCACCTTCAGCCGGCAGGAACAGGTGGGCTTCTACGGCCGCGCTGCCTGACGCGCCCGCGGGGGGGCGGGTGGCAGGGGGCGGCAGCCGCCCCCCGGCACGCCGTCATTCGCCGGGGTTGTCCAGGCTGAACACCATCGTGTCGTCATCATAGGCAAAGGCCTCGGCATAGCGGCCCCAGCTGATGACCGCCCGCAGGCTGCGCGCCGCGTCGTCCGAGGACATGTAGTCCTCCAGCTCGTCGGCAAAGCGGCTCCAGGGCGCGGTCTGGCTGTGGCGTTCGTCCAGCACCCGGCGGATATGGCCCGCCAGCGGCACATAGGTCAGCAGGTGCTTGGCAAACAGGCCCTTGCGCTCGTCGGTGTCAAGCTTGGCAAAATGCCGCCCCTCGGCGCTGAGCTTGATGTCGCCGCCCGCGAATTCGGCAAAGCGCAGCATCTGCAACGTCTCGGCCACCGGGAACAGGTCGTCGACCTCCAGATGCAGCGCCGAGGCGATCACCGGCAGGTCGGCCTCGCCGTTGTAGGGCGCGGCGTCGACCAGTTCCATCAGACCCGACAGAAGGTTGGTGGACACCCGCGGCAGCACCGACCCGATGCCGCTGCCCGGAAAGCGTTCGGTGCGTGCGGCGCTGGCGGGCTCGGTCGGGCGGCGGGCCGTCATCTCGACATAGATGCTTTCCACCAGCGCCCGGAAATCCGGGTCCAGCCGGGCGCGCGGCTGCGGCAGATCCACCCGGATCTCGCGCAGGATGCGGCCGGGGTTCGACCCGAAGATCAGGATCCGGTCGCACATCAGCACCGCTTCCTCGATGTTGTGGGTGACCAGGATCACCCCCTTGATCGGCAGTTGCCCTTCCGACCACAGATCCAGGAAATCGGTCCGCAGCGTCTCGGCCGTCAGCACGTCAAGCGCCGAGAAGGGCTCGTCCATCAGCAGGATGTTGGGGTGCACCACCAGCGCGCGGGCAAAGCCCACCCGCTGCCGCATCCCCCCCGACAGCTCGCGCGGATAGGCGGATTCGAAACCGTCCAGCCCGATCAGGTCGATCGCCTCCAGCGAGCGGCGGCGGCGTTCGTCGCGCGGAACGCCGATCGCCTCCAGCCCGATTTCCACGTTTTCCAGCACCGTCAGCCAGGGAAACAGGGCAAAGCTCTGGAACACCATCGCCAGCCCCTCGGGCGGGCCGTCGACCGGGCGGCCCATGTAGCGGATGCTGCCGCCGCCGGGCTCGGACAGCCCCGCGATCAGCCGCAACAGCGTGGACTTGCCAGACCCCGACCGGCCCAGAAGCCCCACGATCTCGCCTTCCTTCAGCGTCAGGTCCACCCCGTCCAGCACGACGGTTTCCGCCCCGTCGGCCTTGGCAAACCCCTTGTGCACGGCACGAACGTCCAGCAGCGCAGCATTTTCCATCGCGGTTCTCCTTCCGGTCAGTTCAGGCGGAACTTGCGTTCGGCAAAGAGGTAGAGCGGGCGCCAGAAGGCGCGGTTCAGGATCAGAACGTACAGGCTCATCACCGCGATCCCCAGCACGATGCGGTGGAAATCCCCCGCCGTGGTGGCATCGGCGATATAGGCGCCCAGCCCGTGGGCGCGCAGCGTCTTGTCGCCCCAGGTCGCCACCTCGGCCACGATGGCCGCGTTCCACGACCCGCCCGAGGCGGTCAGCGCCCCCGTCATGTAGAACGGAAACACCGCGGGCAGCGCCACCTTGCGCCACCACAGCCAGCCGCGCACATGCAGGCTGGTGCCGATGTCGCGCAGTTCCGTGGGCAGGGTCGAAGCCCCCGCGATCACGTTGAACAGGATGTACCACTGGGTGCCCAGCACCATCAGCGGGCTCAGCCAGATGTCGGGGTCCAGCCGCAGCGCCACGATGGCCGACACCGCCACCGGAAACAGCAGGTTGGCCGGAAAGGCCGCCAGGAACTGCGCGATCGGCTGGGCGATCCGTGCCGCCTTCGGCCGCAGGCCCAGCCAGACGCCCACCGGCACCCAGATCAGGCTGGCCAGCGCGATCAGCACCATCACCCGCACCAGCGTCAGCCCCCCGGCGATCACCGGCGTCAGCACCTCGGCCGGGGCCACGCCCGACAGCACATAGCGCACGATCTGCCACACAACCCAGGTCAGCCCGACCAGCACCGCCGCCCGCCAGGCCAGATCCGGCGCGCCCAGCCTGCGCCGCACCACCTGCTGCGGCGGCAGCGGCATCCGTTCGCGCCCCTTCGGCGCCGCATGATACGACCAGGCCCAGAGCCGCCCGACCGGCGTCACCAGCCATTCCACCAGCCGCGAGCGGCGCAGCGTCGTCAGCACCCAGGAATCCGGCGGCGCGGCCTCGGTCTCCTGCACGAAGCGGAAGCGGTCCGCCCAGGCGATCAGCGGCCGGAACAGAAGCTGATCGACCACCAGGATCACGACCAGCATCGCCAGCACCGCATAGCCGATGGCCGCCAGGTTGCGCTGTTCGATCGCCAGCCCGATGTAAGACCCCACCCCCGGCAGAGCGATGGTGGTGTTTCCCACGCTGATCGCCTCGGACGCCACGACGAAGAACCAGCCGCCCGACATCGACATCATCATGTTCCAGATCAGCGCGGGCGTCGCGAAGGGCACCTCGAGCTTCCAGAACCGCATCCAGGGGCCCAGGCGCAGCGAATAGCTGGCCTCGGTCAGCTCGGTCGGGATGGTGCGCAGCGACTGGTAGAAGCTGAACGCCATGTTCCAGGCCTGACTGGTGAAGATGGCGAAGATCGCGGCGAATTCGGCGCCCAGCGTGCGGCCCGGCGTCAGCGACAGGAAAAACGTCACCGTGACCGAGATGAAGCCCAGGATCGGCACCGACTGCAACACGTCCAAGATCGGCACCAGCACGATTTCCGCCCGCCGGCTCTTGGCCGCGGCGGTCGCATAGATCAGCGTGAACAGCAAGGACAGCGCCAACGCCACCAGCATCCTCAGCGCGGTGCGCAGCGCATAGCCGGGCAGTGCCCAGGGGTCGAGCGTGATGGCCGCCCCGCTTGCGGGCAGCGGCGCCGCGATGCCGTGGCTGGCCGCCGCCAGCGCGGCCAGCAGGCCCACCGCCAGCGCCACGGCCACCGCATCCCAGACCCCCAGCCGCGGCAGCCGACGGTGCGCCGCGATGGGAATGATCGACAGGGTCATGCGCTCCCCCCTTGCCACAGACCGGGCCGCATCGTGCCGAAAGGCACGCAGGACGATGCGCGTTGAACCAGTTTCTGCACCGGAACCTCCTCATGCCGCTGAGCGATCAGCCGGCACGGGGAACCCTGGTGCCAGCCGATCAGCCGAACAGACTTCGTGATCGACTTTCCATGGCGTCTGCCATCTCCGAAGGAATCAGATGCCCAAGCCGATAGCCCCGCGCAGGCCCGATGTCACCCCTCAAAACGCGGCCCGCGCGCCGCTTCTGCGCGCGGGTCGCGCCCGCCGCCCGCAGGCAGGCCCGCGCCCCCTGCCGCACCCCCCGCGCCGCCGCGCCCCGGCTGGACAAGCCCGCCCCCCGCTTCCATAAAGATGCGAACCCCACCCGCCAGGAGAACCGCCATCGCGCACGACACGCCGCTGATAACGACGATCGTCGCGGGCTTCGTTCTGGCGTTCATCCTGGGCGCGCTGGCCAACCGGCTGCGCCTGCCCACGCTGGTGGGCTATCTCTGCGCGGGCATCCTTGTCGGCCCCCATACCCCGGGCTTCGTGGCCGATCAGCACGCCGCGCCGCAACTGGCCGAGATCGGGGTGATCCTGCTGATGTTCGGCGTCGGGCTGCACTTCTCGCTGAAGGATCTGATGTCGGTCCGCCTGATCGCGGTGCCCGGCGCCATCGCCCAGATCGCCGTCACCGCGCTTCTGGGCCTGCTCTTCGGCTGGGGCATGGGCTGGACCACGGGCGGCGGCCTGGTCTTCGGCCTCGCGCTGTCGGTCGCCTCCACCGTGGTGCTGCTGCGCGCGCTGCAAGACCGCCACATCCTCGACACCGACCGCGGCCGCATCGCGGTGGGCTGGCTCATCGTCGAAGACCTCGCGATGGTGCTGACGCTGGTGCTGATCCCCGCCGCGGTCAGCATCGGCACCGGCGACAGCGCCACCCCAGACCCGCTGGCGGTGGCGATCGGCCGCATGGTGGGCGTGGATTTCGGCCTCTCGGGCATCATCCTCGTGACGCTGCTGAAGGTCGCGGCCTTCGTCGGCCTCATGCTGGTGGTGGGCCGCCGCGTCATTCCCTGGGTGCTGCACAGCATCGCCCATTCCGGCAACCGCGAGCTGTTCCGGCTGGGCGTCCTGGCCATCGCGCTTGGCGTGGCCTATGGCGCGGCGATGCTCTTCGGCGTGTCGCTGGCGCTCGGCGCCTTCTTCGCCGGCATGATCCTGGCGGAAAGCGAACTGAGCCACCGCGCCGCGCAGGAAAGCCTGCCGCTGCGAGACGCCTTCGCGGTGCTGTTCTTCGTCTCGGTCGGCATGCTCTTCGACCCGGCGATCATCCTCGAACGGCCGCTGCCGCTGCTGGCAACGCTGGCCATCATCCTGCTCTGCAAGTCGGTGGTGGCCTTCGCGCTGGTGCGCAGCTTCCGCCGCAGCCTGGGCACCGCGCTGACCATCGCGGCCAGCCTCGCACAGGTCGGCGAATTCTCGTTCATCCTCGCCGATCTGGGCGTCTCGCTGCACCTGATGACGGACGAGGCGCGCAACCTCATCCTGGCCGGCGCCATCGTCTCGATCCTGCTCAACCCGGCCATGTTCTGGCTGGCCGACCGCCTCAAGACCCGGCTCGAATTGCCCGCCGACCCCGTGCCCCCCGCCCCCCTGCCCGAGGACGAGGGCGAACAGCCCACCATGCTGACCGGCCACACCGTCATCATCGGCTACGGCCGGGTCGGCAGCCTGGTCGCGGCGGGGCTGCGCGCCGCGGGCACCCCGGTCTTCGTGATCGACGCCTCCGACGCCCGGATCGACGCGCTGCGCGCCGCGGGCGGCGAAGGCGCGGTCGGCGCCGCCACCTCCGACCACAGCCTCGCCCGCGCCAACATCGCCGCCGCGCACAGCCTCGTCGTGGCCATCCCCGAGACCTTCGAGGCCGGCACGGCCATGGAAAAGGCCCGCCGCCAGAACCCCGCCCTCCGGGTGATCGGCCGCGCCCATTCCGACGCCGAGGTCGACCACCTCAAGACCCTCGGCGCCGATACCGTCATCATGGGCGAACGCGAGATCGCAAAGGCCATGCTGGCGCGGCTGGGGGGGGTGGAACCCGCACCCGAGTGATGCGGAACGGACCGACCACCCGTTCGCTCCGCGTCGCACAAGGCGGTCCGCCACGACGGCACACCGCACATTCGCCCACAAATGCCCTCTCGCCGCTCAGCAATTCCGAACGTTCAACGCAAGGCATATGGCTTCAGCGACGGATAAATCCCGTTGTTTATGTACACGACCGTGGAAGAAAGCGAAAAAAGCACGAAGCTTACGACAAGCAGGATCATCGCGGGCGTCCTCCGGAACCTTCGAAGAGCCAAGGCGAACGAAATTGGAGAGAAAGCGAAAAAGAACTCCTTGAATCTGTCCGAAAGCACCGGCTCACTGTAAAACGCAAAGATGGCCGGAATTGCCAGGATCGTCGCCAGAACGATCAGCTCTGACGCCTTCGACCACCGGTGCACCCCGATCCTGATCAACAGAACGGAATAGGTTGCAAAAATCATGTTAGTGATCGAAAATACCTTCGGAACCCGGCCGCTGTCATAGCCGTTCAGATAATTCACAAGGTTTGAACTTGAAAAAACGGCGCTCACAAGATGCAGGCTCCCGGCCAAAGCAACGATGAACCCCGTGCAGACGCCAACCTTGAACCAAAAGGACTTTTCCCGAAAGGGCCTGCACATCACGACAACGGCCGCGAACACAAGGGTGGACATGTGAAAGAACGGCGCAATCACCCATAGGATTCGGACCCGGTGGCCACGCTCCATCAGCCACACAAAGAGATAGATGAAGGAAAGCGCAAACGCGACCCGCACCTGCGTATATTCGTGCAGGCCGAAGAGCGCAAAAAGATAGAATGTGGCAGGCAGGCTCGAACGCGACAACGATGTCAGCACAAGGAGTTTGATCAGAAGCGATACAAAAACCAGAATGGAAAGAACATATTGCAGATGGAGCCTGAAGAAGGCAAAGATCGAAAACAGCAGCCTGAATGCAGGATCCAGCTGATAATATTCCCGGCCACCGAACAGATAGACGTCATAGTAGCGCGTATAGACAGACCAGTCGACGGTGTTGCCAAAAGCCTGCGTGCCGACAACATAAGATCCAACAATTGCAAGCAGAATGGCATACTGAAGCCGATAGACTTGCCAGACGGTCTCCGGTTGCAACGCTGTCGGCACTTTCGACCTGGCAACCCTGAATGCACCTCCAAACAAGCCCCGTCTCCTCTGCACACCATAACGGATCCCGGCTATTCAGGGCGTCCATCGAGATCCAAGCACATCATGCCCGCACGCGCGGACACTGCACGCTTTTCCGAAAGAATACAACCGACGGATCGACCCCCGACACGCACAGAACCCGAAACGAAAGCCCTTGCCCGATTGCAACCGCTGCCAGAACCGGAGCCAATCTCCGAAGGTCGATTTCGCCTCTTCCGATACATTTGCGTCGCGATGAATAGCTTCATCTCATCAGCAACAACAACAATGGCGAATAGACCAAGGGGCCGACAAGACCAAAGAAGCGAAGCGGAGAGTGGCGAAAGACAAGGCGGTACAGGATGATGTAGTTCACCATGAACGAAACTGCGAAAGCCACCACAAGGCATGTCGCGAGCGCCGAAAGGGTTCCGATCTGAATGCCCACCAGCATGCCCACAAGATTGATCGCGGCCGTCAATGCGCCCGTCAGCAGCAGCGTGCCGTTCCGGTCGAAGGCCTGATAGAATGCCCCACTCGTGGCCGCCACAACCTGCGCCGGAATTGACGCGGCAAGGATGCTCAGGATATTCCCGCTTATTGCCCAATGCGCGCCCAGAAGCAGCGACACGATCGGCTCCGCGGTGAACCACAACAGAACCGCGCCAATCCAGCCGACGGCGGCCAGCCTGACCGCGAAATAGGTATTCACGCGCGCCGCGCGCATCGGATCGTCGCGAATATGCCTGATGGCAGGCTGAATCGCCGGAACAATGGCAAAGGATAGCAGCAATAATGGATAGCGCATCAACTGATAGGCCTTGTCGTAATAGGCCAGCAACAGCAGACCAAAAAACCGACCCACCAGAACGTTGTCGGCATTACGCGACAGGAAGTTCATCAGGTTGAACAGGAACTGAAACGTCGATTGCCGCCACAGCGCTCCGATGGCCCAAAGCTTCACCCCGGGCCACGGCCTTCCGAACTGCGTCCTGCCCGCGAACCGATGCAGAATCAGGAACGCGATGGCGGATGAAACCGGCATCTTCGCCGAAAGCGCCCCGACATCGCCCAGAACCGGTCGCAGTGTCAGGCAAGCCATGACCGAGCCGACCTCGGCAGCAATCCCCGCGATCGCCAGAAGATGAAACTTCTGATCGCGCAGGATGAATGCCGTCGGGATCGAACTTCCGGCAAGCCACGGCAGCGCCACAGCCATCATGCGAATCGGAACGGTCACACGCCCGTCCCGAAAGAAGGCGGCCAACGGCTGCGCCAGAAGCAGCATCACAATCCCAAAACCGCACCCGATCAGCAGCGACAGGGTAAACAGCCCGTCCCGATCTCTCGTCGGCAGGCTGCTCAGATTGATAATGATAGGAGTCAGGCCGGCCTCGCCGAGAAGTTGGGCAAGCGTGAAGAAGATCATCGACGCGGCCACCAGTCCGAAGGTCTCGGGGCCGAAAATCCGCGAAAGCAGAACCAGCGAGGCCGCATTGACGAGATAGGTCGAGTACTTGCTCGCCAGGCTCTTCGCCATCGCTCTGAGAATGTTCCGCTCGAGTTCCAACCGCCTCTCCCACCACCACGCCTGATCTGCACGCCCGACGTCAGCGCCAGAAACGCCAATGCATCGACAGCTGTCGTTTCAAAAATCGCGGCAATGCC
Organism: Pseudomonadota bacterium; assembly: GCA_021845805.1. GTDB lineage: Bacteria > Pseudomonadota > Alphaproteobacteria > Rhodobacterales > Rhodobacteraceae > Solirhodobacter. The sequence goes on along the minus strand of JAJZVD010000007.1, from coordinate 47,527 downwards.
GCCTCCATCAGCCCCAGCCGATAGCCGAAGAACTTCGCACAACTCCTGACGACAGAAACGAAACCCTCCCGCAGGCTGATGCGCATCGCAAATCTTGCCTCCTCAAGCAGATATTGTCGGCCCTTTCCATGCGGGCGACCGAACATCGCCAACGTCGCCTGCGCCCGATGATGCATCACCCCGATATCGAAGTAGCGGCGAAACTCCTCCACCACCGAATAATTGTGGCTATGCCTGACCGTGGCGGCGGGAACATATTCCGTGGCCCACCCCCTGGAGAGAATTGCGACATGCGCAAGCACATCCTCTCCAAGGATGATATCGCCCGGAAATCCCCCCGCCTCGCGCAATGCGGCGATGCGATACATCGAGAACGAATTCGAAAACCGCGACTCCTCAAATCGGCGCTTTCCGGGGGCGGCCAGATCCACGCGGTAGGGAACCTCCCCGTAATTGGCCGCGCGCGAAAACGCCTCGACGCGGGATGCACCGTCGCGGGGCAATTGCCGACCAAACGCCGCGCCCAGCCGCGGATCGGCGAAGACAGCGACCAGTCTTTCAAACGACTCCGGGTCCGCAGGCACGGCATCCTGAGTCAGATACATGACGAGATCGATCCCCGCGTCCACATGATCGAGCGCCTGCATCCGGGTTGCGCCGTGATTGAAATCCTCTGGCCGGATCGAAATGACGCGCGCACCGGCATCGCGCGACGCCTCAAGCGTGCCATCCGACGAGCCGGAATCAACGACGATGAAGCAATCCGGCAGGCATGTCTGCCGCCGGAATTCCTCAAGCAGCTTCCGGTAGACCGGTCCGCCGTTCAGGGTCGGCACGATCAAGGCAAATCTGGACACCATCTTACTGATCACGCTTCATTTTAAGGCCAAGCCCCATAGCGTCGAGACCACGCTGAAGATGAAACCGCACGTTTCCCGCAATGCGGCCACGCAATCTGTGGTCGAATATCTCCTTTGCGCGGGCACCGTTTGCACGGACTCTGCCCGCGCGCAAGGAATGAAGACCGACCGGCAGATTTCGCGCGGCAACGGCATAGGCCAGAAGCTGTTCGGAATGCAGCGGCGCCCGCCTCTCTTTGCAATACCCGAGCGCGAGATCCACGCGGGTCGCAACCGCCTCGGCGGCAACGGTACCCGATGTCACGGCAAACCTGTCGTTCAGCCCGCCAAAGGGCTGCCAACGCGGCACTTGCACGAGGTCGGCATCCGCATTCAATGCGCGCTGCAAGGCGGGATGGAGTGTATCGTAATAGAGCAGGTCCGGACGCGCAAAGATCGTGACATCGGCGCCGAATGCCCGCGATGCCTCGTGGACCATTTTGAGGGAATGCAACTGATGGATCAGATTGGTCAGCGATCTGTAGTCATCCCCCCACCAGTCGCCCCATTCGCGGATTTCACGGAACGGGTAGGTCGACAGACATGCCCCAGGTTCTTCGGTTTCCAGGCCGTCGATGGGAAGCAGGTGATATTCTTCGCCGACGGCAACGCCCATCTCGCCACTGCGCGGATTGTCGATCCGCCGCATCCGATAAAAGTGACCAAATATCTTCACCTCGGCCAGATCCCGCGCCGGCGCGATGATGTTCCCAAGGATCGAATCGGCCGTGAATCCAAGCGATCTGGTAATGCCGTAGAAACAGATCGCAATCTTCCTGCGTTTTGTCATCACGATCCCTGCCTAGCGCATCATCAACGTCGCAGCGATCCGCCGCAGTGCAAGATCCTTGCGCGCAAGGGCATGGCTCATGCGGCGCCTGGCATAGTCTTCGGAGTACTTTGCCAGAATGTACGTTCTGGCCTCCAGCCCCGCTGAATAGTTCCGCGTGATGCTTCCTCTGGTGTCATTGACGATGGCCAGGGGTTCCCAGTGAAACTCGAAGGCGACGCTGCCGACAAGGCGCAGCAGCACATCCCAATCCTGGAACCGCTTCAAGCGCTCGTCGAATCCGCCAATACCGGTCAGCGTCGCCTTTCGGATCAGCAGGGTTTGGGTCGAAAGGTAATTCTTGTGAAACGCCTTCTTGCGGATGACATCGGCAACCCGCGGTACCGGCCTTTCAAGCGGAAGAAGCCGTGCGCCCGCATTGCCAATCTTGATGAAACGGCCGAAACTCGCATCGCGCCCGCTTGCCGACAGCCGCTGCCATTGCAGTTCAAGCTTGTTCGGAATCCAAAGGTCGTCACTATCCTGAAAGGCCACGAACTCCGACCGGCTCTCGCTCACGCCGCGATTGCGGGCCGCGTTCGCGCCAGAGCGTTCCTGACGGACATAGCGCAGGATGGGGCTGTCGATGGCGCGAACCACGTCCGCGGTATCATCCTCGGATCCATCGTCGACAACGACAATCTCGGCGGGGCAATAGCTCTGGCATAGCACGGTGCGGATCGCCGCGCCGATTGTCGAGGCGCGGTTGTGGCTTGGGATCACAACCGAGACTGGTATCGACCGCTGCATCCGACTGTTTTCCCACTTTTACTCGTCTTTAGGTTGCAAGCCGCGCACCCGCAAGACGTTACATCGTCATCGGTTTCGTGCAGGTCGATACGGCACATGCAAACGCGCCGTCGCGCCGTGCAAACGAAACGGGTCAGCCTCGGGCAAGACTTTCCAGATACCGCCCGTAATCCGTCTTCCCGAACAGCTTCGCCTGCCGCAGCAGGCCCGCGCGGTCGATCCAGCCCGCGGCATAGGCGATCTCGTCGGGGCTGCCCACCTGCAGGCCCTGCCGCTGTTCCAGCGTCCGCACGAAGTTGCCCGCGTCCAGCAGGCTCGCATGGGTGCCGGTGTCCAGCCAGGCATAGCCGCGCCCCATCTTTTCCACCGTCAGGCTGCCCTCGGCCAGGTACATCTCCAGAAGCGTCACGATCTCCAGCTCGCCGCGCGGCGAGGGGGTGACGGCGCGGGCCTTCTGCGGCGCGGTCCCGTCCAGGAAATAGAGCCCCGTCACCGCATAGTCCGACGGCGGCACCGGCGGCTTCTCGACGATCGCCTTCACCCGGCCGGTGGCGTCGAAATCCACCACGCCGTAGCGTTCGGGGTCCGCCACCCGGTAGCCGAAGACGGTGCCGCCCGCGGTCTTCGCATCCGCCGCGGCCAGCGTCTCGGGCAGGCCGTGGCCGAAGAAGATGTTGTCGCCCAGCACCATGGCCGAGGGCGCGCCATCCAGGAACGCCTCGCCCAGCAGATAGGCCTGCGCCAGGCCATCGGGCGACGGCTGCACCACATAGTCCAGCCGCAGCCCCCACTGGCTGCCATCGCCCAGCAGGCGGCGGAACTGGGGCTGGTCGTCGGGCGTGGTGATGATCAGGATCTCGCGGATCCCGGCCAGCATCAGCACGCTCAGCGGATAGTAGATCATCGGCTTGTCATAAAGCGGCAGAAGCTGCTTCGACACGCCCATGGTGATCGGATACAGCCGCGTGCCGGAGCCCCCGGCCAAGATGATGCCCTTGCGTTTCAACGTCGTGCTCCCAGGTCGGTCAGCACCCCGGCCAGCCCCGCGCGCCAGTCGGGGCGCGGGATGCCGAAGGTGTCGGTCAGGCTCGTGCAATCAAGCCGCGAATTGGCGGGGCGGCGCGCCGGGGTCGGATAGGCCGAGGTCGGGATATCCTCGACCGTCACGGCCCGGCCTGCCTGCGCAAAGATCTCGCGGGCAAAGCCGGCCCAGCTCACATCCGGGGCGCCCGCGAAATGGTAGGTGCCGGCCTTGGCCGGGTCGGCCTGCATCTGCGCCGCCATCGCCAGCAGCGCCGCCGCGATGTCGCCCGCGGGTGTCGGCCCGCCGATCTGGTCGGCCACCACCGTCAGCCGGTCGCGGGTCTCGGCCAGACGCAGCATGGTTTTCACGAAATTCGCGCCATGGGCCGAAAACACCCAGGAGGTGCGCAGGATCGCATGGCACCCCCCTGCCCCGCGCACCGCGGCCTCGCCGTCCAGCTTGCCGCGGCCATAGGCGCCCAGCGGGCCGGTCGGGTCATCCGGCCGCCAGGGTCTGCTGCCAGAGCCGTCAAAGACATAATCGGTCGAGACATGCAGGAACGGGATGCCGCGGGCGGCACATTCGGCCGCCATCGCCCCCGGCGCCGCGGCATTGACGACGCGGGCCGCGCCCTCCTCGGTCTCGGCGCGGTCCACCGCCGTCCAGGCGGCGGCATTGATCACAACCGCCGGCGCCGCCCCCCGGATCGCCGCCGCGCAGGCGGCGGGGTCGGACAGGTCCGCCTGGTCCCGGCCCAGGAACACCGCCCCCGGCACCCGCCGCGCCAGTTCCCGCGCCACCTGCCCCGTCTGCCCGAAGACCAGGAGATCGGTCTGATGCCTCATTTGTCCAACGCCCTCGTCACGAACCGTCGCGACCGACCAAACCGCATCGCCGGGGCTTCGACAAGCCTCCAGGACAGGATCGCGCAGCCAAGCGTCAGCGGCACCGCAACGGCAAGATTGCTCATCGGTGTGCCGAACCCCCAGATGACGGCCATCTGCTGGATCGGAAAGGCATAGATATAGGTGCCATAGGAATAGTCTCCCAGCGTGGTGTAGCGGGCCAGAACCGGGATGCGCGCAAAGCCGAAGCAGAAGGTGGCATAGCACAGCGCCAGCACGACTGCCGCCGGAAACAGGGGCGTCGGGCGCAGCAGGACCGCCCCGGCGACAAGCCCGGCCAGAGCCACCGGCGACAGCGGGATACGGTCGCGCCAGACATGGAACGCCACGCCGATCACGAAGGGCAGGCCCACAAGAAGCATCCGGCGGATCACGAAGTTCGTCGTCACGACCGGGGCGACAAGATAGATCGCCAGAAAGGCTGCAGCACAGCCCAGGAACGCCCGTCGCCGGTCGAAAAGCCCGGAAACACCCGCAAGAAGCACGCCCAGATAACAGGCCACCTCGAAGCGCAGCGACCAGAGCGATCCGTTCACCTCGCGCGGAAAGGGCGCCGTTTCAAGAATGCCGTCCAGCCAGCGCGCCGAGACGACGAAGGTCAGCGTGCGGATCACATAATCAGGCGCCGACCGCCAGAAGCGGACCGGGTCGGTGGCGATCCAAAGGCCCCCGATGCCCAGCATCAGCACCAGCATCACCACAAGGCCCGGATAGATGCGCAGCGCGCGGGCGCGCAGGAACGCCACCGGATCCCGCTTGGTGGTAAAGCTTCGCGTGATGAAGAAGCCCGAAATGGCGAAGAACACCATCACGCAGACGCGCCCCAGGTTGACGCCCTTCAACGCCTCCTCAAGCGGCTCTGGCGTGCCGATCCCCAGCGTCAGGGGAACGGCATGCGAAACCATCACGCCAAGCGCGGCCAGCATGCGGATCAGGTTGAAATTGTTGTCATGCCCTGCGTCGCGGTCGGCGATCCGCGGCGCTGCGCCGACCCCCAGGATCATCCCGCCCCCAGCCTTCGCCCCACGCCCTCGCGGGTCTGCAGCGCGCGCCACCAGGGCTCGTTGTCCAGATACCACTGCACCGTCCGCTCCAGCCCCTCTTCCACCGTCACGCTCGGCCGCCAGCCAAGCTCGGCCCGGATGCGGGCGGGGTCGATCGCATAGCGCGCGTCATGGCCGGGCCGGTCGGCGACGAAGGTGATCTGGTCGGCATAGCGGCCCGCGGCCTTCGGGCGCTTGGCGTCCAGGATGCCGCAGAGCGTCCGCACCAGCTCCAGGTTGCTCCGCTCGTTCTCGCCGCCGATGTTGTAGCTGCGCCCCACCCTGCCCTTCTCCAGCACCAGAAGCAGCGCGTCGGCATGGTCTTCCACATAAAGCCAGTCGCGCACATTCGCGCCGGTCCCGTAGATCGGCAGCGGCTTGCCCGCCAGCGCGTTCAGGATCACCACGGGAATGAGCTTTTCCGGGAAGTGGAACGGCCCGTAGTTGTTGGAACAGTTGGTCAGCACCACCGGCAGCCCGTAGGTCTCGTGCCAGGCGCGCACCAGATGGTCGCTGGCGGCCTTGCTGGCCGAATAGGGGCTGCGCGGGTCATAGGGCGTGTCCTCGGTGAACTTGCCCGTGGGCCCCAGAGAGCCGAAGACCTCGTCGGTCGAGACATGGTGGAAGCGGAAGCCCGCGGGCCGCCCCTGCCCCATCCACCAGGCCCGCGCGGCCTCCAGCAGCGTATAGGTGCCCGTCACATTCGTCGCGATGAAGGCGCCCGGCCCGTCGATCGACCGGTCCACATGGCTTTCGGCCGCCAGATGCATCACCGCGTCGGGCGCATGGGTGGCGAACACCCGGTCCAGCGCAGCGCGGTCGCGGATGTCGGCGTGTTCGAAGGCATAGCGCGGCGAGCCCGCGACGCTGGCCACATTGTCCAGACAGGCCGCATAGGTCAGCGCATCAAGGTTCACCACCTCATGCCCCCGCGCGATGGCCAGCCGCACCACGGCCGAGCCGATGAACCCCGCGCCCCCCGTCACCATTATCTTCACGCCTCGGTCTCCCATGCGAAGGGCGACCGGAACGCCGCCAGCGGCACCGCGGCCGCGTCCTTCTCCGACAGGACCGGCGGCGCCGTCAGGCCCCAGTCGATCCCCACGCTGTCCCAGCGCACCGCGCCATCGCAGTCGGGCGCGTAATGGTCGGTGCATTTGTAGACGATCTCGGTATCGTCCTCGCGGGTGACGAACCCGTGCAGGAACCCCGCCGGGATCCACAACTGCCGCCCGTTGGCAAAGCTCAGCTCTTCGGCCACCCACTGCCCGTAGGTGGGCGAGCCCGCGCGCACATCCACCGCCACATCCAGCAGCCGCCCGCGCCCGCAGCGCACCAGCTTGCCCTGCGCGTGGGGCGGTGCCTGGAAATGCAACCCGCGGATGGTGCCCGCCCGGGCCGACAGCGAGTGGTTGTCCTGCACGAACTCCGGCAGGTGCACCCCCGCCTGTTCCAGCGTGCGCCGGTTCCAGCTTTCGCTGAAGAACCCCCGCGCGTCGCCGAACCGCTTCGGCGTCAGCACCAGCACGCCGGGAAGTCGCGTGGTCTCGATCTGCATCACACTCAACCCTGGGTCCTGCACCTTCACCCGGCACTGGTTTGCATCTTATCCGCCGCCTGTCACGCCCCAATGCGCCGGACGTGCTGCGGTTTGCCCGGAATTGCCGCATCCTTTGGCAGATCGGCCACGGGCTGGGCAAGGGGCCCCTACCCCGCCACCTCCACCTCGCCCACCTCCGGCGCCACGGCGGCGACCAGCGCGCGCAGCGTGGCCAGGTGGTGGGTGTTGACGAACGAGGCATGGAACCGGCTTGGCGCCTTCAGCCGCAGCGTGCCCGCGGGGCCGGGCTGTTCGGCCAGCATCGCGAACCAGGCGGCGTAAAGCCCCGGGTTCTCGGCCATCAACATCCGCTGCACGCGCGGCCAGGCCCCCTCTCCGTCCGGGCGCGGCAGGGCTGCGGGAAAGGGCACTACATTCGTTGCGGGGGCGGCCTCGGCCGCGCCGCCCAGCCGGGCCACGAAATCCGGGCCGACCTGCCGCCAGCTTGCCTCGGTCGCGCGCAGGATCGCCTCGATCTCGACACCATAGGTGGCCACCCGGCCCCGCGCCGCCGCCCGCCGGATCGACAGCCACCCCATCTCGCGCAACCGCGCCATGTCGCGTTTCACCGTGCGCGCGTCCACCGACCACAGCGCCGCCATCTCGGTCTGGCCCACGCTCAGCTCATCGGCCTGCCAGTTGTAGCGCGCGACGATCAGCGTGATGAACCGCAGCACCAGCCGTTGCAGGTGCTTGTCGCCCGCACAGGCATGGGCGCCCAGGGCCGTCAGCAGATCATACTTGATGACGGCCGCATTGCGCCCCGTCGCCCGCGCCACCCGCATGGTCGCTTCCCCTGCCCGTCCGGGCCAACTGCTCCGGGCCGATCGGTGGCCCCCGCCTCGTCATCCCGGCGTTATTCCCGGGTGTAACGGGATTAACGTTGAGTTTGACGATTCTGTCAAGCGGCGGCTGCCAGGGCGGGTTGATCCGTCCGCATTCCATTCAAAGGAATGGTATCAATGGTATTGGGGGACATCCAGCCCGTCACCTCATTTGCCGGAAATGTCCCCTCAATCGGTGGTGGGTGGTTCAGTCTGTCCCCCCATCATCAGGGGGTCCCGGCCCCCCTGCCCCGAATCGCCTGCCCGGCAGCCCGGCGCCTGCAGGGCCTTGTTTCCCGGGCCATGCGCTGCGGGCGATTTCCCCGCGGGGAAATCAGTGGCCCCAGTTCACTTCCTGTTTGCTGAAAAGTCAAATTCGGCGTATTTGGGTTTCAATCGGAAATTAGCGTTGGGAAACCCATGTACAGCTACCGCGACCTGCAATCGCTCAGGGACAGCTCGCTCAAGATGCAGGGCTGGATCCGCAAGCAGACCTTCTCGCCCGGCTCGGAAAAGACGCTGCGCCGCTTCTCCAGCTGGGAGGTGTCGGAGCTGATCTTCAAGGTCAACCAGAACACCTTCCGCGGCCGCCTTGCCGCCGAACCCGGACTTCCCACCGGGGAAATCGAGGAGGAAGGCCGCCAGCGCTGGTTCAGCCTCGACGAGGTGAACGAGATGCGGCGCAAGATGAAGGTGAACCGCAAATCGCTGATGCCCTACCGCCCCAAGGACAAGCGCGCGGTTCGGGTGGCGGTGGCGAACTTCAAGGGCGGCGCCGGCAAGTCGACCGTGGCGCTGCACTTCGCCCATGCGGCGGCGCTGGATGGCTATCGGGTGCTGGCGATCGACTTCGATCCGCAGGCGACGCTGAGCCATTCGATGGGCCTGTCGGACGTCTCCGAGGAAAACACTGTCTGGGGCATCATGGCGCGCGACCTGATCCGCGAGACGGACCGGATGAACCGCGCGACGCAGGGGGCCGAGACCGGCCGTCAGGTGGCGCAGCGCCGCCTGCCCGCCTCGATCAGCGACACGGGGCTGGGTGAACTGCGGGTGACCGATTTCATCAAGCCTACCTGCTGGCCCACCATCGACATCGTCCCATCCTGCGCCAACGCGGCCTTCGTGGAATTTGCCTCGGCGCAGTACCGGCATGTGAACCCCGACTGGAGCTTCTTCGCGGCCGTCTCGCGCTGGCTCGATACCCTGCCCGACGACGCCTATGACATCGTGATCTTCGATTGCCCCCCCGCCATCGGCTACCAGTCGATGAACGCGGTCTTTGCGGCGGACATGCTCTACATCCCCTCGGGGCCTGGCTACTGGGAATATGACTCGACCACCTCGTTCATCGGGCAACTGTCCGAGGCGCTGGCCGACCTGTCGGATTTCAGCGCCGATTTCCCCGCGGGGAAATCGAAACTGCCGAAAGAGTTCCTGGATGTGCGCTTTCTCATCACCCGCTACGAGCCCGGCAACGACCTGCACCGCGCGATGCGGGAAGCCTTTGGCAAGGTTTTCGGTGACAGGATGACCCAGCACCCGATCGAGCATACCCGCGCGGTGGAACAGTCCGGGCGGTTCCTGTCCTCGATCTACGAGATCGACTACCGCGACATGACGCGGGAAACCTGGCGGCGCGCGCGCGCCACCTTCGATGCGGCTTATGAAGAGTTCCGCGGCTATGTCAGCGCCGCCTGGGACCGGATGGAGGACGCGGCATGACCAAGAAGCGCCGGATGTTCGACGTCGATCTTCCCGACGACGCGCCGTTGCCGGGAGATCTGGAGACGAAAAGCGCGCTGCCGCCGCGGCGCGGGCCGATGGCGACTGCGATCGGCGAGAACGCCGAGGCGCTGCGGCGCCGGTCGGAGGTGGAGGCCGAGATCCGGGCCGAGAACGATGCGCTGGCGCATGAGTTCGTGCGGCTGAAGAAGCTGGGCCTGATCGTCGACATGATCCCGCATGAGAAGGTGCGCACCACGAAGCTGGTGCGCGACCGGATGCGGACGGCGGATCTGGATCTGGGCGACCTCAAGGCCTCGATCCGGGCGGTGGGGCTGTCGAACCCGATCCGTGTGGTTCCCGATGGCGCCGGCGGCTACGAGCTGGTGCAGGGCCTGCGGCGGCTGTCGGCCTGGCGCGAGCTGCAGGCGGAAACCGGCGACGCGGCCTATGCGCTGATCCCCGCGGGGCTGATGGCCGCGGGCGAGACGATGGAGACGCTGTACCGCCGGATGGTGGACGAGAACCTGATCCGCAAGGATGTGTCCTTCGCCGAAATGGCGAACCTGGCGCGCGCCTATGCCGAAGACGGGGTGGAGGATTGCGCCGATCTGGATGAGGCGGTGAACCGGCTTTACGCCTCGGCCTCGCCGCAGAAGCGCAGCTACATCCGCCGCTTTGCCTTCCTGATGCGGGTGCTGGACAAGGTGCTGGAACATCCGATGGCGATCCCGCGGTCGCTGGGGCTGACGCTGGCCGACCGGATCGAGGGCAACCCCGATGCGTTGCGCGGCCTTGTCGGCGCGCTGCGCGACGTGCCGCGGCGGAGCGAGGAGGAGGAGATTGCCATCCTGCGCCGCTTCGTGGCCGGGCAGACCGCGCCGCTGCCCGAGAAGATGCGGGGCGCGCCCAAGGGCAGCAGCCGCCGCGGCCGGGTCAGCCTGTCGGTGCCGGTCGGCCCCGGCGTGCGCTGCACCGCGACGCAGGGCAAGATGGAATTGCGCGCCGAGATGGACTTTTCCACGCTGGATCGCGCGCGGCTGGAAGCGGCGATCGAGGCCTTCTTCCGCGTGCTGGGCGAGGGCTGATTTCCCCGCGGGGAAATCCCGCGACCGAACGGTGCCGCAGAACAGGGCCGGTTCCCGATGGGGGCCGGCCCTGTGCTTTCGGGGGGCCGCCGATTTCCCCGCGGGGAAATCGGTTGGTGAGCGGGTTGCGAGGCACTTCCGACGTGCTGCGCAAAAGACCAATATTTTGCGCACAAGATTTGTCATCCCCTGGGCCTGCATTTTCCCGCCGGGCGTGCGCGACACCGCCTGAAATGCGCCGCGCGGCGCCGGGGCGCCGCGGTTTGGCGACGGGCGAGGTGTTGCAAAACCTTCACTGGCCGGTCGGCAACGAATCACGTATTCATGAAATATGGATATGGAAACCGCCGCCGACACCTTTGCCGTTCTGGGCCATGAGGGCCGTCTTGCCGTGTTCCGGCTTCTGATGCGGCACGCGCCGCGGGGGGTGCGGGCGGGCGAGATCGCCGGGGCGCTGGGGCTGAAGCAGAACACCGCATCGGTCTATCTGAAGGCGCTGGAGCGGGCCGGGTTGATCGCGCCGCGGCGCGAGGGGCGGGCGATCCTCTATGCCATCGACCTGCCGCGGACGGCGGGGCTGATCGACTATTTCCTGGCTGATTGCTGTCGCGGGCGGCCCGATCTGTGCGCCCCGGCGGCGGTGCCGGTTCCGGCCCAGCGGGTGTTTCAGGTGCTATTCCTGTGTTCGGGCAATTCGGCACGATCCCTGATGGCCGAGGCGATCCTGACCACGCTGGGCGCGGGGTGCTTTGCCGCGCATTCGGCGGGCACCCGGCCCAAGGCCGCGCCCGACCCGCAGGCGCTGGACCTGCTGCGGCGGCACGGGCATGACCTGGCCGGGCTGCGGCCCAAGGGGGTGGAGACCTTCCGCGGCCCCGAGGCGCCGCGGTTCGATTTCGTCTTTACCGTCTGCGACCGGGCCGCGCATGAAGACTGTGCCGCCTGGCCGGGCCAGCCGATGACGGCGCATTGGGGCCTGCCCGACCCGGCCGCGGTGCAGGGGGCGCCCGCGCTGCGCGCGCTGGCCTTTGCCACCACCTATGCGGACCTGCACCGGCGGATCGCGGCCTTCGTGGCGCTGCCGGTGGCGGCGCTGGAGCGGGTGGCGTTGCAGGAACGACTGGACGATCTGGGGCAGGAGATGCAGGCATGAGCGGGGCGCGAATTGCGCTGAACGGGCTGGGCCGGATCGGCAAGTTGGTGTTGCGGCGGCTGGTCGAGACGGGGCAGGGCGGGCAGATCGTGCTGGTGAACGACGCGGCCGGAACGCCCGAGCAGCACGCGCTGCTGCTGGAATTCGATTCGGTGCATGGCCGCTGGGGGGCGGCCATCGGGCATGACGCGGACAGCCTGACGGTGAACGGCCGGCGGATGCGGCTGACGGCGGCGCGGCGGATCGAGGATCTGCCGCTGGCGGCGCTGGGGGTGGACGTGGTGATCGACTGCACCGGCGTCTTCAGGACGGCAGAGAAGCTTGCGCCCTATTCCGCGGCCGGGGTGCGGAAGGTGGTGGTGTCGGCCCCGGTGAAGGATCGCGGGGCGCTGAACCTTGTCTACGGGGTGAACCACGCGCTGTACGACCCGGCGCGGCATCATCTGGTGACGGCGGCAAGCTGCACCACGAACTGCCTTGCCCCGGTGGTGAAGGTGATCCACGAGGGGCTCGGGATCGTGCACGGGTCGATCACCACGATCCATGATGTCACCAACACGCAGACGCTGGTGGACCGCCCGGCGAAGGACATGCGGCGTGCGCGCTCGGCGCTGACGAACCTGATCCCGACGACGACGGGGTCCGCCACGGCGATCACGATGATCTACCCGGAGCTGAAGGGGCGGCTGAACGGGCATGCGGTGCGGGTGCCGCTGCTGAATGCCTCGTTGACCGATTGCGTGTTCGAACTGCGCCGGCCGACCACCGTGGCGGAGGTGAACGGGCTGCTGGCCGCGGCGGCCGAGGGGCCGTTGCAGGGCATCCTGGGGTACGAGACGCGGGCGCTGGTGTCTTCGGATTTCGTGAACGATCCGCGTTCGGCCATCATCGATGCGGGCTCGACCATGGTGGTGAACGGCACGCAGGTGAAGATCTACGCCTGGTATGACAACGAATGGGGCTATGCCTGCCGTCTGGCGGACATTGCCCGGATGGTGGCGGGGGCATCGTGAGCGCCGCGCCGCCGCGGGCGCGGGCCGCCTATGCCACGGTGACGGCGGCCTACTGGGCCTTCATGCTGTCGGATGGCGCCTTGCGGATGCTGGTGCTGCTGCATTTCGACCAGCTGGGGTTCAGCCCGATCGCCATCGCCTGGCTGTTCCTGGGCTACGAGGTGGCGGGCATCGTCACCAACCTGTCGGCGGGCTGGCTGGCGGCGCGTTTCGGGCTGACCGCGACGCTTTACGCGGGGCTTGCGGTGCAGGTGGCGGCGCTGGTGGCGCTGGCGCGGCTGGACCCGGGCTGGGGGATCGCGCTGTCGGTGGCCTGGGTGATGGCGGCGCAGACGCTGTCGGGGGTGGCCAAGGACCTGACCAAGATGGCCGCCAAGAGCGCGGTCAAGGTGCTGGCGCCGGCGGGGCAGGGGGGGCTGTTCCGCTGGGTGGCGGTGCTGACGGGATCGAAGAACGCGGTGAAGGGGGCGGGGTTCTTCCTGGGGGCGGCGCTGCTGGCGGGGTTCGGGTTTCACGCCGCGATCTGGGCGATGGCGGGGGTGCTGGCGGTGATCCTGGTGGCGGCGGTGGCCTTCATGCCGCCGGGGCTGCCGCGCGGGCGGCGGGGGGCGCGGTTCGCCGAGATGCGGTCGCGCGATCCCCGCATCAACCGGCTGTCGGCGGCGCGGATGTTCCTGTTCGGGGCGCGCGATGTGTGGTTCGTGGTGGGCGTGCCGGTCTATTTCGAGGCGGCGCTGTCGGACGGGACGGCGGCGGGGCACCGGCTCGCGTTCTTTCTGGTGGGCGGGTTCATGGCGGTCTGGGTGATCGGCTATGGCGCGGTGCAGGCCGCGGCGCCGCGGCTTCTGGCCGCCGCCACCCGGCCCGAGCACGAGATCGTGGCGCTGGCAGCGCGCTGGGGGCTGCCGCTGGTGGGCATTCCGCTGGTGCTGGCGGGGCTGTCGCTGGTGGCCGGCGCGTCCGCGGGGTGGCTGACGCTGGTGCTGGTCCTGGGTCTTCTGGCTTTCGGCTTCGTCTTTGCGGTGGTCTCGGCCGCGCATTCCTACCTGATCCTGGCCTTCAGCCGAACCGAGCGGGTCGCGATGGACGTGGGGTTCTACTACATGTCGAACGCCGCGGGGCGGCTTCTGGGCACGCTTCTGTCGGGGGTCAGCTACCAGGTTGGCGGGCTGGCGCTGTGTCTGGCCACCGCCGCGGCGATGGCGGCGGCGGCCTGGGTTGCGGCGCGGCGGGTCGGCTGAGGGCCTCAGGCCGGGCGGATCGCAAGTTCGGTCATCATGCCCGTCTGCAGATGGAACATGTGGTGGCAGTGCAGCATCCAGCGCGCCGTCTCGCCTGCGTCGAAGGCGATGGTGACGGCCGACATCGGCGGCACCTGCACCGTATCGCGCCGCGCCCCTGCCAGGCGGCGGCCGTTCAGGGCCACGACCTGGAACACATGCCCGTGCAGGTGCATGGGATGCGCCATCATCGACATGTTGTGGAAGGTCAGTTCCACCCGCATGCCCTGCGTCACCTCGACCGGCAGGTGATCGGCCCAGGTGCGCCCGTCGATCGTCCAGCGGTAGGGCTGCATCGCGCCGGCCAGCATCAGGGTCTGCGCATGGTCCACCGGGCGGTCGGGCAGGGGGGACAGGGCGCGCAAGGCCGCCTCTTGCGTCAGATCGCCAGAAAAGGCGGGGGCGGGGGTGTCGGCCTGCGGGGCCAGTCGCGCGACCGTGGCGCCGGGGGTCGCAAGGATGATCCCCGTGCGCTCGGGCGCGCCTTCGCGCAGGGCGAGGATGGGGAAGGCGCCGGGGCCGGGCAGGTCGATCAGCACATCGGCCCGTTGCGCCATCGCCAGGCCGAAGCGGGTGATGCGGCGGGGCTGGACGGGTTCGCCATCCACCGCGACAAGAACGCCTTCAAGACCGCCAAGATCAAGCCAGAAGGTTGTCGCCGCCGCCGCGTTCACCACCCGGAGCCGGACGCGGCCGCCGCGCTCGACCGCAACCACCTGCGGGTCGTCCAGCGTGCGGTCGTTGGCGAGATAGGCATCGAAGTCGAAGTCGTTGAGGTCCATCGCCCCATGCGCCATGCCGGGCATCGCGGCCATGCCGCCCATGTTCGCCATGCCCCCCGTGCCGGACATGCCGGACATGCCGCCCGTGCCGGTCATGTCCATTCCGGCCATGCCGTCCGATCCGCCCATGCCCGCCATGCCGTGCATGCCTGCGGCGTGGGGGTCGGCGGCGGCGCTGCCGGTGACGGTGGCCATCACCTCGTCCGGGGCCCGGAAGGTGAAATCGTGCAGGAATATCACCACTTGCTGGCGGTCTTCGGCCATGTCTTCGGCGCTGTGAACGATCAGCGGCGCGGCCAGCAGGCGCAGTTCCTGAAGCGGGATATGCGCGTGCATCCAGTAGGTGCCGGGGCGCGGCGCGAAGTCGTAGCCGCGCTCTTCGCCCGGTGCCAGTTTCGGGGCGGGCATGTCGGGCACCCCGTCCTGCACGTTCGGCGGGATCTGGCCGTGCCAGTGGATCAGGGTCGGTTCCGGCAGGGCGTTCTTCAGCGTGACCTGGAAGCGTTCGCCGGAGGCCAGCGTCAGGCCCTGGGTGCCGGTGCCGTTGGTCAGGCCCCAGACGGTGGCCGCCCGGCCGCCGATGTCGAGCACGCGGGTTTCGGCGCGCAGCACCGCCGCGGGGGCGGCGGCGCGGCTGCGGGCGGGGATCAGAAGCGGTGCGGCAAGCGCCGCGCTGGCGGCGAGAAAGCCGCGACGGGTCAGGGTCATGGATGCTCTCCTTGCGCCCGGAGGGGGCGCGGACAGGGGGGGTGGGCGGCACCGGAGGGCCCGCCCGGCTTCGGTCAGGAGAGGGCGGCTTTCGGCGGCGGCCCCTGCGGCTCGGGCGGATCGAGGCGGGGGTATCCGGGGGGCGACACCGGCAGGACGCGGCGCCCGACCGTGCGCGCGGCGGGCGCGGGCGTTGCGGGCAGGATCGCGACGCTGGCCAGGCAGTGCTGCACGCAAAGGTCCAGATCGGCCTGCCCATGCGCGGTGCCATGCACCATGTCTGCCATGTCCGGCATCCGGTGCAGCATCGTGGACCGGGCGATGGCCATCGGGCCCGCGTCCTGCGCTGCGGCAGGCGCCTGCGGCAGGGCCAGCGCAACAAGCGCCAGCACCACGATCACGACCCGCAGAAGGCTCAATCGGACCTGCATGGACAACACATAGGGCGCATCCGCGCGCGCCGCCAGTGGCGCGGCGGTCAATGCGCGTGGTCGGGTTCTGTCATCGTGAAGGGGTGGCGGAGGCGTTCGCCGCCCGCATCCAGCAGCAGCACCGCGCCGAAGCTGTGGGGTTCCGCCGGGGCCGTGGCGCTTTGCAGCAGGTGCGGATCGCCCGGCACCGGGGCCAGCGGCAGCCGTTCCGGCCCCGCGGCGCCGCGGTCGATCTGCACTTCGGCCTGAAGCCCCGGGGCCGCGCGCGACAGCCGCAGGTGCAGCCGTTCGCCCGCAGCCGTCGCCGCGATCCGAAGCACCCCGCGCGCCAGCGGCGTGTCGAGCCGCACGGCGGCGGGGGCGTGGCCGTCATCGTCGCCGAAAAGGCGCACCTGCGCCACCGCCAGCGCGGGGATGTGGTGGAACAGTTCGTGTTCCAGCTCTTGCGCGATGGCCAGCGCTTCGGCCACGGACAGGCCCTCGTCGACGGTGATCGCCACCTCGACATGCAGCTTGTGGCCTAGCCAGCGCGCGCGCGGCGCGCTGACGGCGGCGATGCCCGCGACATGTTCGGCGGCGTGTTCGATTTCGCCGATCAGGCCGGGGTCCACCCCGTCAAGCATCCGCGTCAGGACCGAGCGGGCCGATTGCCAGACGATGCCGAGGATGGTGACGGTGATGACAAGGCCGATCAGCGGGTCGGCCAGCGGAAAGCCCGCCCAGACCCCCGCGGCGCCCGCGACCACGGCGAGGCTGGTCAGCCCGTCGGTGCGGGCGTGGTAGCCATCGGCGATCAGCGCGGCCGAGTTGATCTCGCGCCCCACGCGGATGCGGAACAGGGCCACCGCCTCGTTGCCGGCAAAGCCGATCAGCCCGGCCAGCGTCAGCCAGCCCAGGTTGGTGACCGGCTGCGGGTGGATCAGGCGGCCGATCGCCTCGTATCCGGCCACGATGGCGCTGAAGAGGATGATGAGCACGATGACGATGCCGGCCAGATCCTCGACCCGGCCCAGACCGTAGGGGAAGCGGCGCGAGGCGGGGCGGCGGGCCAGCACGAAGGCAAGCCAGAGGGGCAGGGCGGTTGTGGCATCGGCGAAATTGTGGATCGTGTCGGCCAGCAGCGCCACGCTGCCCGACAGGGCGACGACCGCCACCTGGATCAGCCCGGTGACCATGAGCATGACGAAGGACCACTTGATCGCCCAGATCCCCTTGGCCGTAGTGGCGATGGTGGCATCGATCACGCCGTGGCTGTGGCCGTGCCCGCCGTCGTCGCCGTGGTGGTGATGGTGATGGTGGTGATCGTGGTCCGCGCCAAGGCCGAACCAGTCCAGAAGTTGTGCCCGCATGGCGCCCTCACAGGTATTTGGTGATGTCCTTCAGCTCCCGGATGGTGGCCGGGGCGTCCTCGGCGCTGTCGCCAAGGCAGTGTTCGATGTGGTCGTGGATCAGCTCGCGCTTGGCGCGGGCGATGGCGGCCTCGACCGCGTACAACTGCTGGGCCAGATCAAGGCAGGGGCGGCCGGCGGCGAACATCTCGATCACGCTGGCCAGATGGCCCTGCGCGCGCTTCAGCCGCAGGATGATGTCGGGGTGCGATGCGTGGGTCATGGCCTATCCCTATCCCCCCGGGGGGGATGCTGGCAAGGCCGCGCGGGCTATCGCGCCGCGGGTGCGGCGATCTGGCGCCAGTCGATCCGGCCCGCGGCATCGCGGCGGGTGGCGGGGTGCAGGATGCGGGCGGGCAGGGTCGCGTCGGCCATGAGGGCGGCGAATTCGTCCTCGCGCCGGGCGGCGAGCGGGTCTAGCGCGGCCAGGGCCGCGTCGGGGTGGCCGGGGTGGCACATGACGAGGTGGACGGGGCCGGGCGCGCGCGCGAAGCGGGCGAGTTCGCGGGCGAAGGGGATCGCGCGGTCGAAGCCCGAGACCCCGGCAAAGCTGTCGTTGACCGGGGCGCCTGCCCGGCGGAAGGCGGTGCGGGCGCCGGCGGTGGCAAGCGTCAGCACCACCGCCTTGGGCCAGGCGCCGCCGCGGGCGGCGATGCGCGCCAGCCGGTCGCCGGGCAGGCGCAGCAGCGGGGCCTGCCCGGGCGGATAGCGGCGCGCGATCACCCGCAGCAGGGCCGCGCGCACGCCGGGCAGGGCTTGGACGTGGTGGTGGCCGTCGACGTAATCGGGCGCGGCCTGGGCGATCGCCTCGAAGCAGGCGAACTGGCGGTCGATCTCGCGCTCGACCTCGGCCGGGTCGATCCGCCCGGTCCAGGCGCGCGCGATCCAGGTGCCGACCGGGGGCAGGGCGCCGCCCGGCGCATGGGCGGGCATGGGCCCCAGCGGCGCGCCCAGCGTCAGGTTCAGGTGCAGCCCCACGGCGATCTGCCGACGCAGCGCGCGGACCCGGTCGCCCGCCGCGGACCAGTCGGGCAGGGTGGTGATGGCGGCGGTGCCCGACAGGCGGCCTGCGGCGGCAAGCGTCTCTATTCCGGCGGAAACGCCGGGTGACAGGGCGTAGTCATCGGCCAGCAGCAGGAACGGGCTCACGCCGCGTCCTGCCGGGTTTCCACCGGGGTGCGGGTGATGCCGATCACCTCGCGGATCAGGTAGAGCGGGCGCGCCTTGGTTTCCTCGTAGATGCGCGAGAGGTATTCGCCGATCACCCCGAGCGACAGAAGCTGGATGCCCGACAGGAAGGTGATCGACACGATCAGCGAGGGAAAGCCCGGCACATCGGCGCCGCGGATCAGGGTGCGCAGGGCGAAGTAGATCGCGTAAAGGATCGCACCGCCCGAGATCAGCGCGCCCACCCCCGACCAGATCCTGAGCGGCAGCGAGGAGAAGGCGATGATGCCATCGGCCGCGAAGGCCAGCAGCTTGCGCGGGGTGAAGGTGGATTGCCCGGCGGCGCGGGCGGCCACGTCGAAGGGCACCACCTCGGTGCGGAAGCCGATCCAGTGGAACAGCCCCTTGGTGAAGCGGGTGCGTTCGCCCATGCGGTTCAGTGCCTCGACCGCCTTGCGGTCCAGCAGCACGAAATCCACCGCCCCCGCCTCGAGCGGCATCTGCGAGAGGCGGCGGAAGACGGCGTAGAACGCCTCGGACGCGGCGCGGCGGCGGGGGCTTTCGCCGGGTGCGGGGCGGCGGTGGCCCTGCACCACCTCGGCCCCGGCGCGCCAGGCGGCGACGAAGGCGGGCAGCACCTCGGGCGGGTGTTGCAGATCGGCGTCCATCAGCACCACGGCGTCGGCGCCTTCGGCCTGGCGCAGGCCCGCGGCCATCGCGGCTTCCTTGCCGAAGTTGCGCGAGAGCGTGAGCCCTCGCACCCGGCCGTCGCGCGCGTTCTGGAAGCGCACCGCCTCGGACGTGCCATCGCGCGAGCCGTCGTCGACGAACAGGATCGTCCAGTCGAGCGCCAGCGGGTCGAGCACGGCGCCGAGCCGGTCGACCATCGCGGCCACGTTGGCGCATTCGTTATGCGCGGGGATCACCACGCAGAGCTGTTGGGGGCGGTTCACGGCAGGCTGCCTTCGGGCGGAACGATGACATAATGGACGACAAGCGGCGGCGCGCCCTGCGCCCAGGTGAAGCTTTCCTGGCCCACCGGGCGGCCCGCGATCCAGGTCTGGGCCGCGGCGGGCAGGGTGTCGGGCCGGGTCCAGACCACCAGCATCCCCTGCCGGGCGATGCGCGCGGGGGTGATCCAGGGGGCATAGGCGAAGTTCATCTGGGTGAACATCGAGGGCGCGTCGGGCAGGAAAAGCGCCACGTTCATCATCATGTCCTCGTCGCCCGCGACGATGCCGACGGGGCCGGGCACCTGGGCGCGCCAGTCTGCCTCGAGCGTGCGGGCGATGCGGGCCGAGGGCAGGCAGGCATGGGTCAGCTGATGCGCCAGGTCGCATTGCGCCGGGGCATAGGCGCCATAGGCCGCCGCCGTGCCGATCGTCATGGCAAAGGCCCAGACGCGCAGCCGGCGCATCCCCGGGGCGCCCAGCCGGGCGCCCAGAAAGCCCATCGCGACAAGGCCCACGAGGCTGTACATCGGCTTGCTCCAGGCTTCTGCAATGCCGAGGAAGGGCGACAGGACCAGAAGCAGGGTGATCGGGCCAAGGCCCATCCACAGCAGGAAGCCGCGCGCCTGGGGGTCGGCCAGCCGGGATTGCCCCGCGGCGGGGGCGGCGCGGCGGCCGATCAGGCCGATGGACCAGAGCGCCACGGGCACCAGGATCATCAGCGCAAGTTGCACGCCGATGAAATAGAAGCGCCCGCGCTGCACCAGCGTCTGCCCGGTGCGGCCGAAGGCGTAGCCGAGCTGCATGTAATCGTCGCGCGCCATCTGCACGAAGATCGGCACGGTGAAGGCCAGCACCAGCCCCATCGCCACCCAGGGGCCCGGCCCGGCCAGCCTGCGGCGCGCCCGGGGGTCGGCCAGCAGCCAGACAAGGCCGAAGATCAGCATCAGCGCCACCTGGAACTTGGCATAAAGCCCGATTCCGCCGACGAGGCCAAGCGCCACCCACCAGCCCATGCGGTCGCGCCGCGCGGCCACCCACAGAAGCCAGGCGATGGCCGCCCAGAACGGCATCTGCGCCACGTCATGGTTGAACTGCCGGGTGCCCCAGCTGAAGATGCCTGTCACCGGCAGCAGGAACACCCCCGCCAGCGCGGCGCGCGGCCCCATCATCTCGCGCCCCAGCGCGTAGACGGCCAGGAAGGTCAGCGCGACCATCAGCTGCGAGGCGAAGAAATGCCCCCAGACGTAGTTGCCCGTCAGCCGGTGCAGGATGTCGAGGATCCAGCCGGGCATCTGCGGGTGCTTGTAGGTCAGAAGCCGCCATTCGCGGCCCCACAGGTAGCTTTCGACCGTATCGGTCGGGGGGGTCAGGTTCACCAGTGCGGGGACAACCGTCCAGGCCAGCACCTGCACCGCGACCAGCCGCCAGAGCCAGACCGCATGGATGGCGCCGTCACGGCGCGTCCCGTCCCCCGATGCCAGCGTATTCGCCCCCGCCGCATCGGGCCGTGTCAACACATTCACACCTGATCCCCGTCCTCGGACGCCGCCGCATACACCGGCGACGCTGACATTTGCCTTACGCGCGTGCGGCAGGCAATCGCTGTTGCAGGCGCTGCAATGCGGTGTCACCCGGCCGTGATCGGCGGTCTCATCGGGGGTCTGATCCGGGGCTTCATCGGGGGCCGTCGGGGGCGTTGGAGGGCGCGCGCGGGCGGTGCCTTGATCCAATGCCCCGCGCTTGCCCGGATTGTTGCGAATCGCGCCACGGTTGCCCCAGCATGACCACAACTTGCGCCTGAATTGGGCCGGGTGGCACTCGCAGAACCTGTGCCATGAGCAAATTCGATCCGCCCCCCTTTCCGCCCGCGTCCGCCAGAGTCGGCGCGCCCGCGCAGGCGACCCCCCGCAAGGCCGACCGGCTGCCCGCGCTGGCGCCCGAGCCGCCGAAGCCGGGCCGCCTGGCGCGGCTGGGGCGGTGGGTGGTGGTGGTGCTGGCGGCGCTGGTGATCGACAACCGCTGAGGCGGGCGGGCTCAGGCCTCCAGAAACGGTTCCAGGCTGGTGCAGGTCTCGGCGATGTCGGCCTCGCAGGCGGCGCGCAGGGCGGGCCAGTCGCCCGCGCGCAGGGCGGCCAGCATGTCATGGTGATGGCGCACGAACCGTTCGGCGGGGCCCGAGCGGAGCAGTTCGGCCATCCGGTCCGAC
The DNA here is from genome assembly GCA_021845805.1 of Pseudomonadota bacterium. GTDB lineage: Bacteria > Pseudomonadota > Alphaproteobacteria > Rhodobacterales > Rhodobacteraceae > Solirhodobacter. The sequence goes on along the minus strand of JAJZVD010000007.1, from coordinate 25,759 downwards.
AGGAAGCGCACATAGGGGCCCGAGCGCAGCCACAGGTTCTCGATCTGGCTGAGCAGCACCGGGCTGCCCGCGGCCTGATAGATGCGGAAGTGGAATTCGCGGTTGGTGCGCGTCATCTCGGCGATCTGGCCGGTCAGGCCGCTCTGTTCGTGCCGGTCGAGCAGGCGGGCCAGCGCGCCGAGGTCGGCGGGCGTCAGGCGCGGCCCGGCAAGCGCGGCGGTGGCGCCTTCGATGATGATGCGGGCGCGGGTGATGTCGTGCAGTTCGGCGCGGGTGATGTCGGGGACATAGGCGGTGCCGGTGGTGGCGATCAGCAGCGCGCGTTCGGCCGCCAGCCGGCGCAGCGCCTCGCGCACGGGCATGTGCGAGGTCTGGAACCGGGTGGCGAGGGCGGCGATGGTGAAGGGCTCGCCCGCCTCGAAGCCGCCCGAGATCAGCGCGTCGCGCAACTGGTCGTAGACCTGATCGTGCACGGTCTTGCGCGAGGATACGGGCTTGAGCGGCGCCGACGGGGCGGTTCTGGCGGTCACGCGGGTCCTTTCTGTGCCGGGCGGGGCACGGCGGGGTCGCTTTCCCCGGTGGGGCGATAGTAGCAGAAGCCGTCCGGGGCGAAAGGCCGCTGGCGGGTGGCTTGACCCTGGGGCGAATACGTTTGATCATACGATCATCAAGCGATGTCGCCCGCCGCGGTCCTGCCAGTGCGACATGAAGGGGCAAGCGCGGCATGGAGACCCTGTGGACCAAGACGGCGCGCGGCGGGTTCGTCGCTGACCGCGCCTTGCCGGGCCCGGTCGAAGTAGCGGTGATCGGCGGCGGTTTCACCGGCCTGACGGCGGCGCGCGAGCTTCTGATCGCGGGGCGGTCGGTCGCGGTGTTCGAGGCGGGCCGGCTCGGCGCCGGGGCCAGCGGCACCAATGCGGGCTTCGTGGTGCCGAATTTCGCCAAGGCGGATCCGGCCGCGGTGCGTCGCCTGCTGGGCACGGCGCGGGGCGATGCGCTGCTGCGGCTGGTGGGCGACGGCGCGAATGCGGTGTTCGAGACCATCGCCGAAGAGGGGATTTCCTGCGATGCCCGCCAGACCGGCTGGCTGAACCCGGCCTATGGCGCGGCGGCGGCGGCGATGCTGCGCCAGCGCGCGGCGGACTGGGCGGCGCTGGGGCGGCCGGTGCGGTTCCTGACCGCGGACGAGGTGCGGGCAGAGACCGGGATGGCGATCTATGCGGGCGGGCTGCTGGATGCCGAGGGCGGCACGATCCATCCGCTGGATTACCTGCGCGGGCTGGCGCGGGCGGTGCAGCATCGCGGCGGCACCGTGCTGGAACAGGCGCCGGTGGAGCGGGTGACGGCGGTGCCGGGCGGGGGCTGGCGGCTGCATCTGCGCGGGCTGGGCGAGGTTCTGGCGGGCCGCGTGCTGATGTGCACCAACGCCTTCACCACGGGTGTCGCCGCGCGGATGGGGCGCACGGCGGTGCCGCTGCGGGTCTACCAGATCGCCACGGCGTCGGTTCCGCCCGAGGTGGCGCGCCGGGTTGCGGCCCAGGGACGGCCGGTGGGCGACACGCGGCAGAACCTGTTCACCTACCGGCTGGACCGGGACGGGCGGCTGATCAGCGGCGGGATGGCGCTGCTGCCCCTCGGCGCCGAGGGGCGGCTGGGACGCGCGGTGGCGGCACGGCTGGCGGCGGAACTGGAGATCGTGCCGCCGGTGCCGACCGAGGCCGTCTGGTCGGGCACGGCGGCGATGACGCCGGATTTCCTGCCGCGCATCCATCAGTTCGGCGAGGGCTGGTTCGGCGGCATCGGCTGCAACGGGCGCGGCATCGCGATGACCGCGCAACTGGGCCGGATGCTGGCCCGCGCCGCAACCGGGGCCGACCCGGCGGGCCTGCCGATCCCGCTGCGGCCGCTGCGGCCGCTGCCGTTCCACCGCCTGACACCGCTGGCGGCCTCGGCCGCGCTGGTGCAGGCCCGCCTGCGCGACCGCGTTGCCGCGCGCAACGGATGACCCCCCTGTCAGGACAGACCCCATGAGACAGCTTGCCCGCCGCATCACCGACACCTCGGCCAAGTCCTTCGGCATGTATGCCCGGGCCGCGGCCAGCGGGCGCGACGACCTGATCCACATGGAGCTGGGCCGCCCCCATGCCGACACGCCGGCCCATATCAAGGCCGCCACCATCGCGGCGCTGGAGGCGGGGAAGGTGCATTATTCCGATCTGGCGGGGCTGCCGGACCTGCGCCGCGCGATCTGCGCCAAGCTGGCGCGGCAGAACGGAATGACGGTCGCGCCGGGGCAGGTGATCGTGACCAACGGGCTGACGCATGGCTCGTTCGCGGCGATCATGGCCTTTGTCGATCCGGGCGACGAGGTGATCCTGCTGGAACCCTTCTACCCCCAGCATATCGGCAAGATCGAACTGGCGGGGGGCGTGCCGGTGCCGGTGGCGCTGGATGCCGCGCGCGGCTATGCCATCGACGCGGCGGCGCTCGAGGCGGCGATCACCCCGCGCAGCAAGATGATCGTGCTGGTCAACCCCTGCAACCCGACCGGCCGGGTCTACACGCGCGACGAGCTGGCCGCGCTGGCCGCGGTGGCGGTGCGGCACGATCTGATCGTGATCTCGGACGAGGTCTATGAGGAGATCCTGTTCGACGGGGCCAGCCACATCTCGATCGCATCGCTGCCGGGGATGGCCGAGCGGACGGTGACGATGTTCGCCTTTACCAAGAGCTACGCGATGGATGGCTGGCGGCTGGGCTATCTTGCCGCGCCCGCCGCGGCGGTTCCGGCGCTGCTGAAGATCACCGCCAATGACGTGACCCATGTGAACACCTTCGTGCAGGAGGGCGGGCTGGCCGCGCTGACCGGCGACATGGCGCCGTTGCAGGCGATCCTGGCCGAGGACAAGGCCAAGCGCGACCGGCTGGTGACGCGGCTGAACCAGCTTCCCGGCATCCGCTGCAACTGGCCGGAAGGCACGATCTATGCCTTTCCCGATGTCTCGGCCTACGGGATGCCCGCGCAGGTCTTTGCCGAGCGGCTGATGGACGAGGCGGGCGTGGTGGTGGAGGCGGGCAGCTTCTACGGACCCGCGGGCGAGGGGCATGTGCGGATCTGCTTCGGCTCGCTCGGGATCGCCGAGGTGGATCGCGCCATCGACCGGATCGCAGGGTTCCTGCGCCGGATCGGATGAGGCGGCCGCGGTGCCCGGGCGGCTCGCCCGCAGGTCGTTCGTGATGGCAATGTGTATCGCCACGGTTGACAGGCCGGGTGTAACGCGCATCATCGGGGCACTGTGTGTGGCGGGTGTCCGGTGGGGTGTCATCGCGTGACCGTTTCCTTGCCGTTCCGTGCGCGCGGAACAGCCAGCGGCCGGACCGCACGGCCCCGATGACGCGCGCGATGAGCCTCGAGCGGTTCTACAGCCTGCCCAGCCTTGTGGGGACAGAGCCCGCGGGCGTGGTCTGGGCGCCCGATGGCGCGCAGGCCGCCTTTCTGTGGAACGATGCGGGGATGCCGTTTCGCGACCTGTGGCGGCTGCCGCGCGCGGGCGGCACGCCCGAACGGCTGAGCGCGCTTGCGGGCGACTTGGCCGCAGAGGCGCCCGATGGCATCGCCGAGGCGGTCTTCCTTGATCCGCGGGATCTGGCCTTCGTGCTGGCGGGGCGGCTCTACCGGCTGACGCCGGGCGCCGCGGCGGAAGAGATCGCGCTGCCCGGCCCGGTGCGTCGGCTCTGCCCCCGCCCCGCGGGGGGTGGCCTTGCGCTGGTGGCGGGCGGCGCGGTCTGGGTCTGGCCGCCGGGGCAGGCGCCGCGGCCGCTCTGGGCGCCCGACCCGGCCTTGCAGGTCGAGGCGCTTGGCTGGTCGGCGGATGGCACGACGCTTGCGGTGCTGCTGGCCGATGACCGCCCGGTGCGGCGCATCCGCATCGCCTATGACGCGGGCGGCATCGCGCATGAGGACACGCGGGCGCGGGCCTTTCCGGGCGATGCGCTGTTGCGGCGCAGCTTCGCGGTGCTGGGGCTGGACGGCGCCGCGCCGCGCCATCTGGCGCTGGACGACCCCGAGGACGCGATCTGGGACTGGGCGCTGTCGTCCGACGGCCGCCGCCTGATGGTGTCGAGCAGCGAGCTGGAGATCAAGCACCACCGGATTCAGGTGTTCGATCTGTCCAGCGGGCAGGCGCGCGTGGTCTGGCAGGTAGAGGACCGGGTGAAGATCCGGCCCGACTGGACGGTGCGCTGGGATGCCGGGGACCGTGCGCTGATCTTTACCACCGATGCGCTGGCGGGGTTCAACCACCTGCACCGGCTGCCGCTGGACGCGGCCGACCCCGCGCGGGCCAAGGCGCTGACCGCCGGCCCCTGGGAGGTGGAGGGGTTCGAGGTGTCGCCTGCGGGGGAGGTCTGGTTCGTCGCGAACGTCCCCCATCCGGCCGAGCGGCAGGTCTATCGCCTGCCCGCGGCAGGGGGGGCGCCGGTGCCGGTGACCCGGCGGCCGGGAACGCATCGGCCGGTCTTCGCCCCCGATTTCGGCGCCGCGGTCGATCTGTTCAGCGACGACGGCACGCCGCCCGAACTGCACCTGCTGGACCTGGACCGCCCCGCGGCCCCGCGGGTCGTCGCCCGCCCGCCGCTGCCCGAATTCGCAGAGTATGACTGGGCGCGGGTGGAATACCACGCCTTTGCCAGCTCGGTGGACGGTGCCGCGCTGATGGCGCGGGTGCTGCTGCCGCCCGACCACGATCCGTCGCGGCGCTATCCGATGATCGTGGGGTCGGTCTATTCCGACGGGCTGGTGAACCGCTGGGGCGGGCGGGCGGCGCATCCCTGCTGGGGGGTGGACAACCTGCTGGTGTCGCGCGGCTTCATCGTGGTGCAACCCGAGATCCGCGGCAGCTTCGGCCGGGGCCGGGCCTGGAACCTGGCGATGCGGCACGGCTACGGGCGGCAGGATGTCGAGGACGTGGCCGATTGCGTGCGCGCGCTGGTGGGCCGGGGGCTGGCCGATCCGCGCCGCGTGGGGATCTGGGGGTCGAGCTATGGCGGGCTGGTGACGCTGATGTCGCTGTTCCGCAAGCCGGGCCTTTATGCCGCGGGGGTGGCGGGGGCGCCTGCGACCAACCTCTTTCATGCCTATCCGGAACAGGAATGGATCATCGGGCCGCATTCCGGCCCCGACTTTCCCGCCCGGTTCGGGGCGCAGTCGGCGCTGTGGCACAGCGCGGGGCTGGCCGATCCGCTGATGATCATCCACGGCACCCGCGACGACGTGGTGCTGTACGCCGATACGATCGCGCTGGTGGAACGGCTGATCGCGGCGAACAAGGCGTTCGAACTGGTCACCCTGCCCGGCGCGGGGCACGGCTGGGACAAGGAAGGGCTGGCGCAGACCCGGTTCGCCTATACGAAGCTGGTAGGCTTCTTCGAGCGGCATGTGGCGGGGCGCGGGGGGGGCGACAGCGATCGCCCCCCCGGCCTTGCGGCCGCCGCCGGTCAGAACGGATAGTGCTGGCCGGGGTCCTCGATGGTGATCCAGCGCGTCAGCGTGAAGGCATCGACCCCCGCCTTGCCGCCGAACCGGCCATAGCCCGAGTTCTTCACGCCGCCGAAGGGCATCTGCGCCTCGTCCGAGACGGTCGGGCCGTTGATGTGGCAGATGCCGCTTTCGATCCGTTCGGCCACCGCCATCGCGCGGCGCAGGTCGCGGCTGAAGACCGCCGCCGACAGGCCGTATTCGGTGTCATTGGCCACCCGCACCGCCGCGTCGTCATCGGCGACGCGGATGATCGGCTTGACCGGGCCGAAGCTTTCCTCGCGGTAGATGGTCATGGCGTCGGTGACGTTGTCGATCAGCGTGGCGGCGACGACCGATCCGTCGCGCCCGCCGCCGGCGATGACCCGGCCGCCGTGGGCGGTGGCGTCGGCGATGATGCGATCCATCTTCGCGGCGGCCTCGGGGGTGATCAGCGCGCCCAGCACGACCTTGTCGCGCGGGTTGCCATGCGGCAGCGCGCGGGCCTTGGCGGCCAGGGCGGCGACGAAGGCGTCGGCGATGCCCTCGTGCACGATGATCCGTTCGGTCGACATGCAGATCTGGCCCTGGTTCATGAAGGCGCCGAAGGCCGCGGCGTTCACCGCGCCGTCAAGGTCGGCATCGTCCAGCACGATCAGCGGGGCCTTGCCGCCCAGTTCCAGCAGCACGGGTTTCAGGTGCTCGGCCGCGGTCATGGCGATGATGCGCCCCACGCGGGTCGAGCCGGTGAAGTTCACATGCTTCACCTCGGGCGCGGCGATCAGGGCGGCGACGATGGCGGCGGCGTCCTCGGGGGCGTTGGTGACGATGTTGACGACCCCCGGCGGCAGCCCCGCCTCGGTCAGCGCGTCGCCGATGGCGCGGTGGATGAAGGGCGACAGTTCCGACGCCTTGAGCACGACGGTGTTGCCGCAGGCGATGGCCATGGCCACGGCCCGCACGCCCAGGATGACCGGCGCGTTCCAGGGGGCGATGCCCAGGCAGACGCCCAGCGGGCGGCGGATGGCCATCGCCATGCAGCCCGGCTTGTTCGAGGGGATGATCTCGCCCGCGATCTGGGTGGTCATCGCGGCGGCCTCGCGCAGGATGTTTGCCCCGAACATGCAGTTGAAGCCAAGCCAGGGCCCGGTCGCGCCGGTTTCGGCGATGCCGCCCGCGATGATGGCGGGGGTCATCGCGTCCAGCCGGTCGGCGGCGGCGTTCAGGATCGCGCGGCGCTGGCCCGGCGGGGTGGCGGCCCAGCCGGGAAAGGCCGCCTGCGCGGCCGCGACCGCCTTCAGCGCATCGGCCACCGAGGCGGCGGGCGCCTCGGTCGCGACCTCGCCGGTGACGGGATCGTGGCGCAGGTAGCTGCGCCCGCCCTCGGCCTCGACGGCCTGGCCCCCGATCAGCATGGTGATCTTCATCGGTCCTCCTCCTCTGTCGCCAGTGTCCCTGCCGCTCCGGTATAGGGCGAAGGCGGCGCGCGGCACAGGGGGACCTTGGGCGCAGGGGCGGGTGCTAGGTGTGAGTTCTCAGAAGGTTGTTCATCAACAGCGCGGTCTCCCCGCTGGCGGTGGACCCCCCCCCTTCGCTTCAAGCGCGGAGGCGTGGACGGCGTAGGGCGTCAGCGCACTTGTCTGCGGATCCTTTGGGACCGGTGTCCCTTTTAGCTCTAGAAAGGTGGGATCTGCGAGTTTCCCTTGCTGTCTGACACGTATTTGCCCGGTACGAGCCATTCTAATGCTCAGAGTGCTCCTTACAAAGGTCGCATTCGTATCGGGGTGAGTCGATCGATTTTTCGCGAGGGGGCGATGAACAGGAACACGGGAAAACTGCGAATAGCGACGCGCCATGGGTCCCACGAGGCTCACGGTCGGTTTGCTATTGTTGCACTAACTATAATCCGCCTCTGCCCGGTAATCACAACGTTCTTGCTTTTCTTTTTCCGGTAATGCCAAGAAATCATTGCCATAAAAACTTGAGCCTTCACGGTCCTGCACATTGGTCGGCCGTACAAATTGGCGCCGATAAAATGTGTGTCCTTGCCGCTCCGGTATAGGGCCAGGGCGGCGCGCGGCACAGGGTGACGATGGGCGCTGGGGCAGAGGTCCGCGGCGCCTATGCCACCTGCGGCCAGGGCCCGGTATAGCGCGACTGCGGACGGATCAGGCGGCCGGTGCGTTCCTGTTCCAGCACATGCGCCGTCCAGCCCGCCATGCGGCCTGCGGCAAAGACATTGGTGAAACTGTCGCGCGGGAAGCCCACCGCCTCGAGCAGAAGGGCGGTGTAGAACTCGACATTGGTGCGGATCGGCCGCAGCGGGGTCTTTTCCGCCAGAAGCCGTAGCGCCTCGGCTTCCACCGCCTCGGCAAGCGCGATGCGGCCACCCTCGCCCGACAGGCGGCCCACGGCGCGCTTGAGCACATCGGCGCGGGGGTCGCGGACACGGTAGATGCGGTGGCCAAAGCCCATCAGCCGGTCGCCCCGGGCCAGGGCCGCGGCCAGCCAGGGCGCGATCCGGTCCGGGCTTCCGATGGCGTCCAGCATGTCCAGCACCGGGCCGGGCGCGCCGCCGTGCAGCGGCCCCTTCAGCGCGCAAAGCGCCCCGATGACGGCCGAGATCATGCCCGCCCGGGTCGAGGCGATCACCCGCGCGGCGAAGGTCGAGGCATTGAGCCCGTGATCGGCCACCGTCACCAGATAGGTGTCCAGCGCGCGTACCAGGTCGGCCGGGGCGGCGGCGCCGCGCAGCATCCGGGCGAAATCGGCCGCCTGCCCCAGCGCGGGATCGGGGGCCACCGGCGCCAGCCCGGCGCGCGCGCGGGCGATGGCGGCGGCAAAGACCGGGGTCGCGGCCACCGCAAGCACATGGGGCGGCGTGGGGTCGGCATCGGCCAGCGTCGACAGCAGAAGCCGCAGCGCCTCGACCTGCGACAGCGCCGTGGTCGCGGGCAAAAGCGGCTGCATCAGCCCGAAGGCGCGCGCCCGCGCCTGGCCAAGCGTCTGGCGCAGACCGGTTTCCGACAGCGGACCGGGCGCGAGGTCGCGCCAGAGCAGGGCCAGCACGGCCTCGAACGGGCGATCTGCCAGATCGGCCAGATCGAAGCCGCGCAGGATCAGCCGTCCGGCCGCGCCGTCGACGTGGCTCAGGACGGTTTCGGCGGCCACGATGTCATCGAGCCCGCCGGTGACGGTCCGCAGATGGGCAGTTGGTTCCATGGCAATCCCCTTGCTTGACAGGCCAAGGGAAACCCCGATGATTATATATCGTCAATCTTGATTCAGTGCATCAACATCACGCCATGCCCACACCGCCCCATCTGGAAGCCGAGGCCGCCGCCGCTGCGCTGGGGATCAGCCGCGCGACGCTTTACGCCTATGTCAGCCGCGGGCTGGTGCAGGCCGTGGCGGCGCCTGACGACCCGCGGCGGCGGCTTTACAGCGCGCAGGACATCGCCCGGCTGCAGAAGCGCAAGACCGTGGGCCGCCGCCCGCGCGAGATTGCGGCGGCGACGCTGGATTGGGGCGACCCGGTGCTGCCCTCGGCCATCACGCTGATCGAGGGGGGGCGGTTCTTCTACCGCGGGCAGGATGCGGTGGCCTGGGCCGAGCGCGCCACGCTGGAGGAGACCGCGCGGCTGCTGTGGGGCTGCGGCGCGGCTGATCCCTTTGCCGGGCTGGCTGTCGGGCCAGACTGGCCCCTGCCGCTGATGCAGGTGGCGGCGGGCCTGCCGCTGACCGAACGCTGCCAGATGTTGCTGCCGCTGGTGCCCGAGGGGCGCGCGACCGCTTGGCAGCGGGCGGGGCGCACGCTCTGGCCCGGCGCGGCCGCGCTCTTGCGGGCGATGGCGGGGTCGGCGGTCACGGGGCCGGCGGTCACGGGGTCGGCGGTTACGGGGGGCCCGCTGCCGGGGCGGTGCATCTGCACCTGGCCGCGGCCTGGCAGGTGGGGCCCGCGGGGGCGGATCTTCTGCGCCGTGCGCTGGTGCTTCTGGCCGATCACGAACTGAACGCCTCGGCCTTCGCGGTGCGGGTCGTGGCGTCCACCGGCGCCTCGCCGGGCGCCTGTCTGGCGGCGGGGTTGTCGGCGCTGAGCGGGCCGCTGCATGGCGGCACCACCAGCCGGGTGGAACGCCTGCTGGCCGAGGTGGCCGACAGCGGCGATGCGGCGGCGGTGGTCGAGACGCGGCTGCGGCAGGGCGACGGGGTGCCGGGGTTCGATCATCCGCTGTACCCGGCGGGCGATCCGCGGGCGGCGGCGCTGCTGCCGCTGTTGCCGCCCGATCCGGGGCGCGCGGCGCTGCTGCGTGTGATGGCCGAGACGGCGGGGCGGCAGCCCAATGTGGATTTCGCGCTGGTGGCGCTGCGTCGGTCGCTGCACCTGCCTGTGGGCGCGGCGCTGGCGCTTTTTGCCATCGGGCGCAGCGCGGGCTGGATCGCGCATGCGCTGGAACAGCGGCAGGACGACCGGCTGATCCGCCCGCGCGCGCGCTACACCGGCCCGGCCCCCGGCGCCGGGGGCTGAGCGCGCCGGCAATCCGGCGCCGGGTTCTGCGTTGGGGGTCTTGCCCGTCCTCGGCCCGGACCGTAAGGCTGCCCGCGCGAACCCTGCCGCATCCGGCGGCTGAAGGAGAGGTGATGTCCTACCGTCTTCCGCTTCTGCTGTCGCTGATCCTGCTGGTGGCGGCCTGCGCCCATCCCAATGGCCCGTCGAGCTTTCCGGGCGCAGGCCCCGGCGCGGGCGGGCCTGTCAGCCCGGCGGTGGTGGCGATGTATTCCGCCCGCCCCGATGGCGACCACACGATCCCTGCGGTCCCGCGCAAGGATCTGTCGAATGCCAAGCGGCGCGTCGAGGTGACCTACTGGACCCGCGAGCCGGCGGGGACCATCATCGTCGATCCGGGCGATTTCCACCTGTACTACGTTCTGGGGCACAACAAGGCGATCCGCTACACGGTGTCGGTGGGCAAGCAGGGCTATGGCTTCTCGGGGCGCGCGACGATCCCGTTCAAGCGGAAATGGCCGCGCTGGACGCCCACGCCGAACCAGCTGAAACGCGACCCGGCCCTTTATTCGCCGTGGCGCAAGGGGATGGACGGGGGGCTGGAAAACCCGCTGGGCGCGCGGGCGCTGTATCTTTACCGCGACGGTCGCGACACGCTGTACCGCATCCACGGCACCCCCTATCCCGAGACCATCGGCAAGGCCACGACGGATGGCTGCATCCGGCTGTTCGATCAGGACATCGCCGACCTTTACGACCGGGTGAAGCCCGGGACGCGGGTGATCGTGCGGCCGATCAGCGAGACCGGGCTGGGCACCTACCCGCCGGGAACCCCGGTGCCGCGGTCGGTGCTGGCGGCGCGCGCCGCCGCCCGCGCGCGGGTGCATGCGCCGCCCGCCGAGGAGTGACGCCTAGGGCGCGGCGGCAGGGGGCACGGGCGGCGGCTGCGTCAGCTCGGCGATCTGGCGCAGCAGTTCGGCGCGCGAGATCTCGCCGATCACCCCGCGCACAAGGGTGCCGTGGGCGTCAAAGAACAGCGTGGCGGGCAGCCCGATCGCGCCATAGCGCGCCATCAGCGTGCGGTCCGGGTCCAGCCGGACATCGGCGCCGGCAAGGTGGTTGGCCAGCAGGTAGCCGCGGATCACCGGCGCGGTTTCGCCCTGGTTGACGAAACGGAAGGCCACGCCCGGGGTCTGGGCGGCCACCTCTTGCAGCATCGGCATCTCGCGTCGGCAGGGGCCGCACCAGCTGGCCCAGAGGTTCAGCACCACGGGGCGGCCGGGCGGCAGGGGCGGCGCCCCGGCGGGGCCGTCGAGCCCCTCGAAGCGCGCCAGATCCAGCGCCACGGCGGGGGCGGGTGCGCGCGCCTGAAGCACCAGCATCGCTGTCGTCGAGACCAGACCGGCCAGCACCGCCGCCACCGCCAGCGGCAGGAAGGGGCGCCGCGCCGATAGCGCCGCGGCGGCGATGACGAAGGCCGCGCCATAGGCCCCGGCGCGGGCGGAAAAGCCGCCCTGCCAGAGCTTGACGACCGCAAGCGCGTCTTGCGCGAAGGCCGGCAGGTTCTGCACCACAAAGCCCGCCCGCGCGGCCAGCAGCCAGCCGAGGATGACGAGATAGGGCCAGTGGCCCAGCCCGCCGGGCCGGCCGCGGCGGCCCCGGCGCCAGGCGGCGGCCTCGGTCACGCCCAGAAAGACCAGAAGCGCGATGACCGCGGCCAGCCGGTCACCGGCCCAGACGAAGGGACCGATCGCCAGCGCCGTCATGCGCGGGCCCGGCGCGGGGAGGCAGGGGGATGTGGCAGCGCGACCTCGTTCGACAGGCGGGGCAGGGGGGCAGGGCGTGGCCTGTCCGGTCCGGGGATGTAGGCGGCGCGCCCGGCGATTCCCAGCCCCGTTCGGCGCAGATCACAGAAGCGCGTCATAGGCGAGCGTCGCCACCCGGTGCAGCGTCGCGTCGCCGGGGCTGCCCACGGCGGCGATGCACAGGCTGTGGCTGCGCCACCAGAACCCGCCGAGGCCCGCGGTGTCGAAGGCGGTGGGCCGGTCCGGCCCGGCGGTGCAGCGGGTGGTGACGTACAGCGCTGCCCGCTGCCCGTTGGCGGTCTGGTAGAGGAAGAACGCGGCCGCCCCCGTCGGCCCCGGCAGCACCCGCCCGCCCAGCAGTGCCAGCCCCGCGCGCCCGAGGTCGGGCGGCGCGATGGCCTGGCCCAGACGGGCACTGGCCCAGGCGGCCAGCGGCCCGACCTCGGCGGCCGACAGCTCGACCGGGCGGGTGGCGTCGGTCGCGTAGATGCGGAACGCCTGCGCGGCGGCAGCGGCGGTCTCGGGCGGGGCGGGCCAGAGGGCGCGGCTGGCGCCCCAGCCGATCAGCGCGCCCAGCACCGGCCCCAGGACGGCCAGCAGCAGGATCCCGCTGCGCGGGCGGGCGGCGCCGCGCCGGGCGGCAGGGGCGGTGCGGGCCTCGTCAAGCAGGGCGGCATAGCGGGGGGGCAGCGCCTCTTCTGCCAGGGGCGCGTAGATCGCCGCCATCGCCGCGTCCTGGCGGTCCCATTCGGCCAGCGCGGCGCGGCTGGCCGGGTCGCCGTCGATCCGGTCGGCCAGCGCGCGGCGGTCGGCACGGGGCAGGTCGTCCGCGTGAAAGCGGATCAGGCTTTCCTTCGGCACCGGCTCTTCCGGCGGGGTCGTCATCAGGCGATACTCTGCCGGGGGGTGGGCGAGGCGGTCATCCGGGCCAGCGCCGCCCGCGCCCGCGCCAGCCGCGCGATCAGCGCCTGCCGCGAGATCGACAGAAGGGCTGCCGCCTCGTCGAAGCTCATGCCTTCCAGCATCACCAGAAGCAGGGCCACGCGCTGGTCGGCGGGCAGGCGGGCGATGGCCTCTTGCACATCGTGGACGGCGGGATGGGCTGCGCGGCGGGCCAGGCGGTCGGCAAGGCGGGGTGGCGGCGGGGTGTCGACCAGCGTGGGCCGGACCGGGGCCTGCCGCAGCCGGTCGCGGTAGCGGTTCAGCAGGATGCGGAACATGCAGGTTTTCACCGCGGCGCCCGGCTGCCATTCGGCCCGGCGGGCCAGCGCGCGCCGGAGACAGTCTTCCACCAGATCCTCGGCCGCGGCGCGGTCATGCACCAGGGCGTGGGCGTAGCGGCGAAGGGACGGGATGACCGCCTCGATTTCCTCCACGAAGTCCATGCGCATGCTCTCCCCTCATGCCGGCGCCGAATCTTCCTGTGGCGGTCGGTGCCGGTGCTTTTCGCGCTGCACAGTGCGGGTGCAGGGCGCGCATCTCTTGGGCATCGCGGCCGCCGGGGTTTCCTGGCGCTGTTCCACGATATGCGGCGTTCGGCCGCAGCCGCAAGCCCGTCACGCGGGGTCACGATGTTTTGGGACGGGCCCGGCTCATGCTGCGGCGCAGCGGAAACCCCAGCATTTGCAGGCGGCGAAGGCGCGCATGGCGGCGCGGCGCCCGGCCGGCAGGGGCGGCGCTAACCCACGGACAGGGTGCGACAAATAGGCCGGATCATGGTTTCGTGAATTGATGTATCCGGGGCTCGCAATAAGAGATGCGGCACATCGACGTGAGTGCTGCAGGCGCGCGGTCGGTCGCCTCGGGTGACCCGCAACGACCCCCCGAATGCGCCCCCAGGGCAGCCCACCGTCCGAAAACATGGCGTCAGGTCTGCGATCTGTTTCCGGCGGGGCACGGGCTGCCCCGCCCCGGCAGCGCGTTGCCTGCGCATCACGTCAGGAGGGATGAACGTGAGCAACGCAAGACCCGAGGGGTCGGGACAGCGGACGCGGCGGCGGTTGCGTTCGCATTGGGCGGGCGCGCCGCTGCTGGCGGCTGTGGCGGCCGCCAAGGCGGGGGCGGCGCGGGCCGAGGGGTTCCTGGCGCCCGCGGGGCCGGTGGCCATGGCACAGAACGTGCATTTCTGGCAGGTCACCTGGATCTCGATGATCGTGGTGCTGCCGGTGCTGGTGGGGGTTCCGCTGCTGGCCTGGCACTACCGCTACGGCAATGCGCGCGCCCGCTACATGCCGAACTGGGATTTCTCGCACGCGCTGGAATGGGTGATGTGGCTGGTGCCCGCGGCGATCGTGGTGGTGCTGGGCGTGCTGCTCTGGCAGGGCGCGCACAGCCTGGACCCGTACCGGCCCATCGCCTCGGACAAGGCGCCGCTGAAGGTGCAGGTGGTCGGGCTCGACTGGAAATGGCTGTTCATCTACCCCGACTACCACATCGCCACGGTGGGCGAGATGGCCTTCCCGCAGGATCGCCCGGTGCAGATGGAACTGACCACCGACACCGTGATGCAAAGCTTTCTGGTGCCGGCGCTGGCGGGGCAGATCTACGCGATGCCGGGGATGGTAACCAAGCTGAACCTGGCCGCCGACCGGGTGGGCCATTTCGACGGCATGAACACCCAGTACAGCGGCGACGGCTTTGACGACCAGCATTTCACCGCCGTCGCGATGTCGAAGGACGACTTCGACGCCTGGCTGAAAGAGGTGCAGGCCAAGGGCGTGGCGCTGAACCCGATGGCCTATGCGCGGCTGGCCACCAGTTCGACCCCCGCCGAGGTGCGCGCCACCTTCGGCAATCCGGCGATGCCGCCCAGCGTCACCTATTTCAACGACGTGCCGACCGATCTCTTTGGCGGGATCGTGATGCGCTACCACAACGGCCACCCGATGACCCCCGCGGATCAGCCGGGAACGGCCGCCTACAACACCAAGTATTCGGGCTGAGCGAGGGCGCGACGATGACAACGGATTTCTGGCGGATCGTGTTCGGGCGGCTTGATCTTGGCGCGCTCGACTTCCTGACGGCCTTCCGCGACCCCACCCTGAACGAGATCATCCTGTCCGGCGCGGCCTGGGCGGTGATCCTGGGCGGGCTTGCGGCGGTGGCGGTGCTGAGCCGCTACCGGCTTTGGGGACCGCTGTGGCGGAACTACCTGGTCAGCGTCGATCACAAGCGGATCGGCATCATGTACATCGTGCTGGCGGGCATCATGCTGGTGCGCGGCGTGCTGGAGGGCGTGGTGATGCGCGGCCAGCAGGCCGACGGGCTGGGCGGCGGCTTTCTGTCGGCCAACCACTATGCCCAGCTGTTCTCGACCCACGGCACGATCATGATCTTCTTCATGGCGATGCCCTTCCTGACCGGGCTGATCAACATCGTCGTGCCGTTGCAGATCGGCGCGCGTGACGTGTCGTTCCCGATGCTGAACTCGGCCTCGCTGGGGCTGACGGTGGCGGGGGCGGCGCTGGTGATGATCTCGCTGGTGGTGGGCGCGTTCTCCACCGGCGGCTGGACCGCCTATCCGCCCTATACCGACAGCCTGTTCCAGCCGGGGCCGGGGCCGGATTACTGGCTGTGGTCGGTGCTGCTGGCGGGGGTGGGCACCACGATGACGGGGATCAACTTCGTCGTCACCATCCTGCGCGAACGGGCGCCGGGCATGACGCTGATGAAGATGCCGATGTTCACCTGGACGGCGCTGTGCACCGCGATCCTGATGGTCTTCGCGCTGCCGCCCGTCACCGTCTCGACCGCGATGCTGCTCCTGGACCGCTATGCCGGGTTCCATTTCTTCACCAACGCGCTTGGCGGCAACATGATGAACTATGCCAACCTGTTCTGGCTGTTCGGCCACCCCGAGGTCTACATCCTGATCCTGCCAGCCTTCGGCGTGTATTCGGAAATCGTGGCGACCTATTCGGGCAAGCGGCTTTACGGCTACGGCTCGCTGGTGGTGGCGACGATGTCGATCGCGGTGCTGTCGTTCACCGTCTGGCTGCACCACTTCTTCACCATGGGGCAGGACGCCGACATGAACGCGGCCTTCGGCATCGCCACGATGCTGATCGGGGTGCCGACCGGCGTGAAGGTCTATGACTGGATGGCCACGATGTACCGCGGCCGGGTGCGGATGACGGTGCCGATGGTCTATCTGGTGTCGTTCATGGTGCTGTTCGTGCTGGGCGGGCTGTCGGGGATCATCCTGGCCAATCCGTCGATCGACTTTCAGGTGCACAACACGCTGTTCCTGGTGGCGCATTTCCACAACATGCTGATCCCGGGGCTGCTGTTCGGGATGCTGGCGGGCTATACCTACTGGTTCCCCAAGCTGTTCGGGTTCCGGCTGAACGACCGCTGGGGCTACATCTCGGCCTGGAGCTGGGTGGCGGGGTTCGTGCTGGTGTTCTTTCCGATGTATGTCGTGGGCCTGATGGGCATGACCCGGCGGACGGTGGCCTATACCAACCCGGCCTACCAGCCCTGGATGATCCTGTCGGCGGTCGGCGGCGTCTTCGTGACGGTGGCGCTGGCAAGCCTCTTCGTGCAGCTCTACGTCTCGATCCGCGACAGGGCGTTCACCCGCGACATCGGCGGCGACCCCTGGGACGCGCGGACGCTGGAATGGGCCACGCCCTCGCCGGTGCCTGCCTACAACTTCGCCGTCATCCCGCATGTCCACGCGCGCGAGGCCTTCGCGGTCGCGAAGGAGGCGGGGCTGGGCTATCAGGCGCCCCCGGCCTATGCCGACATCCATCTGCCGGGCGACACCTGGATGGGCGTGATCCTGGCGGTCTTCGGCACGGCCTTCGGCTTCGGGATGATCTGGTACATGTGGTGGCTGGCCGCGCTGTCCTTCGCGGTGATGGCGGTGGCCTTCATCGGGCGCGCGCTGCGCGGCGACCGCGCCGGGGTCATCATTCCGGCGGCGCAGGTGGCGGCGGAACACCGGGCCTGGCTGGCTGCGGTGGGCCGGCTGGCGCCGGTGACGCGCGAGCATGAACAGGACGGCATCAACCACGGCGTCGCGGCGCCGGAAACCAGGGAGGTCGCAGCATGAGCGGCGCCAGTGCGATCCATGCCGCGCCCGGGCTGAGCTACGAGGCCGGGCACGAGCACGACCATGACGCGGCGGGCAAGGCGCTGTGGGGGTTCTGGCTGTTCATGATGAGCGACCTGATCCTGTTCGGCCTGTTCTTCGCGACCTATGCGACGATGCTGGACCCGATGTCCTACGCGGGCGGGCCGACGCCGCGGGATCTGTTCGAACTGCCCGGCGCGGCGCTGGAAACGGCGGCGCTGCTGACCAGCACGCTGACCTTCGGCCTGGCCGCGCTGGCGGTGAAATACGAACAGGGCCGCGGCCGGGTTCTGGCCTGGCTGGGCGTGACGCTGGCGCTGGGGCTGGTGTTCCTGGGGCTCGAGGCGCGGGAATTCGCCCATATGATCGCCATCGGCGCGGTGCCGCAGCGGTCGGGGTTCCTGTCGGCCTTCTTCGGGCTGGTGCCGCTGCACGGGCTGCACGTCACCGCGGGGGCGATCTGGCTGGTCATCCTGATGGTCCAGATCGCGGGCAAGGGCATCGACGCAGGGTTGACCTCGCGGCTCGCCCGGCTTGCGCTGTTCTGGCACTTCCTCGACATCATCTGGATCGGGATCTTCTCGATCGTCTACCTTGGAGGGATCGTCTGATGTCGTCGCCGCAGGGTTCCAAACCGGACGCACAGGGCTATCGCCACGACCTGAGGGGCTATCTGACCGGCTTCGGGCTGGCGGTGGTGCTGACGGTCATTCCCTTCGCCCTGGTGGCGATGGGCGACACGCTGGACCGCGCGACGGTGATCGCCGTGGTGGCGGGATTGGGCGTGGTGCAGCTTTTCGTGCACCTGCGCTATTTCCTGCACGTCGATTTCAGCCGCGAAGAACGGGAAAAGGTCTACCTGCTGGCCTTCTCGGCCTTGCTGCTGTTCCTGATGGCGGCGGGCACGATCTGGGTGCTGGTCAACATGAACACACGGATGATGGGCATGGGCTGAGGCCCGCTGCCCGCCTGCCGGAACGACGATTGGCGGAACGACGACGGGCGGCCCGCTGCGGGCCGCCCGTTTTCCGTTCCCAGCGGGCCACGGCCGCCCCCCGGTCAGGGGATCAGCCGCGCGATGATGAGGTCGGCCGCCTGTTCCGGCGTCGTCTCGGTCGTGTCGATGCGCAGTTCGGGCGCCTCGGGCGCCTCGTAGGGCGAATCGATGCCGGTGAAGTTCTTCAGCTGCCCCGCGCGCGCCTTGGCGTAAAGCCCCTTCACGTCGCGGCCTTCGGCCACCTCCAGCGGGGTGTCCACGAAGATTTCCATGAACTCGCCCGGCTGCATCATGCCGCGCACCATGTCGCGTTCCGACCGGAAGGGCGAGATGAAGGCGGTGATGACGATCAGCCCGGCGTCGGTCATCAGCTTGGCCACCTCGCCCACCCGGCGGATGTTTTCCACCCGGTCGGCTTCGGTGAAGCCCAGATCCTTGTTCAGCCCGTGGCGCACGTTGTCGCCATCGAGCAGGAAGGTGTGCCGGTTCATCCGCGCCAGCTTCCTTTCCACGATGTTGGCGATGGTCGACTTGCCCGAGCCTGACAGCCCCGTCAGCCACAGCACCGCGGGCTTCTGGTTCTTCATCGCGGCGTGATGGGTGCGGCCGATGTCGGTGGCCTGCCAGTGGATGTTCTGCGCGCGCCGCAGGGCAAAGCGGATCATCCCCGCGCCGACCGTGTGGTTGGTGTGCCGGTCGATCAGGATGAAGCCGCCCAGGTCGCGGTTTTCGGCATAGGGCGCGAAGGGGATCTGGCGGTCGGTTGTCACCACGGCCACGCCGATCGCGTTCAGATCCAGCGTCTTCGAGGCCAGGTGTTCCTGGGTGTTGACGTTCACCTCGTACTTGGGCGCGTGGATCGTGGCGGCCACCGTCTGGGTGCCGATCTTCAGCCAGTAGGAGCGGCCGGGGACCAGTTCCGCCTCGTCCATCCAGACGATCGTCGCCTCGAACTGGTCGGCGACCTCAAGCGGGTCCTGGGCGGCCACCAGCACCTGCCCGCGCGAGCAGTCGATTTCGTCGGCCAGCGTCAGCGTGACGGATTCGCCCGCTACCGCCAGATCGCGGTCGCCTTCCAGCGCCACGATGCGCGCGACGGTCGAGGTCTTGCCGCCCGGCAGTACCCGCACCGCGTCGCCCGGCCGCACCTGCCCGCTGGCGATCAGGCCGCAGAAGCCGCGGAAATCGAGGTTGGGGCGGTTCACCCATTGCACCGGCATGCGGAAGGCGCCGGTCTGGTCGCGGGTGTCTTCGACCTCGACGGTTTCCAGATGCGGCAGCAGCGCGGGTCCGGTGTACCAGGGGGTATTGGCGCTGACGGCGGTGATGTTGTCGCCCTTGAAGCCGGAAATCGGGATGGCAGTGAAGTCGGCGATGCCGATGCCCTGCGCGAAGGCCGCGTAATCGGCGCGGATGCGGTCGAACACGGCCTGGTCATAGCTCACCAGATCCATCTTGTTCACCGCCAGCACGATCTGGCGGATGCCCAGCAGATGCACCAGGTAGCTGTGTCGCCGCGTCTGGGTCAGCACGCCCTTGCGCGCATCGACAAGGATCACGGCCAGGTCCGCGGTCGAGGCGCCGGTGACCATGTTGCGGGTATACTGTTCATGGCCGGGCGTGTCGGCCACGATGAACTTGCGCTTTTCGGTAGCGAAGAAGCGATAGGCCACGTCGATGGTGATGCCCTGTTCTCGTTCGGCGGCCAGGCCATCGACCAAGAGCGCGAAGTCGATCTCTTGCCCCTGGGTGCCGATCCGGCGGCTGTCGGCTTCCAGCGCGGCAAGCTGATCCTCGAAGATCATCTTGCTGTCATAGAGCAGGCGGCCGATCAGCGTGGATTTCCCGTCGTCGACCGAGCCGCAGGTAAGGAAGCGCAGCATGGTCTTGTGCTGGTGGGCGGTCAGGTAGGCGTCGATGTCCTCGGCGATCAGCGCGTCGGTCTTGTAGATCGGGTCTTGGGTGCTCATGGCGGTCCTGTCTGTCTGGGCGGCGCGGAGAGAAGCGGTCAGAAGTAGCCTTCCTGCTTCTTCTTCTCCATCGAGGCGGCCTGATCGTGGTCGATCGCCCGGCCCTGGCGTTCCGAGGTGGTGGTCAGCAGCATTTCCTGGATGACCTGCGGCAGGGTGGTCGCGGTGCTTTCCACCGCGCCGGTCAGCGGGTAGCAGCCCAGCGTGCGGAACCGGACCGAGCGCATCTTGGGCACCTCGCCGGGGTGCAGGCGGAAGCGGTCGTCATCCACCATCAGGATCAGCCCGTCGCGGTCCACCGTGGGGCGCGGCGCGGCGAAGTAGAGCGGCACGATCTCGATGCCTTCCAGGTGGATGTATTGCCAGATGTCGAGTTCCGTCCAGTTCGAGATCGGGAACACCCGCACGCTTTCGCCCTTGGCCTTGCGGGCGTTGTAAAGCCGCCAGAGTTCCGGGCGCTGGTTCTTGGGGTCCCAGCGGTGGTTGGCCGAGCGGAACGAGAACACCCGTTCCTTCGCGCGGCTCTTTTCCTCGTCGCGGCGCGCGCCGCCGAAGGCCACGTCGAAGCCGTAAAGATCAAGCGCCTGTTTCAGCCCTTCGGTCTTCCACATGTCGGTGTGCAGCGGGCCGTGGTCGAAAGGGTTGATGCCCTTGGCCTTGGCCTCGGGGTTCTGGTGGATCAGAAGCTCCATCCCCGCGGTGCGGGCGGCCTTTTCGCGCATGACGTACATGTCGCGGAACTTCCAGGTGGTGTCGACATGCAGCAGCGGGAAGGGCGGCGGCGCGGGGTGGAAGGCCTTCTTGGCCAGGTGCAGCATCACCGCGCTGTCCTTGCCCACGCTGTACAGCATCACCGGCTTTTCCGCCTCGGCGGCCACCTCGCGCAGGATGTGGATGCTTTCGGCTTCCAGCCGTTGCAGGTGGGTCAGCGTCTTTGCGTTCATCGGGCCGTCTCCGTCAAACCTGTTGACCCAGGGGGTAGCCTGCGCGACAGAGAAAATAACCCCCCAGATAGGGGGTAATTGGATCGGATTGAAGCGATGTCCGACGAGGCAGAGTTGCAGGCCGCGCTGCTGGCGGCGGCGACGGGCTATGATGCGGCGGGGCGGGCGGGCGATCACTGGCCCGCCTTCCTGGCCGGGCTTGCGCGGGCCACGGGGGCGGCGGGGGTCGGGCTGATCGAGGTGCACCCCGATCGCCTGGCCGCGTCCTGGCGGCACGGCGACGCCCCGGCCTGGCCCGACGCGGCCGACATCGCGCGGATGCGGCTGGACCGGGTCTATTCCCAGGTCGACCTGCCCGGCCCCGACCGGGGCGGCGCGCCCCTGCGCGCGCTGCGCAGCGCGGTGCCGGGCGGCGGGCAGGCGGTGCTGGTGGCCGGGCGGGCGGGGCGCGATTTCCGCGCGGTGGATGCGGTGCTGCTGTCGGCGCTTGGCCCGGCGGTGGGCCGCGCGCTCGCGGGCTGGCGGGCGCTGGCGGGCGAACGCGCGCGCGCCGCGCTGGACCGGGCCGCGGCGCGCAGGCTGGGGGCGGGCTGGCTGGTGCTGACCCCGGCCGGGCGGGTGGCCGAGGCCGCGCCGGGGGCTGCCGATCTGGCTGCGCGGGCGGGGCTGAGGCTGCGCGCCGATGGCCGGCTGGAGGCCGCCGACCCGGGCCTGGCCCCCGCCTTCGCCGCGGACCTTGCGCGGGCGCTTGCGGCGGCGCTGCGCGGCCAGCCCGCGACCCTGCCCGCCCCCGATCCGCTGCTGCGGCTGGCCATGCAGCCCCGGCCGCGCGAGGAGGCGCCGGGGGCGGTGCTGTGGCTGCGCCACGCGGGCCCGTTTCGCGACCGGCGGCCGGAGGCCGTGGCCGCGGCCTTCGGTCTCAGCCGCAGCGAGGCGCGGCTGGCGCTGCGGCTGGCCGATGGGCAACGCCTGGCCGAGGCCGCCGCCGATCTGGGCTGGACGCTGGAAACCGCACGCAGTTGTTCCAAGCAGATCTTCGCCCGCATGGGGCTGCGCGGCCAGGTGGATCTGCTGCGCACGCTGCTCAACAGCCCGGTCTGGCTGGCCGGGGACTGAGGGCGCCGCCAACGGGCCGCTCCGGTCTGGGCAGGCGGCCGCGACTTGGGCTAGGGTTCGCGCGCGCCGCGTCGACTCCTGCCCATGTTTCCGCAGGCGGCTGCCCGCACCGACTGCCGCCCGAGCCCCGGAGGACCGAATGACTGCCACCATCGACATCAACAGCGACCTGGGCGAGGGCTATGGCGCCTGGCAGATGGGCGACGATGCCGCCATGCTGGCCATCGTCAGTTCCGCGAACCTGGCCTGCGGCTTTCACGCGGGCGATCCCGCCACCATGCTGGCCACGGTGCGGGCGGCGGCGGCGCGCGGCGTGGCGATCGGCGCGCATGTCTCCTATCCCGACCGGGTGGGATTCGGGCGGCGGCCGATGGATGTGACCCATGCCGAACTGGTGGCCGACGTGATCTACCAGATCGGCGCGCTGCAGGGCGTCTGCGCCGCGGCGGGCACCCGCGTCAGCTACGTCAAGCCGCATGGCGCGCTGTACAACACCATCGCCACCGATGCCCGGCAGGGGGCGGCGGTGATCGAGGCGATCCGGCTGGTCGATCCGGGGCTGGTGCTGATGGGGCTGGCAGGCGCGCCGATCCTGGCGCAGGCGGCCGAGGCGGGGCTTGCCACCGTGGCCGAGGCCTTTGCCGACCGCGCCTACACGCCCGAGGGGCAGCTTGTCTCGCGCCGGGTGGCGGGGGCGGTGCTGCATGATCCCGATCTGGTGGCCGCGCGGATGCTGCGGCTGGCCACCGAGGGGGTGATCGCGGCGATCGACGGCACGCCGCTGCGGCTGCGGGCCGCGAGCCTTTGCGTGCATGGCGACAGCCCCGGCGCGGTGGCCATGGCCGGGCGCGTCCGCGCGGTGCTGGAGGCGGGCGGGGTCGCGGTGCGGCCCTTCGCGGCGGCCCGGCCCGACCGCCCCGGCGCGCGCTGAGCGATGCGGTTCCTGCCCATCGGCCCGCGCAGCCTTCTGGTCGAGCTGGAGGACCTGGACGCGACGCTGGCGCTCTTTGACGCGCTGGCCGCCGACCCGCTGCCCGGTGTGGCCGAGGTGGTGCCTGCGGCGCGCACGCTTCTGGTGCGCACCCGGCCGGGGGTGGCGGCCGACGGCGCGCTGGCCGGGCGCATCCGGGCGCGTCAGCCCGCGCCCGGGCTTCGCCCCGCTGCGGCGGCGGGGGCGGGCGAGACCGTCGAGATCCCGATGACCTATGACGGCGGAGATCTGGCGGCGGTGGCCCGCCATCTGGGCCTGGGCGTGGCCGAGGTGATTGCCGCGCATCAGGCGGCCACCTGGCAGGTGGCCTTCTGCGGCTTTGCGCCGGGATTTGCCTACATGACCGGCGACGATCCCCGGTTCGATCTGCCGCGCCGCCCCGCGCCGCGCACCCGCATTCCTGCCGGGTCGGTCGCCCTGGCGGCGCGGTTCTGCGGCATCTACCCCAAGGATACGCCCGGCGGCTGGCAACTGATCGGCACCACGCGGGTGCCGATGTGGGACCTGGCGCGCGATCCGCCCGCGCGTCTGCGCCCCGGTCAGCGGGTGCGCTTTGTCGAGGGGGTCGCGCAGGTCTACCCCGCGGCCGCGCTGCCCGCCCCGCTGCCCGAAGTGCCCCCCGTGGCGGCCCCCGTGGCGGCCCCCGCCCTGACCCTGCTGTCCGCGGCCTTTCCGGTGCTGGTTCAGGACGAGGGGCGCGCCGGACAGGGCGGGCAGGGGATCGCGGCCTCGGGGGCGCTGGATCCGGGGGCGCTGCGGCGGGCCAACCGCGCGGTGGGCAACCCGGCCGGGGCCGCCGCGCTGGAAGTGACGCTGGGCCCCGTGCGGTTCCGGGCCGAAGCGCCGGTGACGCTGGCGCTGGCGGGCGCCGGGCAGGCGGTGGTCGCGGGCGGGCGGGTCGCCCCCGGCGCGGCCTTCGCGCTCGATTCGGGGGACGAGGTGCTGATCCCGCCGCCCGCCGCGGGGATGCGCAGCTATCTGGCGCTGCGCGGCGGCTATGCGGTGGCCCCGGTTCTGGGCTCTTGCGCGACCGACACGCTGGCCGCCGTCGGCCCGCCCCCGCTGGCGCCCGGCGACCGGCTGGGGCAGGGGGCCGAACCCGTCACCGCCGTGGCCCCGCCCGACCCCGCGCCCGCCCTGCCCGCGCCGGGCGATCTGGTGGAATTGCCGGTGACGCTGGGCCCGCGCGCCGACTGGTTCGCCCCCGAAACCGTCGCGCTGTTCCTGGCGCAGGAATGGCAGGTGACCCCGCACAGCTCGCGCGTGGGGATCCGGCTGGAGGGGGCCACGCCGCTTGCGCGGGCCGACGCGCGCGAGCTGCCCTCGGAAGGCACCGAGACCGGCGCGATCCAGGTGCCGCATTCCGGCCAGCCGGTGCTGTTTCTGGCCGACCACCCGTTGACCGGGGGCTATCCGGTCATCGCCACGCTGCTGCCCGCGGCGCTGGATCTGGCCGGGCAGATCCCGCCCGGCGCGCGCATCCGCTTCACCGCCGCCGCCCCCTTCGCCCCCCTTCTGCCCGAGAGCCCCGCATGACCCTGTTCGCCACCGGCCCGACCCGCCCGATCCGCCGCCTGCTGATCGCCAACCGGGGCGAGATCGCCGTCCGCATCATCCGCGCCTGCCGCGACGAGGGCATCAGCCCGATCGCCGTCTATGCCGACAGCGACCGCGATGCGCCCTTCGTGCAGATGGCCGACGCGGCCCATGCGCTTGGTGGCGAGCGTCCGGCCGAAACCTACCTTGATGCGGGCAAGATCATCGCCATCGCCCGCCGCGCCGGGGCCGAGGCGGTGCATCCGGGCTACGGCTTCCTGTCAGAGCGGGCCGAGTTCGCGGCGGCGGTGCAGGCGGCCGGGCTGATCTGGATCGGCCCCGACCCGCAGGTGATCGAGGCGCTTGGCGACAAGATCGAGGCCCGCCGGATCGCCGCCGCGGTGGGCGCGCCGCTGGTCGCGGGCACGCCGGGGCCGGTGGACAGCCCCGCCGCCGCGCTGGCCTTCGCGCGCGACCACGGCCTGCCCATCGCGATCAAGGCGGCCTTCGGTGGCGGCGGGCGCGGGCTGAAGGTGGCGTGGCGCCTGGACGAGGTTGAAGAACTGTTCCTGTCGGCCACCCGCGAGGCCGAGGCCGCCTTCGGCCGCGGCGAATGCTTCATCGAACAGTTCCTGGACCGCCCCCGCCATATCGAGGCGCAGGTTCTGGCCGACCGGCACGGTACTGTGAAGGTGATCGGCACCCGCGACTGCACGCTGCAACGCCGCAACCAGAAGCTGGTCGAGGAGGCGCCCGCCCCCTTCCTGACCGAGGATCAGCGCGCCCGCATCCATGACAGCGCGCGGCGCATCTGCGCCCATGCGGGCTACAGTGGCGCGGGCACGGTGGAATATCTGCTGTCGGCCAATGGCACGATCTCGTTTCTCGAGGTGAACACCCGCCTTCAGGTGGAACACCCGGTGACCGAAGAGACGACGGGCATCGACCTTGTGCGCGCGATGATCCGGGTGGCGCAGGGCGCGCGGCTGGCCGATGACGGGGTGCCCGCCCCGCGCGGTCATGCGATCGAATTCCGCATCAACGCCGAGGACCCGGGCCGCGGCTTCCTGCCCACGCCGGGGCCGGTGACCGTGTTCGACCCGCCCGCGGGCCCCGGCATCCGGCTGGACAGCGGGGTGGTCGCGGGGTCGGTGGTGCCGGGGCAGTTCGATTCCCTGATGGCCAAGCTGATCGTCACCGGCGCCACCCGCGACGAGGCGTTGCAGCGTGCCCGCCGCGCGCTGGCAGAATTCCGCATCGCGGGGGTCGCATCGGTCCTGCCGTTCCACCGCGCGGTGCTG
>JAJZVD010000066.1 GCA_021845805.1 Pseudomonadota bacterium | reverse complement strand
TGATGGAACCGGGGCAGTGGTTCTAGGCCGGGCGGTTCCGGGTCGGCCGGATCAGACCCGACGCAGCCGGATCACAACGTCCACCCGCGAGACCTCGGCGCCCTGCGGCACCTCGGGAAGGCCCACAATCCGCAGCCCTTCGGCGGGGGCGTCGGTCAGGGCCTGGTTGTCTTCCCAGTAGAAATGTGGATGGTCGTCGCGCCTTGTGTCGAAGTAGCTGCGCGTGCCGTCTACCGTGATCTCGTTCAGCAGCCCAGCCGAACAGAAGGCCCGGAGCGTGTTGTAGACCGTGGCCAGCGACACCTGTTCCCCGGCGACCCGCGCAGCGGTGAACAGGCTTTCCGCGGTGACATGCCGGTTCGCGCCATCACCGACCAGCAAGGCAGCCAGACACAGCCGCTGCCGCGTCGGGCGAAGCCCGGCCTCCCCCAGCCAGCGCGTCGCCGCGTCCAGCGCGGCAGGCGTCATCTGTGACAACGTATCTTCCATGCCCAAAGGATAAGGTCGGGGACGTGCCTTTTCAAACGAAAACCGCGCCCCCCCTGCCCTTGCCACCGCTCGGACCCCGATGATAGAGGATCACAGGGACGAGGATCGACAAGGGGGACGGGGCCGCATGGCGGGCTATCCGACGCGTTTCGAGAAGGAAGACCTGCTGCGCTGCGCGCGCGGGGAGTTGTTCGGGCCGGGCAACGCGCAGCTTCCCCTGCCGCCCATGCTGATGATGGACCGCATCACCGACATCTCGGAAGATCGCGGGCTGCACGGCAAGGGGCATGTCGTGGCCGAGTTCGACATCACCCCCGACCTGTGGTTCTTCGACTGCCACTTTCCCGGCAACCCGATCATGCCCGGATGCCTGGGCCTTGACGGGCTCTGGCAGCTGACCGGGTTCAACCTGGGCTGGCGCGGCTGGCAGGGGCGCGGCTATGCGCTTGGCGTCGGCGAGGTCAAGTTGACCGGCATGGTGCGCCCCGACCGCAAGCGCCTTACATATTTCGTGGATTTCACCAAGGCGATCCAGACCCGCAGGCTGACCATGGGGGTTGCCGATGGACGGGTCGAGGCCGATGGCGAGGAAATCTATGTGGTCAAGGATATGAAGGTCGCGCTCTCGGCGAGCTGACCTGGAAGGAGAATGCCCATGCGTCGCGTCGTCGTAACCGGGATCGGGATCATTTCGCCCATCGGCAATTCCGCGGCCGAGGTGGAAGCCGCGCTCCGCGCGGGCAAGTCGGGCATCGTCTTTGCCGAGGACTATGCCGAACACGGCTTCCGCAGCCAGGTGAAGGGCCAGCCCCAGATCGTGCTGGAAGACAACATCGACAAGCGCGACCTGCGCTTCATGGGCCCCGGCGCCGCCTACAACTTCCTGGCGATGAAGCAGGCCGTGGCGGACTCCGGGCTGGACGAGTCCGACGTGTCGAACCCGCGCACGGGCCTGATCATGGGCTCGGGCGGGCCGTCCACGTCGAACTTCTTCCAGGCGCACCAGATCGTCATGGAAAAGGGCGCGCCGAAGCGGATGGGGCCGTTCATGGTCACCCGCTGCATGTCGTCGACCAACTCGGCTTGCCTCGCCACGCCGTTCCGCATCAAGGGGGTGAATTACTCGATCACCTCCGCCTGCTCGACCAGCGCGCATTGCATCGGCAACGGGGTCGAGCTGATCCAGATGGGCAAGCAGGACATCGTCTTTGCCGGCGGCGGCGAGGAGCTGGACTGGACGCTCTCCTGCCTCTTCGATGCGATGGGCGCGATGTCGTCGAAATACAACGACACGCCCTCGACCGCCTCGCGCCCCTATGACGCAACGCGCGACGGCTTTGTCATCGCGGGCGGCGGCGGTGTCGTGGTGCTGGAGGAACTGGGCCACGCGCTGGCCCGCGGCGCCAAGATCTATGGCGAGGTCACCGGCTACGGCGCGACCTCGGACGGCTACGACATGGTCGCCCCCTCGGGCGAGGGCGGCGAGCGGTCCATGCGGCTTGCGCTGTCGACGCTGCCCGAAGGGCGCCATGTCGACTACATCAACAGCCACGGCACCTCGACCAGCGTGGGCGACGTGACCGAGGTCGACGCCATCCGCCGCGTCTTCGGCGACGGCCAGACGCCGCCGATCTCGTCGACCAAGTCGCTGACGGGGCACAGTCTGGGCGCCACCGGGGTGCATGAGGCGATCTATTCGCTGCTGATGATGAACGGCAACTTCATCGCGGCCTCGGCCAACGTCACCACCCTGGACCCCGCGCTGAAGCCCGCCGAAATCGTCACCACGCTGCGCGAGAACGTGATGCTCGACTCGGTCCTGTCCAACAGCTTCGGCTTCGGCGGCACCAACGCCACGCTGGTCTTCAGCAAGTTCCACGCTTGATCCAAGGGGTGCCTGAATGGCCGATTTGATGAAGGGCAAACGCGGGCTGATCATGGGCGTCGCCAACGACCGCTCGATCGCCTGGGGGATTGCCAAGGCGATGGCCGAAGAAGGCGCGGAACTGGCCTTCTCCTACCAGGGCGAAGCCTTCGGCAAGCGGGTCGAGCCGCTGGCGCAGTCGCTTGGCTCGAACCTGCTGCTGGATGTCGACGTGATGGACGATGCCTCGCTCGATGCGGCCTTCGGCGCGCTGAAGGACGCCTGGGGCAGCATCGACTTCGTGGTCCATGCGATCGCCTATTCGGACAAGCACGAACTGACCGGCCGGTTCATCAACACGACGCGCGAGAATTTCAAGACCTCGCTCTGCATCTCGTGCTTCTCGTTCATCGACGTGGCCAAGCGCGCGGCCCCCCTGATGCCGAACGGCGGCACGCTTCTGACGCTCACCTATCAGGGCTCGAACCGGGTGACCCCGTTCTACAACGTGATGGGCGTGGCCAAGGCCGCGCTGGAATCCGCGGTGCGCTATCTGGCCAACGACCTCGGGCCCGACGGGATCCGCGTCAACGCGATCAGCCCGGGCCCGGTCAAGACGCTGGCCGGGGCGGCGATCGGCGGGGCGCGCAAGACCTTCCGGCAGACCGAGGCCAACGCGCCCCTGCGCCAGAACGCCACGCTCGAGACGATCGGCGGCACGGCGGTCTACCTTGCCTCGGATTACGGCGCGCTGACCACCGGCGAGATCATTCGCGTGGATGGCGGCTATCATGTGCTGGGGATGCCCCAGCCGGAGAACATCTGAGCCATGCCGGGCCGCCCGCCAAAGGGGGGCCCGCGCGTCAGGCGGCCCGCACCGCGGCGCAGCTTCACCGACTCCATCTCGACGATGCAACGCATGGATGTGCGCACCATCGGCGCCCGGCGCCGTGTGGGCGCCGACATCTATCATGCGCTGGTCGGCATGACCTGGCCGCGGTTCTTCCTGACCTTCGCGGCGGTCTTCATCAGCATCAACGCGGTCTTTGCCGGCCTCTACCTGCTTGCCCCCGGAGAGTTGTCGGGTGGTGAAGCCGAGCCCGTGTCGCCCTTCGCGCGGGCCTTCTTCTTCTCGGTCCACACTCTTGCCACGGTGGGCTACGGCAATGTCGTGCCCAACTCGCTGCTGGGCAACCTGCTGGTCACGGCGGAAATCGGCTGTGGCATCCTGCTGATCGCGGTCACCTCGGGGCTGATGTTCGCCCGCTTTTCCCGCCCCGTGGCGCGCATCCTGTTTTCCCGCACGGTGGTTGTCGCCACCTTCGACGGGGTTCCGCATCTGATGTTCCGCGCCGCGAACCAGCGGCACAACTTCATTCTGGAAGCCACCGCCCGGCTCAGCCTGATCCGGCAGGAACACCATGACGGCCAGGTGATGCGGCGATTCCATGATCTGGACCTGACCCGCAGCCGCAACCCCGTGTTTTCCCTGAGCTGGCTGGTGATGCACCGGATCGACGAACGAAGCCCGCTCTGGGGCCTTGATGCCGAGGGCGCGGCGGCGGTGGACCTGGAACTGGTGGTGGTGATGACCGGCTTTGACCTGACGATGTCGCAGCAGGTCTACATGCGCCACGCCTGGCCCGCCACGGCGATCCGCTGGGGGCACCGCTTCGTCGATGTCATCACCCGAGACGACGATGGCCGCCGGGTTCTGGATTACACCCGCTTCCACGACACGCACCCCGAGTGACACGGCCCCGGGCCATGCGCCCTTCCCCTCTTCCGTCGCCTGTGCCACCTTCCCGGCGGAGGTTCCCATGCCCATCACCGCCTGCGTCTTCGATGCCTATGGCACGCTGTTCGATGTGAATGCCGCCGCCCGCCGTGCCGCCGCCGAACCGGGGGGCGAACGGCTGGCAGCGGTCTGGCCCCGGCTGGCCGAAGACTGGCGGCGCAAGCAGCTGGAATACAGCTGGCTGCGCGCGATCACCGGGGCGCATGCCGATTTCCGCCAGGTCACGGCCGACGGGCTCGACTGGGCGATGGAGGCCGCGGGGCTTGCCGACCCGGTGCTGCGCGACCGGCTGATGGCGCTGTACGACCGGCTCGATGCCTACCCCGAGGTGCCCGCGATGCTGGCCGCGCTGAAGGCCGCGGGCTTTGCCGCGGCGATCCTGTCGAACGGCTCGCCCGCCATGCTGGAGGCCGCCGTTACATCGGCCGGGATCGGCGACAGGCTGGACGCGGTGCTGTCGGTCGAATCCGCGGGCGTCTTCAAACCATCCGCCAGGGTCTACGACCTTGTGGGCGCACGCTTCGGCTGCCCGCCCGGGCAGGTGCTCTTCGTCTCGTCGAACGGCTGGGACGCGGGATCGGCCACGGGCTATGGCTTCACCACCGCCTGGGTCAACCGTGCAGGCGCGCCGGTGGACCGGCTGCCCTGGCGCCCGGCGCATGTCTTGCCCGACCTCACCCCCCTTCCCGCCCTTGCCCGGAGCCTCTGATGCCGCATTTCACCGCCGCAGACGGCGCGCGCCTGCACTACACCGACGAGGGCGCGGGTACGCCGCTTCTGTGTCTGGCGGGGCTGACGCGCACGGGGGGCGACTTTGCCTACATGGCCCCCCACCTGCCGCCCTGCCGCCTGATCCGGATGGATTACCGCGGCCGCGGAGGGTCCGATTTCACCGGCGCGGCCACCTACACCGTCCCGCGGGAAGCGCAGGACGCAGTGGCGTTGCTCGATCACCTGGGGGTGGCGAAGGCCGCGCTGCTCGGCACCTCGCGCGGGGGGCTGATCGGGATGTTCCTGGCCGCGACCGCCCATGACCGGCTGCTGGGCCTGTGCCTGAACGACGTGGGCCCGGTGATCGAACGCGCCGGGCTGGACCGCATCTTCGGCTATGTCGGTCGCAACCCGCGGGCCCGGACCCATGCCGAGATGGCCGAAATGCTGCCCGGCGCCATGCCCGGCTTTGCCAACGTCCCCCCGGACCGCTGGATGGCCGAGGCGCGACTTCACTACCGCGAGACACCCGAAGGCCTGCGCATCACCTACGACCCTGCGCTGCGCGAGGCGTTCCTGAACGCGTTCGAGGGGCCGCCAGGCGATGCCTGGCCCCTGTTTGATGCAGCCGCGGGCCTGCCGCTGGCGCTGATCCGCGGCGCCAACTCCGACCTTCTGGCGCCCGTCACCGCGGCCGAGATGCGCCGACGCCGCCCCGACATGATCTTTGCCGAGGTGCCCGACCGCGCCCACATCCCCTTTCTCGACGAGCCAGAGGCGCTCGCCGTCCTGCACCGCTGGCTTGCCGCCTGCGCCTGACCCGAGGTTCCCATGACTGACATCCGCATGATCGAGGCCGCCGCCGCCCGCCTTCAGGGGCACGCGCGCCGCACGCCGCTGCTGTCCTCGCCCTTTCTGGACGAGATCGCCGGGCGGCGCGTCTTCGTGAAGGCCGAATGCCTGCAACACACCGGCAGCTTCAAGTTCCGCGGCGCCTGGTCCGCCGTTTCGGCGCTGGACTCCGCCACGCGGGCGCGGGGCGTCATCGCCTTTTCCTCAGGCAACCACGCGCAGGGCGTGGCCTGGGCCGCGCGGCTGCATGCCGTGCCTTCGGTCATCGTGATGCCGGCCGATGCGCCGGCGCTGAAGATCGCCAACACCCGCGCGCTGGGCGCCGAGGTGATCCTGTACGACCGCGCCACCGAGGATCGCGACGCGCTGGGGGCCCGGATCGCGGCCGAGCGCGGGCTGACGCTGATCAAGCCCTTCGACGAGCCGCAGGTGATCGCGGGCCAGGGCACGGTCGGGCTGGAGATCGCCGAACAGGCCGCCGAGGCGGGCATCAGCCACGCCGATGTGCTGGTGTGCTGCGGCGGCGGCGGGCTGACCTCGGGGATCGCGCTGGCGCTGGAGTCGCGCGCGCCCGGCCTGCGCGCCCGCCCGGCCGAGCCGCAGGGGTTCGACGATGTGGCCCGCTCGTTGTCCGCGGGCACGATCCAGCGCAACGCGGCCCTGACCGGGTCGATCTGCGATGCGATCATCACGCCGCAGCCCGGCAACCTGACCTTTCCCATCCTGCACCGCCTTTGCGGCCCCGGCCTGGCCGTCAGCGATGACGAGGCGCTGGCCGCCGTGGCACTGGCCTTCCTGCGGCTGAAGATCGTGCTGGAGCCGGGCGGCGCGGTGGCGCTTGCCGCCGCCCTCTTCCGCCCCGACCAGATCGCGGGCGAGGCGGTGATAGCCGTCGCTTCGGGCGGCAATGTGGACCCCGAGATGTTCGTGGCGGCGCTGAAGACGCTTGGCTGACCTTGCCTTGCGGGGCCGCCAATATAATTGACGATGACAATCAATTGCAGCATTCTGCGTCAAGGGAGAGTCATCATGCGAACACAGGTCTGCATCATCGGGGGCGGCCCCTCCGGACTGCTTCTGGCGCAACTTCTGCACCGGGCGGGGATCGACACGGTCGTTCTGGAACGCCGCGACCGCGCCTACGTTCTGTCGCGGATCCGCGCGGGCGTTCTTGAATGGGGCACCGTGGGGATGCTCGATGCGGCTGGCGTGGGCGAACGGATGCACCGCGAGGGCTTCGTGCATGGCGGCACCCTGCTGTCGGCCCGCAACCGCGCGATCCGCATCGATTTCGAGGCGCTGGTTGGCACCCGCGTCATGGTCTACGGACAGACCGAGGTGACGCACGACCTGTATGACGCGCGCGACGCGATGGGCGGCGTCGTGATCGACGAGGCCGAAGGCGTCACGCTTCACGGCCTGCCCGATGCGCCGTTCGTCACCTACACCAAGGACGGCACCGAACACCGGATCGACTGCGATTACATCGCGGGCTGCGACGGCTTCCACGGCGTCAGCCGTGCCGCCCTGCCCGCCTCGCTGCTGAAGACCTTCGAAAAGGTCTATCCCTTCGGCTGGCTTGGCGTGCTGTCGGAAACGCCACCCGTCTCGCATGAGCTGATCTACGCCAACCACGAACGCGGCTTTGCGCTGTGCTCGATGCGCAATGCCAACCTCAGCCGCTACTACCTGCAGGTGCCGCTGACCGACCGGGTCGAACAGTGGTCGGATACCGCCTTCTGGGATGAACTGCGCCGCCGCATCCCGCACGAGGCCGCAGATACCCTTGTCACCGGCCCCGCGATCGAAAAGTCCATCGCCCCGCTGCGCAGCTTCGTTGCGGAACCGATGCGCTGGGGGCGGCTGTTCCTGGTTGGCGATGCGGCCCATATCGTGCCGCCGACCGGCGCCAAGGGGCTGAACCTGGCGGTGTCGGATGTGCACTACCTGTCGCAGGCGCTGATCGCGCGCTACCGCGACGGCACCGAGGACCTGGTAGAGGCTTATTCCGACCGCGCGCTGGCGCGGGTCTGGAAGGCGATCCGCTTCAGCTGGTGGATGACCACGCTGCTGCACCGTTTCCCCGACCAGACAGAGTTCGACCAGCACATCCAGAACAGCGAGATCGCCTATCTGGAACATTCCAGCGCCGCGCGGACGGTGCTGGCGGAAAACTACGTTGGCCTGCCATACTGAGGGTGCCATGCAAGTCTGCGATCTGGGCGACGTGAAGCTGCATTACCGGGAAGATGGCGACCCGGGGGGCGCGCCGGTAGTCTTTGCCAATTCGCTGGGCACCGACCTGCGGCTCTGGGATGATGTGGTGGCGCTGCTGCCGCCCGGCCTGCGGCTGATCCGCTATGACAAGCGCGGCCATGGCCTGTCGGAGTGCCCGCAAGGCCCCTACGCGATGGGCGCGCTGGTGCGGGATGCCGAACGGCTGATGGATGCGCTGGAGGTCAGGGATGCGGTCTTCGTCGGCCTCTCCATCGGCGGGCTGATCGCGCAGGGGCTGGCCACAAAGCGGCTGGACCTGATCCGCGGGCTCGTGCTGTCGAACACGGCGGCCAAGATCGGCACCGCCGACAGCTGGGCCACACGGATCGCGGCGGTCAAGGCCCAGGGCATCGCCCCGATCGCCGACGGCATCCTGGAACGCTGGTTTGCCAGGGGGTTTCGCGCCACCCCCGCCTTCTGCGCCTGGGCCAACATGCTGATCCGCCAGCCGGCCGAGGGCTACATCGGCTGCTGCGCCGCCATCGCGGGCACCGATTTCTACACCACCACCGCGGCCTTGACGCTGCCCACGCTGGTCATCGCCGGGTCCGAGGACGGATCGACCCCGCCCGACCTGGTGCGCGAGACGGGCGATCTGATCAAGGGCAGCCGGTTCCACCTGATGCGCGGCGCGGGCCACCTGGCCTGCGTGGAAAAGCCCGCCGAGTATGCCGAGGTTCTGACCCGCTTCCTGAAGGAGATCGGCCATGTCTGAGCGCCTGAAACAGGGCGAGAAAACCCGCCGCAAGACGCTGGGCGAAGAGCATGTGAACCGCTCGCGCACCGCACAGACGGCGTTCGACGCCCCCTTTCTCGACCTCATCACCGAGGCGGCCTGGGGCCATGTCTGGTCGCGCGACACGATCCCGCCGCGCGAACGCTCGATGCTGACGCTGGCGCTGCTGGCG
Source organism: Pseudomonadota bacterium (assembly GCA_021845805.1). Lineage (GTDB taxonomy): Bacteria > Pseudomonadota > Alphaproteobacteria > Rhodobacterales > Rhodobacteraceae > Solirhodobacter. The sequence continues at coordinate 8,593 of JAJZVD010000066.1, read as the reverse complement.
GGCCTTGGCAACTGGGAGGAATTCGAACTGCACCTGCGCGCGACCGCCAACACCGGCGCCACGCCCGAGGATATCCGCGAGGTGCTCTTGCATGTCGCCATCTACGCGGGCGTGCCCCGCGCCAACCACGCCTTCAAACTTGCCCGCAAGATTCTTGCGGAACGGGGGGAACATGTCTGACGCGCCCACGACCGGCCCGCTGATCGCCCGCAACCGGCTCTGGCATCCGCCGGCCTACACCCCGGGTTACAAGACATCGGTCACCCGCGCACCCAGCCGGGCGCTGGTGGCGATGGGGTCCACCCTCAGCGAGGAAACCGGCCCCGCCTTCGGCCGCGACATGCTGGGGGAGTTGGACAACAACCTGATCCTGAACTTCACCGGCCAGCCCGCCATCGGCGAACGCATCATCGTGCACGGCCGGGTGCTTGACGAAACCGCCCGCCCGGTGCCGGGCGTCCTGGTCGAGATCTGGCAGGCCAACGCGGGCGGCCGCTACCGCCACAAGAAGGATGGCTACACCGCGCCGCTCGACCCCAATTTCGGCGGCTGCGGGCGGACCGTGACGAATGCAGAAGGCCGTTACGAATTCCTGACGATCCGCCCCGGCGCCTATCCCTGGCCGAACGGGGTGAACGACTGGCGGCCGATGCATATCCATGTGTCGGTCTTCGGCTCGGGCTTCGGCCAGCGCCTGATCACCCAGATGTATTTCGAGGGCGATCCGCTGATCAAGCGCTGCCCGATCGTGAACACGATCCCCGACCCCGCCGCCATCGACCGGCTGGTGGCGCCGCTCGACATGGGGATGGCGATCCCGATGGATTGCCTGGCCTACCGCTTCGACATCGTGCTGCGCGGCCGCCGCCAGACCCATTTCGAAAACCGCAGGGAGGGGATGTGATGCCGCAACCTCTGGACTATCTGCCGGAATCGCCCTCGCAGACCGCGGGGCCCTATGTACATATCGGGCTGGTGCCGAACCTTCTGGGCAATACCGGCATCTACCCCGAGGATCTGGGCCGCTCGCCCATCCGCGACGGCGCCAAAGGGCAGCGCATCAGCATCACCGGCCATGTGCGCGACGGCGCGGGCATGATCCTGCGCGATGCGCTGATCGAAAGCTGGCAGGCCGATGCGGCGGGCCTCTACCCCTCGCCCGGCGAACGCCGCGGAACAGCCGACCCCAACGTGACCGGCTGGGCGCGCATCGTCGCCGATTTCAACACCGGCGACTGGCGGCTGACCACGATCAAGCCGGGGCCCGTGGCGTTGCCGCAGGGCGGCGTGATGGCGCCGCATATCTCGCTTTGGATCGTCGCGCGCGGCATCAACACCGGCCTGCAGACCCGCATCTGTTTCGAGGACGAGGCAGAGGCCAACGCCGCCTGTCCCGTCCTTGCACGGATCGAACACAAGGCGCGCATTCCGACGCTGCTGGCCAAAGCCACGGGCGCGGGCGAATACCGGTTTGACATCGTGCTGCAAGGCCCTGATGAAACCGTGTTCTTCGATATCTGATGGCGCAGTTCCTGCTGATCCACGGGTCCTGTCACGGCGCCTGGTGCTGGCGTGACGTCTTGCCGTTTCTCAACACGGGTGGCCACAGCGCCCGCGCCATCGACCTGCCCGGCCACGGGCAGGACAGGACGCCTGCGGGCGAGGTCACGCTGGACGCCTATGCCCGCGCGATCGTGGATGCGATCGATGCACCTGTAATCCTGGTCGGCCATTCGATGGGCGGCTACCCGATCACCGCCGCCGCGGAACGGGCGCCGGGGAAGGTGACGAAGCTTGTCTACCTCTGCGCCTATGTGCCGATCCCGGGCCAGTCGCTGGCCGACCGCCGCCGGGCCGCGCCGCGCCAGCCGCTGCTGCCCGCCATCCGCGTCGCGCCCGACCGGCTGACCTGGTCGGCCGATCCCGCGATGCTCGACGATGTCTTCTATCACGACTGCCCGCCAGGCACCATCGACTACGCCCGCGCCCATCTGACACCGCAGCCGATCGCGCCACAGGAAACGGTGCTGGCGCTGACCGCGCGCTCTGCCGCGATCCCGCGCGCCTACATCCGCTGCACCGACGACCGCACGATCCCGCCGGAATGGCAGGAACACATGACCGAAGGCTGGCCCCCCGGCACGGTCAGAACGCTGCCCACCGGCCACTCGCCCTTCTTTGCGGCACCCGCTATGCTGGCCGAACGCCTCATCGAGATTGCCACAGAATGACCGCCCCCTGCATCCTCTGCGTCGCCATCACCGGCTCGGTTCCCCGCAAGGAAAACAACCCCGCCGTTCCGATCACCGTGGCAGAGCAGGTGGAATCGACCCAGGCCGCCTTCGAGGCAGGTGCCAGCATCGCCCATTGCCACGTCCGGAACGACGATCAGACCCCCACATCGGACCCGGAACGCTTCGCGCGCCTGAAGGAGGGGATCGAGAAACACTGCCCCGGCATGATCGTGCAACTGTCCACCGGCGGCCGGTCGGGTGCCGGGCAGGCGCGCGGCGGCATGCTGCCGCTCTGCCCCGACATGGCCAGCCTGTCGGTCGGCTCGAACAACTTCCCCACCCGGGTCTACGAAAACCCGCCCGATCTGGTGGATTGGCTGGCGGCCGAAATGCTGAGATATGACGTGAAGCCGGAAATCGAGGCCTTTGACCTGTCGCATATCTTCCAGGCGGTGAAGATGAGCCAGGACGGACGCCTGAAGGGGCCGCTTTACGTCCAGTTCGTGATGGGCGTGAAGAACGCGATGCCCTGCGACCGGCGGGTATTCGACTTTTACATCGAGACGCTGAACCGGCTGGCCCCGGATGCGCTGTGGTGCGGGGCCGGGATCGGGCCGCATCAACTCGAGGTAAACGAATGGTGCATCGCCGCGGGCGGACATACCCGCACCGGGCTTGAGGATAACCTGCGGCTCGACCGCACGACCCTTGCCCCCTCGAACGCAGCACTTGTCCGGCGCGCCGCGGACCTCTGCGCAAGATACGGCCGCCCCGTCGCCACCCCCGCGCAGGCCCGCGCGGCTCTGGGGCTGAGGCCCGCCTGATGCCCGCCTCGCCGCTCGATTCCCTGCTCTACCGCGATCTTCTGGGCGACCCCGAAATCGCACGGCTCTTCACCGACAGCGCCGAACTGCGCGCCATGCTGCTGGTCGAAGGCGCGCTGGCCAAGGTGCAGGGCGCGCTTGGCCTGATCCCGGCCGAAAGCGCGGCCTTCCTGCATCGCGCCACGCTGGAAATCCAGATCGACCCCGCGGGCCTTGCCGCCGAGACCGGCGCGAATGCGGTGCCGGTGCCCGGCCTGATCGCCGCGGCACGCAAGGCGCTCGAGGCGCCCGAACACAGCCAGTGGCTGCACTGGGGCGCCACCAGCCAGGACATCATCGACACCGCGCTGATGCTGCGCCTGCGGCAGGTGCTGTCCATCCTGTCCGCCCGGATCTCCGCGCTTCTGGCCCGGCTTGCCGATCTGGCCGAGGCGCACGCAACTCTGCCGATGGCCGCCCGCACCTATGCGCAGGTGGCCACGCCGACCAGTTTCGGCGCGGTAGTGGCTGGCTGGGGCGCACCTTTGCTGCGCCAGCGGGAAAGACTGGAAAACGTCAAGGCAGATCTCCTGAAGGTCAGCCTTTCGGGCGCTTCGGGTACGAATTCTGCGATGGGGCCCGATGCGCCAAAGGTCCGCGCCGGGCTGGCGGCGGCCTTGAACCTCGCCGATCCGGGCGAAAGCTGGCACGCGGCCCGCGATGGCGTGGCAGGCCTTGCGGCCTGGATCACGATCACCGCGCAACTGCTTGGCCGGATTGGCGAAGATCTGATCCTGCTATCGCAATCGGGGATCGAGGAGGTGCAGCTTGGCCAGGGCGGCGGGTCGTCGACCATGCCGCAGAAGGTGAACCCCGTCGGCCCCTCGGTGCTGGTCGCGCTCGCGCGCCAGATGACAGGCCTTGGCGCAACCATGGCCGGTGCGGCGCTGCACCGCCAGCAGCGCGATGCGACCGCCTGGATCACCGAATGGCTGGCGCTGCCCCAGATGTGCGCGGGCCTCGGGCGGATGCTGCTGACGGCGGAGGGCCTGGCCGCCAGCCTCGCCCCCGCCCCCGCGCGGATGCAGGCGGCCCTCGCTGACGGCCTCGGCCTTCTCTATGCCGAGGCGCTGAGCTTCGCGCTGGCCGAAACGATGCCCCGCCCGGCTGCAGAGGCGGCCGTCAAGGCGCTGGTGGCGGAGGCGCGCACCCGCGGCACTGCGCTGCCGACGCTTGCCGCCCGCGATTTCCCGGGGCCCGACTGGCCCGCCCGCCTGACGCCGGCGGCGCTGCTGGGCCAAGCCCCGGCCGAGGCGCGCGCCTTCGCCGCCGCCGTGCGCGCGCTCTAGCCTTTCCTGCCCGCCACGCTAGGGTGCCCCCGCGGGCACCCACGCCCGGCCCCAGGGCCCCATGCCGAACCTTGCGCTCAGCTTCATCCTGATCACGGTCACGCTTGATGCGATCGGCATCGGCCTGATCTTCCCTGTGATGCCTGCCCTGCTGGAACAGGTCACGGGCGGCGGCCTTGCGCAGGCGGCGCTGTGGGGGGGCGTGCTGTCGACCGCCTTCGCGATGATGCAGTTCCTCTGCGGCCCGCTGGTTGGCAACCTCTCGGACCGCTTCGGCCGCCGTCCTGTCCTGCTCGTCTCGCTGGCGGTGATGGCGGCGAACTACCTCGTGATGGCGCGGGCCGGGTCGGTCTGGTGGCTGCTGGCAGGCCGGATCGGCGCCGGGGTCGCCTCGGCCACGCAATCCACCGCCAATGCCTATGCGGCCGACATTACGCCGGCCGACACCCGCGGGCGCACCTTCGGCCTGATCGGCGCGGGGTTCGGCCTTGGCTTCATCGCGGGGCCGCTGCTGGGCGGGCTTCTGGCCACCCTCGGCCCCCGCGCCCCCTTCTACGCCGCCGCGGCGATGGCGCTTGCCAACCTGGCCTTCGGGTTCTTCGCCCTGCCGGAATCGCTCGCACCGGGCCTGCGCCGCCGCTTCACCCCGGCGCGCGCCAATCCGTTGGCCGCCCTGCGCGCCGTGAGCCGCCTGCCCGGCCTCCGCCGCCTGCTCGCGAGCTATCTGATCTATTCCATCGCCTTCTACGTCTGGCCCGCGGTCTGGAGCTTCTACGGCGCGGCGCAGTTCGGCTGGGGCGCCTGGATGATCGGTGTTTCGCTCGCCATCTTCGGGGCCTGCATGGTGATCGTGCAGGCGTTGATGGTTGGCCCCGCGATCCGCCGCCTGGGCGAACACCGGGCCGTGCTCTGGGGCATGCTGGCCGATCTGGTGACCCTGGTCTTCTATGGCCTCGTCACCTCGCCCGCCTGGGCGCTGGCCTTCACGCCGGTCTCGGCCCTCGGCGGGCTCGTGACCCCGGCGCTGCAATCGCTGATGTCGCGCAACGCGCCCGCCGATGCGCAGGGCGAACTGCAGGGGGTCCTCTCCAGCCTCGCCGCGCTCTCGATGATCCTCTCGCCCCCGATCATGACGGCCACCTTCTCGGCCTTCACGGCCCCGGGCGCTCCCTGGCACTTGCCCGGCGCCCCGTTCCTGCTGGCGGCCCTGCTGATGGTCGTTTGCGTCGCGCTGCATGTCGCGCCCTTGCGCGAAGCCCGGGCCGCGTCCGACCTACCCTCGCCCTGACCCATGTCCGGTCCGCAAATATCCCGGGGGTCCGGGGGCACAGCCCCCGGCCGCCGGCCAGGGAGACAGAGATGCGCCTGCAAGACCTCGAGATCTTCACCGTGGCCCCGCCCGCCCCCGGCTGGGGCGGCCGCTACTGGACCTTCGTGAAGCTCACCACCGCCTGCGGCATCGTGGGCTACGGCGAATGCTATGTCTCCACCGTCGGCCCAAAGGCCATGAAGGCGGTGATCGAGGATGTCTTCGCGCGCCACATGCAGGGCAGCTCGCCCGAGGATGTCGAACTGATGTATCGCCGGGTCTACTCGTCAGGGTTCACCCAGCGCCCCGATCCCACCGTGATGGGCGCCTTCGCGGGGCTGGAAATCGCCTGCTGGGATATCCTTGGCAAGGCCCGCAACCGCCCGGTCTGGGCGCTTCTGGGCGGGAAGATGAACCAGCGCATCCGCTCCTACACCTACCTCTACCCCGAGCCGGGCCAGAGCCACCCGGATTTCTGGGTCGATCCCGACATGGCCGCAGAGGCCGCGCTGCGCTTCGTCAACATGGGCTTCACCGCGGTCAAGTTCGACCCCGCGGGTCCCTACACGATCCGCGGCGGCCATGAACCGGCGATGAGCGACATCACCCGCTCGGTCGCCTTCTGCAAGCGCATCCGCGAAGCCGTGGGCGATCGCGCAGACCTGCTCTTCGGTACGCATGGCCAGTTCACCACCGGCGGCGCCATCCGGCTGGGCCAGGCGATCGAACCCTACCTGCCGCTCTGGTACGAAGAACCGATCCCGCCCGACAACCTGCTGGAATTCGCCGAGGTCGCCCGCGCCGTCCGCATCCCCATTGCGACCGGCGAGCGCTTCACCACGAAGGCCGAATTCGCCACGGTGCTGCGCACGGGCGGGGTGAAGATCCTGCAACCCGCCCTCGGACGCCTCGGCGGCATCTGGGAGGCGAAGAAACTGGCCGCCATCGCCGAGGTGTTCAACGCCGAGATGGCGCCGCACCTCTATGCCGGGCCGGTCGAATGGGCGGCCAACATCCACCTGGCCACCTCGATCCCGAACCTGCTGATCGCCGAGACCATCGAGACGGGTGGCGCCTTCCACCTTGCCCTCATCAAGCACACGATCACGTGGGAAGACGGCTACATCATCCCGCCCGAGGCCCCCGGTCTTGGCATCGACTTCGACGAAGATCTGGCCCGCGCCCACCCCTATACGGGCGACCGCCTGCATCTGGAGATGCAGGAGGCCCCCTGCGATTACCGCAACGGCAACCGCTTCGAAGGCGGCGCGCCCAGCACGCCGCAGTAGGGCGTCCCACTGGCGGGTACGCCGTCATCGCGCCCCCGGCCCGGGCTTGCGCGCGGCAGTTTGCAAACCTATCCTGCAAACCCGCGCAAACCCATGGGAACCACCATGCCCGCCCAGAAGCTCTACGCCGGAACCACGCTGCGCGAATTGCGCGCCCGGCTGGCGCTGACCCAGCGCGCCTTCGCCGAAAAGCTGGGCGTGTCGCTGCCCTATCTGAACCAGATGGAAAACAACCATCGCCCGGTGTCGGCGGCGGTGGTGCTGGCACTTGCCCAGGAATTCGGCTTCGACGTGACGGAATTGTCGACCGGCGATGCCGAACGGCTGGTGACCGACATGCGCGAGGCGCTGGCCGACCCCGTCTTTGCCGAAGCCACGCCGCCCCTGGCCGATCTGCGGCTGGCCGCCTCGAATGCCCCCACGCTGGCACGCGCCTTCCTGCACCTGCACCGCGCCTATCGGCAGACCCATGAACGACTGGCCTCGCTGGACGAGGCGCTGGGGCGCGAGGATGCGACACTGCGCCCTTCACCCTGGGAGGACGTGCGGGATTTCTTTCACTATTGCGACAATTACATCGACGCGGTGGACCGCGCGGCCGAACGCTTTGCCAGCCAGGCCGCCGACCCGGTCGAGGCCGCGCGGGCGGCGCTGTCGGCGCGCGGCGTGGCGCTGGAACTGGCCGATGCGGCGCCGCTGCGGGCCTATGACGCGGGCGCGCAGCGCCTGACGCTGTCGGCCCGCAGCCCCACCGCGACCCAACGGTTCCAGCTTCTGCATCAGGTGGCGCTGCTGACCCAGAACGATCTTCTGGAAGCCACGCTCGACCTTGCGCGCTTCCAGTCCGACGAGGCGCGTGCCATCGCCAAGATCGGCATGGCCAACTATTTCGCGGGCGCGGCGCTGCTGCCCTACCGCCCCTTCCTCGCCGCCGCGCAGCAGATGCGGCACGATCTGGAACGTCTGGCCGATCACTTCGGCGCCTCGATCGAGCAGGTCGCGCATCGGCTGTCCACCCTGCAACGACCCGGCGCCAAGGGCATCCCGTTCTTCTTCGTGCGCGTCGACCAGGCGGGAACCATCACCAAGCGCCACTCGGCCACCCGGCTGCAATTCGCCCGCTTCGGTGGCGCCTGCCCGCTGTGGAATGTGCACGCCGCCTTCGAAACGCCGGGCCGCTTCCTGCGCCAGCTTGCAGAAACGCCCGACGGGGTGCGTTATCTCTGCCTGGCGCGCGAAGTGTCGAAACCCGGCGGCAGCTTCCATGCGCGCGTCCGCCGCTTCGCCATCGGCCTTGGCTGCGAGGTCAGCCACGCCCCGCAGCTTGTCTATGCCGATGACCTGGACCTGAGCCGCGGATTCGAGCCGATCGGAATTTCCTGCCGCATCTGCGAACGCGCCGATTGCCACCAGCGGTCCGTTCCGCCGCTGGAACGCCGACTGCGCGTCAACCCCGACCGGCGCGGCCTTCTGCCCTACGAGATCGGATGAAAACGCCCGGCCCCGAGACAGCGGGGCCGGGCGGAAAATGTCCCGGTAACGGGGGGGGGCCGGAACTCAGGCCGCCTGCAGGCGCTTCCAGATCTCGTCCTTCAGCGCCATGCGCTTG
>JAJZVD010000065.1 GCA_021845805.1 Pseudomonadota bacterium | reverse complement strand
CGCTGCACTGAGCGCACCTGTTCCATTCGGATCTATTCTTCCAGATCTGAGCAATTCAATTGCTGGCAACTACGTCCGACTTTTTGACGAGAGCGGAAGCGCCGAGATTACCATTACAGACCTACCGAATGGGCTGTCTGGTCAGCGCAGGTGCTTCGTATCTGGCTGCTCCCTTTATGGCACAAATAGACCTTATGGGCCAAACATGGGAGAATTGTCCCTTGTAGCCCACTTCGACGCCACCATCGCAGAAGAGGCCCTTACACCTGTTTATAAAGAAAATGTTCTAGTGTATTCAGATATGAATCATAACATCAGACTAATTTTCAAAGAAGAGTATCTCTCTGTTGAAGAGTCTTGGAGACAACATCCAATTCACGGAATGAATGTTAACTTCTCCGGACTGTACAGCCGCCGACGCGCGTGACGTACTTTGTACATTGCGCGAGTTTAACCCTGCCTCGCCGCAGCCTGCGCCGTCACGGCACCGCGCGGGCCACCCGCCGCCTTACAGCCCCTCCAGCCGAACGCTGTCCCCCTCGAACCGGCCGCGGATCAGGAAGCCGGGGGTGGTCACCTCGTGGTGTGTCCCGGTCCAGTCACGGTAGCGGTCGTTGGTGACCACCCGGGCCGAGAGGGTTTGTGCCGCGTGCAGGATCTGGGGGTCGGCGGGGGTGCCCTTCGGCGCCACATAGACCTGATCCGGCGGCAGGCCCAGCGCGCAGCCCAGCGGCGCGGGGCCCATGCAGCGCCCCGCGATCAGATAGCCCGCATTGGCGTCGAACCAGACCACCGGCGCCAGCCCCTGCCGCGTCAGAGAGGATACCACCGCCGCCGCCAGAGCAGCAGCGCCCCGATCAGCCCGAAGCCCAGCGCGACCAGCAGCGGGCCGGACAGCACCGCGCCATGCGCAGAAACCGACAGGGCCGCCAGGGTGGCGGCCAAGAGCAAGAGGATCACGGACTCACGCATGGGGCGAGCCTAACGCGCCCGCCGCCCGGACTTCAAGTCTTCGTGATCGAACGGGCCCGACGCCCGCCCGCCCTCACGCGTCAGAGGAACGACGATGATCCGTGCCCGCCACAGGCGGCCAGCATCAGCAGCGTTCCCATCAGAAGCACCAGTTTCAGTCGCATCGCAGCCTCCCTGAAGAGCCGATGCGACAGCCTACGCCCGGCCCCGCCCGCGGCGCAACGCCGACGTGGCCGCAGGGGGGGCCGCAGGGGGGGGCCGCAGGGGGGGCCGCAGAGGGGGACGCAGGGGGCGGTCAGGCGATCACCTCGAAGCGGTCCACGTCCACCATGCCGTGATCGGTGATCTTCAGATGCGGGATCACCGGCAGCGCCAGGAAGGCCAGTTGCAGGAACGGCTCTTCCAGCACCACCCCTAGCCCGGCCGCCGCCGCGCGCAGGCGGCGCAGCGCGGCCTCGACCGCCTCGAAGGGCTCCAGGCTCATCAACCCCGCCACGGGCAGCGCCACTTCGGCCAGCACCTCGCCGCCCGCCACCACGACAAAGCCGCCCTCGATCTCGCCCAGCCGGTTCGCCGCCAGCGCCATGTCGGCGTAATCCACCCCCACCACCGCGATGTTGTGGTGATCGTGGCACACGGTCGAGGCGATGGCGCCGCGCTGCAGCCCGAAGCCGCGCACGAAGCCGGTGGCCAGGTTGCCGTTCTTGCCGTGCCGTTCCAGCACCGCGATCTTCACCAGATCGCGGGCGGTGTCGGGGCGCTTGTCGCCATCCTGCGGCGGGATCGCCTCGGTCAGGTGTTCGGTGATGATCTTGCCGGGAATGACCCCGATCACCGGCGTTTCCGCGCGGTTTCCGGCGGTGCGGAAATCCGCCGCCACCACCCGCCGCGCCTTCACCGAATGGCGGGCCACGGGGGCGATGATCTCGCGCCCGGCAAAGGTCTCGGGCTCGGCCACCACCCCGCCGCACAGGACGGTGCGGGCATGGCAGCCTTCGAGGCTGTCCAGCACCACGATGTCGGCCCGCTTGCCCGGCGCGATCAGCCCGCGGTCCTTCAGCCCGAAGGCCTCGGCCGCCGACAGGCTGGCCGCGCGGTAGACGGCCAGTGGCGGCGCGCCCAGCGCGATGGCGGTTCGGATCACATAATCCAGATGCCCGTGTTCGGCGATGTCGAGCGGATTGCGGTCATCGGTGCAGAAGCAGAGGTAGGGCGAATGCCGTTCGGTCAGCACGGGGGCCAGCGCGTGCAGGTCCTTCGAGACCGACCCCTCGCGGATCAGCACCCGCATGCCCTTGCGCAGCTTCTCCATCGCCTCGGCGGCACTGGTCGCCTCGTGTTCGGTGCGGATGCCCGCCGCGATATAGGCGTTCAGGTCGCGCCCGGTCAGCAGCGGGCAGTGCCCGTCGACATGCGCGCCGCGCCAGGCCTGCAACTTGGCCAGCGCGCCGGGGTCGCGGTGGATGACGCCGGGGTAGTTCATGAATTCGGCCAGCCCGATCGAACGGGGGTGGCCTTTCAGCGGCAGAAGATCCGCCACCTCAAGCCGGGCGCCGGTGGTTTCCATATGCGTCGAGGGGACGCAGGACGAGATCTGCACCCGGATGTCCATCACCGTCCGGGCCGAGGCGTCAAGGAAATAGCGGATCCCCTCGATCCCGCAGACATTGGCGATCTCGTGCGGGTCGCAGATTGCCGTGGTCACCCCGCGCGGGGTCACGCAGCGGTCGAATTCATAGGGCGTCACCATCGAGCTTTCGATGTGCAGATGGGTGTCGATGAACCCCGGCACCAGCACGCAGCCGGTGGCGTCGATCACTCGCGCGGCGGTGTAGCCCGGCTCGAACACGCCCACGATGGTGTCACCCAGGATCGCCACATCGGTTTCCACCAGATCGCCGGTGACCAGATCAAGGACCCGCCCGCCGCGGATCAGGATGTCGGCGGGCCGTTCGCCCCGCCCCGCCGCAATGATCTCTGCCAGTCCCGCCATCCGCGCCTCCTGTTTTCCCGACAGAAGCGCAAGCCCCGGCCAAGGTCCAGCCCCTTGCGGCCCCGTCGGAAACCTGCAAGACCCGGGGCGGCAGGGCCGGACGGCGCGCGACCGCCCTGCCGCCACCCGCGCGACCGGACCGCCATGCGACCCCTCCTGGGCATTTCGATGAAGCTCGCCTCGGTCACCCTGTTCATGGGGATGTCGGGCATCATCAAATACCTGTCCGACCGCTTTCCGGCCGGCGAGATCGTGTTCTTCCGGTCGTTCTTCGCCATCCCGGTCATCATCGTCTGGCTGTTGCTGCGGCACGAGTTTCCGGCGGGGCTGCGCATGGGCTGGCCCTTCGGCCACCTGATGCGGGGGCTGTTCGGGGCCACATCGATGGGGCTCAGCTTCGCGGCGCTGGCGTTCCTGCCGCTGCCCGAGGCCACCGCCATCGGCTATGCCGCGCCGCTCTTGATGGTGCTCTTCGCCGCGTGGTTTCTGGGCGAGACGGTGCACCGCTTCCGCATCACCTCGGTCGGCATCGGGCTGGTGGGCGTGCTGATCGTGCTGGCCCCCGATCTGGCCGCTCTTTTCGGTCAGGGCGACCGCACGGCAGCCGTGGGCGCAGGGCTTGCGCTGGTGTCCGCGGTTCTGGCCGCCGTGGCGCAAACCTGGGTCAGCCACCTTGTCCAGCGCGAGCGGGTGCCGACCGTGGTCTTCTACTTTTCCACCTCGGCGACGCTGCTGTCGCTGCTCACCCTGCCCTGGGGCTGGGTCAGGCCCGACGCCGGCGAGGCCGCGCTGCTTGTCTCGGCCGGGGTGATCGGGGGGCTGGCGCAGGCGCTCCTGACATCGAGCTACCGCGAGGCCGACGCCTCGCTGATCGCACCGTTCGAATATGCCTCGATGGTGCTGGCGATCGGGGTCGGCTATCTCGTGTTTGCCGAGGTGCCGGGCCGCCAGACCCTGATCGGTGCCGCGATCATCGTTGCGGCCGGACTTCTGATCATCTGGCGCGAGCGCCAGCTTGGCATCCAGCGCGCCCGCCAGCGCAAGGCGCTGAGCCCCGGGGGGCGGTAGGGGCATCGGCCCGGGGTGTCCCCGGGCCGATTGTGTCGGCTATGCCGCCTCGGTCACGCCCTCGGGCAGCTTCGCGCCGGTCATGAAGGCCACCGCATCCGACATGGTGTAATCCTTCGGATTGATGACGCACAGCCGCTTGCCCAGCCGGTGGATGTGGATGCGGTCGGCCACCTCGAAGACATGCGGCATGTTGTGGCTGATCAGGATGATCGGGATGCCGCGCCGCTTCACGTCCAGGATCAGTTCCAGCACCCGGCGGCTTTCCTTCACGCCAAGCGCGGCGGTCGGTTCGTCAAGGATGATGACCTTGCTGCCGAAGGCCGCGGCGCGCGCCACCGCCACCCCCTGGCGCTGGCCACCCGACAGGGTTTCCACCGCCTGGTTGATGTTCTGGATCGTCATCAGACCCAGCTCGGTCAGCTTGGCGCGGGCGATCCGTTCCATCTCGGCCCGGTCCAGCTTGCGGAACAGCTTGCCCATGATCCCGGCCTTGCGGATTTCCCGGCCCATGAACATGTTGTCGGCGATCGACAGCGCGGGCGACATGGCCAGCGTCTGGTAGACCGTTTCGATCCCCTGCGCGCGGGCGTCGATGGGCGAGTTGAAGTTCACCTTCTGCCCGTCCAGGAAGATGTCGCCTTCGTCCGGGATCACCGCCCCCGACACCGCCTTGATCAGCGTCGACTTGCCCGCCCCGTTGTCGCCGATCACCGCAAGGATTTCGCCGGGGTACAGATCGAAGTCGCAATGATCCAGCGCGGTCACCTTGCCATAGCGCTTGACCAGATTCCGGCCCTTCAGAATGGGTTCCATCACGCTGCCGCCTTTCTGATCCACTGGTCCACGGCCACCGCCGCGATGATGAGCACGCCGATCAGCAGATAGGTCCACTGCGGGTCGGTGCCGTACATGTTGAGCCCGAGCGTGAAGACGCCCACGATCAGCGCCCCGAACATCATGCCCAGGATCGAGCCGCGGCCGCCAAAGAGCGAGATGCCGCCGATCACCACGGCGGTGATCGAGTTGATGTTCTCGAACTGGCCGGACTGCGGCGAGACCGAGCCAAGGCGCCCGATCAGCACCCAGCCCGCCATCGCGCAGATCAGGCCCGCGATGGTGTAGACCCCCACGAGGGTCGCTTTCACCTTGACGCCCGCAAGTTCCGCCGCATCCGGGTCATCGCCCACGGCATAGACATGGCGGCCCCAGGCGGTGTGGCGCAGGACGTAGGCCATGAACAGCACCAGCGCCAGCATGAAGATCGCGCCCCAGGTCAGCACGGCCCCGCCGATTTCCACGGTGTTGCCGAACACCTGCAGCAGCGGCGCCTTGTCCTGGATGTCCTGGGCGCGGATCGTCTCGTTGCCCGAGTAGATGAAGTTCGTGGCCAGCACGATCTGCCACATGCCCAGCGTCACGATGAAGGGCGGCAGTTTCATCCGGGCGACCAGATTTCCGTTCAGGAAGCCGATGGCGGCGCCCAGCATCAGACCGGCGACCACGCCCACCGCGGGCGGCATGCCGTAGCGGAACACCATCTGCCCCATGACCACCGACGACAGCACCATGATGGCGCCCACCGACAGTTCGATCCCGGCGGTCAGCACGACCAGCGTCTGGGCGGCGCCCACGATGCCGGTGATGGCCACCTGGCGGATGATCAGCGTCAGCGCATAGGCCGAAAAGAACTTCGACCCCAGGATCACACCGAAGATGATGGTGGATACCACCAGCACGATCAGCGGCACCAGCGCCGGCGTCTGGTGCAGCATGTGCTGGAACCGTTGCACGACACTCTTTTCTTCCGCGAACTCGGCCACCTTTTCCGGTGCCGCCGTGATGACCGATTCGAAGGCCTGCGGCCCTCGCGTATCTGATGGCATGGCTTCCCCCTCCAGTTCGGGCTCTGTTCTTCCGTGGCCCGGATGTGCCAAGGGGCGGCGTTGCCACCGCCCCTTGTCCGCTCGATTGTTGCGCAATGCGGGGTTAAATCAACCCCAGCAGAGTTCGGCGCCCTTCTTGGTGTCGATCGAGGGCACGCCCGGCACCGGATGGTCGGTGACCAATTGCACGCCGGTGTCGAAGAAGGTCTTGCCAGGGGTCGCTTCCGGCTTCTTGCCGTCCTTCGCCCAGGCGGCGATGGCCTCGATGCCCTTCGACGCCATCAGCAGCGGGTATTGCTGCGAGGTCGCGCCGATGATGCCTTCCTTGACGTTCTTCACGCCCGGGCAGCCGCCGTCGATCGAGACGATCAGCACGCCCTTTTCCTTGCCCACCGACTTCAGCGCCTGGTAGGCGCCCGCCGCGGCCGGCTCGTTGATCGTGTAGACGACGTTGATGCCCGGGTCCTTGGCCAGCAGCGTTTCCATCGCCTTCTGGCCGCCTTCCTCGTTGCCCGCGGTCACTTCGTGGCCGACGATGCGCGGGTCTTTCTCGCTGCCCCACTTGGTCCCGTCGGGAACGGCGATGCCGAAGCCGGTCAGGAAGCCGGTGTCGCGCAGCACGTCGACCGAGGGCTGGCTCACGGCCAGATCCAGCATGGCGATCTTGGCGTCCTTGGCCTTGTCGCCCATGGTGGCCTTCGCCCATTCGCCGATCAGCTTGCCCGCGGCGAAGTTGTCGGTGGCAAAGGTCATGTCGGCGGCGTCGATCGGGTCAAGCGGGGTGTCCAGCTCGATCACCAGAAGGCCGGCCTTGCGCGCCTTCTGCACCGACGGAACGATGGCCTTGGTGTCCGAGGCGGTCAGCAGGATGCCCTTGGCACCATCGGCGATGCAGGTCTCGATCGCGTTCACCTGGCTTTCGTTGTCGCCGTCGATCTTGCCCGCATAGGTCTTCAGCTCGATGCCCAGCTTCTTGGCCTCGGCCAGCGCCCCTTCCTTCATCTTCACGAAGAACGGGTTGGTATCGGTCTTGGTGATCAGGCAGGCGCTGGTACCGGCGGCGAAGGCCGGCGCTGCCAGCAGAGCCACGGCCGCCGCGCCCAGAAGCGCGCTCGTCTTGAATTTCGTCACGATAGTCCTCCCAAGGTCTCATCGGGGATCACCCCCGCTTGCTCGCAGGCCGCAGACATCCTCCCGCCGCGATGCCGGTAAGAAACCCGATTCCGCCGGGCGCGTCAACATAAATAAATCACTCTGATTTAGTATTGACAGACTCCTCGCCTCCCCGCACTCTCGCCCCAATGCCCCAAAGGGCGACGACCGCGGAGCAACCCGCGACGGGAGGAGCATTCCATCATCCGCCCGGGCCCGGACAGGGCCGGGCGGGGCTGGTTCCGGCCGTCCGGGGCGCACCGCCTGAACGTGGACAACGTGACCCATGCTGATCGGGATACCCCCCATTCTGGGCCCAGAGCTGCTTGCCACCCTGCGCGCCATGGGGCATGGCGACGAAATCGCGCTGGTGGACGGCAACTATCCCGCGCA
Source organism: Pseudomonadota bacterium (assembly GCA_021845805.1). Taxonomy (GTDB): domain Bacteria; phylum Pseudomonadota; class Alphaproteobacteria; order Rhodobacterales; family Rhodobacteraceae; genus Solirhodobacter. The sequence goes on along the minus strand of JAJZVD010000065.1, from coordinate 10,588 downwards.
GGAACATGCCCGCCGTCTGGTGCGCGCCGACGGCCACGCGCTCTTGCCGCTGCTTCAGGCGATCCTTGCCGTCCTGCCGCTGGACCGGGCGGTGCCGCGGGCGATCTTCCGCGCCGCGCTGAACAACGACCCCGCCCAGCGCGGGCCGATCCACGACCAGATCGACGCCACCTGTGCCCGGCTTGCACCGGATCATCCCGTCCAGCCGCTGGCAGGCGCCGACCTCTACCCCCGCATCCGCGGCGCGCATACGATCGTGGCGACCAGCGAAATGGCCCTGTTCGCCAACGTCATCCTGCGCAAGGGGGTGATCGGCCCCGACGGCAGGCCCTGAAAGGACAATCGTGGACCGCGATCCGCCCCGCCCCCAGCCTGATCTTCCGGCGGACCGCCCCGCCGGGGCCGAGGGGTTGCGCGGCTCGAACCAGGCGGGGATGCGGGCGCATAACGAACGGCTGGTGCTGTCGCTGGTGCGCCGCCAGGGGGCGCTCGCGAAATCGGAAATCGCCCGCATCACCGGGCTGTCGGCCCAGACCGTCTCGGTCATCATGCGCGATCTGGAAACCGATGGCCTCTTGCTGCGGGGCGAGCCGATCCGCGGCCGCATCGGCCAGCCCTCGGTACCGATGTCGCTGAACCCCGATGGCGCGTTCTTCTTCGGGCTGAAGATCGGCCGCCGCAGCGTCGACCTGATCCTGACCGACTTTCTGGGCCGCATCGTCGACCAGCGCCGCCAGACCTACCGCTACCCGACGCATGACGCCGCGGTGGACTTCGTGCGCCAGGCGCTGCCCGCGATGATCGACGCCATGCCCGCGGCCTTCCGTGGCCGGGTGGGCGGGCTGGGGATCGCGATGCCGTTCCAGATGTGGAACTGGGCGCAATTTGTGGGCGCCCCGCAGCACGAGATGGACGACTGGCGCAACCGCGACATCCAGGCCGAGGTCGCGGCCTTCTGCCCGGTGCCGGTCTATGTGCAGAACGATGCCACCGCCGCCTGCGGGGCCGAACTGGTCTTCGGCACCGGCGACCGGCCACAGGATTTCCTGTATTTCTTCATCGCCTATTTCGTCGGCGGCGGGATCGCGCTGAACGGCAAGCTGTTCACCGGCCGCACCGGCAACGCGGGGGCGCTTGGCTCGATGCCGGTTCCCGGCCCGGACGGGCGGATGACCCAGTTGATCTCGGTCGCCTCGATGGCCTCGCTGGAACGCTATCTGGCCGAGGCGGGCCACCCCGCCGAGGCGCTGTGGGATACGCCGCCCGACTGGACCATGCCGGAACCGATCCTGGAACGCTGGATCACCGAGGTCGGCGCGGGCCTGGCCCATGCGGTGCTGTCGGCCGCCGCCGTGCTGGATGTGGAGGCCGCGCTGATCGACGGATGGTTTCCCCCGAACGTCCGCACCCGGCTTGTCGAGGCGACGCGCACCGCGCTGGGTCGGCTGGACGCCTCGGGGATCGACCCGCCGCAGGTGCGCGCAGGCAGCGTGGGGGCTCAGGCCCGCTCGCTTGGCGCGGCCTCGGTGCCGCTGTCGCAGCGCTACCTTCTGGACCCCAACGCCCTGCTCAAGGACGGCTGAGCACAAGACCCTGTGATCCGCGGCCCCTGTCGTGTAAATCCGTCACGGACTTCAGCCGGAGGGACCATGCTTGACCTGACGACGAACTGGACCGGCCTTCTGTCGGTCGCGGTCTTCGTGATCGCCTATGTGCTGGTGATCCTGGAAGAAACGACCCGGATGCGGAAATCGAAGCCGGTTCTGATCGCCGCCGGGCTGATCTGGCTGCTGATCGGGATCGCCTATGCGCAGGCCGGACACAGCGACGCGGTAAAGCCCGAGGCGGGCGCCGTGATCGAGGAATATGGCGAACTGTTCCTCTTCCTCCTTGTCGCCATCACCTATGTCAACACGCTGGAGGAACGCCGGGTGTTCGAGGTGCTGCGCGCCCGTCTGGTGGCCATGGGGCTCAGCTATCGGCAGTTGTTCTGGCTGACGGGCATCCTTGCCTTCTTCCTGTCCTCGATGCTCGACAACCTGACGACCGCGCTGATCATGGGTGCGGTGGTGCTGGCGGTGGGCAAGCACTCGCCCCGCTTCGTGGCGCTGGCCTGCATCTCGCTGGTGGTCGCGGCCAATGCGGGCGGCGCCTTCTCGCCCTTCGGCGACATCACGACGCTGATGATCTGGCAGAAGGGCAAGCTGGAATTCGGGCAGTTCTTCGATCTCTTCCTGCCCGCGCTGGTGAACTGGCTGGTGCCCGCCGCCATCATGCACTTCGCCCTGCCCAAGACCCGCCCCGCCCCGGTCGAGGACCGCGTGCGCGCCAAGCCGGGCGCGGGCTGGGTGGTGGTGCTGTTCGCGGCCACCATCGTCACGGCGGTCGCGTTCAAGAACATGCTGGGCCTGCCGCCCGCGATGGGGATGATGATGGGCCTGGGCTACCTGCAGGTCCTGGCCTATCTGCTGCAACTGCGCGGCAACCGCCACAACGATGACGACATGGTCCTGGACAGCTTCGCCCAGATTGCGCGGGTGGAATGGGATACGCTGCTGTTCTTTTTCGGCATCATCTTCGCCGTGGGCGGGCTGGGCGTGCTGGGCTACCTCGGGCTTGCCTCGCAGACGCTTTACACCGGTCTGGGCCCGACGCCCGCCAACATCATCGTGGGCGTGCTGTCGGCGGTGGTCGACAACATCCCGCTGATGTTCGCCGTCCTCACCATGGACCCGGCGATGTCGCATGGCGAATGGCTGCTGATCGCGCTGACCTGCGGGGTCGGCGGGTCGCTTCTGTCGATCGGCTCGGCGGCCGGGGTCGCGCTGATGGGGCAGGCCCGCGGCGCCTACACGTTCATGAGCCACCTGAAATGGACCTGGGCCGTTGCGCTTGGCTACATCGCCAGCATCGCGGTGCATCTGGTGCTGAACGCGGCGCTGTTCTGACCGGCGATTTTTGACCATCCGGTCAGAACAGCTTGCACGGGCTCCGCCTCCGTGCGAGTTTCGCGCACCATCCTGCGACGGGAGGAGCCCTTGCAGACCCTCGCCCCTGCCCAGACCGCGGCGCACCAGTTGCCGCAGATTGCCCACCCGCGCAACGCCGGGATGCCGCTCGACCTCGACTGGGTCGCCGCCGTGCAGGCCAACACCTCGGCCATCGAACGGCGCACCGCCACCCTGCCGGGCCGGCGGTCGGTGAAGAAGGACCATCAGGCCGCCTGGCTGTGCAAGGCGATCAGCCTGATCGACCTGACCACGCTGTCGGGCGACGACACCTGGGGCCGGGTCGAACGGCTTTGCGCCAAGGCCCGCCAGCCGGTGCGCCCCGACCTTCTGGCCGCGCTGGGGATGGAGGGACTGACCACCGGCGCCGTCTGCGTCTATCACGAGATGGTGGAAACCGCCGTGCGCGCGCTGGAGGGCAGCGGCATCCCCGTGGCCGCCGTTTCCACCGGCTTTCCCGCGGGCCTGTCGCCGCTGCGCACCCGGCTGATGGAAATCACCGACAGCGTGGCAGCCGGCGCGCAGGAAATCGACATCGTGATCTCGCGCCGCCATGTGCTGACCGGCGACTGGCAGGCGCTGTACGACGAGACCCGCGCCATGCGCGCGGCCTGCGGCGAGGCGCATATGAAGGCGATCCTGGCCACGGGCGAGCTGGGCACCCTGCGCAACGTGGCGCGCGCCAGCCTGGTCTGCATGATGGCAGGGGCCGATTTCATCAAGACCTCGACCGGGAAAGAGGGGGTGAACGCGACCCTGCCGGTGTCGCTTGTCATGATCCGCGCGATCCGCGACTACGAGGCGCGCACCGGCTTCAAGGTGGGCTACAAGCCCGCGGGCGGCATTTCCAAGGCCAAGGACGCGCTGGTCTACCTGGCGCTGATGAAAGACGAACTGGGCCACCCCTGGCTGCAACCCGACCTGTTCCGCTTCGGCGCCTCGTCGTTGCTGGGCGACATCGAGCGCCAGCTGGAACACCATGTCACCGGCCGCTATTCGGCCGCCAACCGCCATGCGATGGGCTGATCCATGACCGTCCGCGAGATCTTCGACGCCATGCCTTACGGCCCCGCCCCGGAATCCGCCGCCGAGGCGCTGGCCTGGCTTGACCGTCACGGCCGCCGCTTCGGCCCCTTCATCGACGGCGCCTTTGCCCCGCCGGGCGAGACCTTCGCCACCCGGAACCCCGCCACCGGCGAGGTGCTGGCCGAGGTGACGCAGGCCACGGCGGAAGACGTGGCCCGCGCCGTCGCCGCCGCCCGCCGCGCCCAGCCGAAATGGGCGAAGCTGTCGGGCCATGCCCGCGCGAAATACCTCTATGCGCTGGCCCGTCTGGTGCAGAAACACGCGCGCCTTCTGGCGGTGCTGGAAACGCTCGACAACGGCAAGCCGATCCGCGAAAGCCGCGACATCGACGTGCCGCTGGTCGCGCGCCACTTCTACTATCACGCGGGCCTGGCCCAGCTTCTGCCGAAGGAACACCCCGACATGGCGCCCGTGGGCGTCTGCGGCGCGGTGATCCCGTGGAACTTCCCGCTGCTGATGCTGGCCTGGAAGGTCGCGCCCGCGCTGGCCGCGGGCAACACCGTGGTGCTGAAGCCCGCCGAATACACGCCGCTGACCGCGCTTCTCTTCGCCGAGATCAGCCGCGAGGCGGGGCTGCCGAAGGGCGTGCTGAACATCGTGACGGGGGATGGCGCGACCGGCGCCGCGCTGGTCGACGCGCCGGTGGACAAGATCGCCTTCACCGGCTCGACCGAGGTCGGCCGCAAGATCCGCGCCGCCACCGCCGGCCGCGGCATCGCGCTGACGCTCGAACTGGGGGGCAAGTCGCCCTACATCGTGTTCGACGACGCCGATCTCGACAGCGCGGTCGAAGGGCTGGTGGACGCGATCTGGTTCAACCAGGGGCAGGTCTGCTGCGCGGGGTCGCGCCTGCTGGTGCAGGAAGGCATCGCCGCCCGCTTCCACGAAAAGCTGAAGCGGCGGATGGACGGGCTGCGTCTGGGCGACCCGCTGGACAAATGCATCGACGTGGGCGCCGTGGTGGACCCGGTGCAACTGGCCGCCATCACCCGGATGGTCGACGCCGCGGGGGGCGAGGTTTACCGCGCCGCGACACCGGTGCCGCCCGGCTGCTTCTACCCGCCGACGCTCATCACCGGGCTGTCGGCTGCGGCGCCGCTGATGCAGGAGGAAATCTTCGGCCCCGTCCTGGTCTCGATGACCTTCCGCACCCCGGCCGAGGCGGTGGACCTGGCCAACAACACCCGCTACGGCCTGGCCGCCAGCATCTGGACCGAGAACGTGAACCTCGCGCTCGACTTGGCGCCGAAGGTGAAGGCGGGCGTGGTCTGGGTGAACGGCACCAACATGTTCGACGCCGCCGCGGGCTTTGGCGGGATGCGCGAGTCGGGCTTCGGGCGCGAAGGCGGCCGGGAAGGGCTGCTGGCCTACCTGAAGCCCGCCGCACAGGGTCGGCCGACGAAACCCGTGGCCCCCTTCCCCGAACCCGCAGCGCCCGAGGCACCGGGGCTCGACCGGACCGCGAAACTCTACATCGGCGGCAAGCAGGCGCGGCCCGACGGTGGCTATTCGCGCGCGGTCTGGGGGCCGAAGGGCGCGCTGCTGGGTCATGTCGGGCTTGGCAACCGCAAGGACATCCGCAACGCGGTCGAGGCGGCCCATGCCGCGAAGGGCTGGGCCAAGGCCACCGCCCATGCCCGCGCCCAGGTGATCTACTACATCGCCGAAAACCTTTCGGCCCGCGCCGCGGAATTCGCGGCCCGCCTGCGCGCGATGACCGGCAGGCCGGGCGAGGCCGAGGTCGAGGCCGCGATCGAGCGGCTGTTCACCTATGCCGCCTGGGCCGACAAGTGGGAGGGCGCGGTGAAGCCCGTGCCGCTGAGGGGCGTGGCGCTGGCGATGAACGAGCCCGTGGGGGTCATCGGCGCGCTGTGCCCCGACGACGTGCCGCTGCTGGGCGCGGTCTCGCTGCTGGCGCCCGCCATCGCGATGGGCAACGCCGTGGTGCTGGTGCCGTCTGCCGCCTTCCCGCTGGCCGCGACCGATCTTTACCAGGTGTTCGACACCTCGGACCTGCCGGGCGGGGTGGTGAACATCGTCACCGGCGATCCGGCCGAGCTGGGCAAGACCCTGGCAGGCCACATGGACGTGGACGCGGTCTGGAACTTTGCCCCCGGGCTTGACGCGTTGGTGGAGCGGGAGAGCGCGGCCAACCTCAAGCGCAGCTGGGTGAACGGCGGGCAGGGCCGCGACTGGTTCGGCCCCGCGGGCGAAGGCCACGCGTTCCTGCGCCAGGCGACCGAGGTGAAGACGGTCTGGGTGCCCTACGGCGAATGACCCGCCCGGGCCCGGCCCCGGGGCGCTGCCCCGGACCCCGGGATATTTGGGCCAAAGAGAAAGATCAGCCGCGGGGAGGGGCCGGGCGGCCGGTCTAGACCCCCAGAACGGTCGCCGGTTCCTCTGGTTCGGCCAGCGCCACGCGCGGGCGGCCGGTGGCGGTGACGCGAAGCCGGGCCTCGATGAACATCTGGCGGCCTTCGATCTCGACCTCCTGCACCTCGCGCGCCACGGTCAGCCGCACCTCTTCGGCGCCTGCGGCCCGGGCCCGGTCGCGCGCCTCGGCCGAAAGCGCGGTCTCGGCGGCCGCAAGGGCCGCATCCCGGTCGGCGAAGACCTGCGCCCCGCCCGCCAGATGGGCGACGTAGCGCCCCTCGGATGGGGCGGTCACGATGGCTTCGGCATGCATTGCCACCTGGCCCACCACCGCGCCGATGGCATTGGCCACCCCCGCATGTTCCGGCAGCACCGTGCGGGTACCCAGCCGTTCGCCCACGGCGCCGTAATAGCTGGGCGCCGAGGCGCCGAGCCCGATCACCGGGACGCCCAGCCGCAGGCTCAGGTCAACCACCCCGCCCCGGCGGGCCAGGCCCGCCCGCGTCATCGGGTGGCGCGCCAGCACATCCGGCGGCGCGCCGAAATCGCGCCCGTCCTCGGCGAAGGCGGCCTCGAGCAGGCAATCCACCGTCTGCTGCGTCAACTGGTCGATAATCGCCCGCGCCATCGGTTCGGGCCCCGCGGCGATCCGTTCGCCGCGCCCGTTCCGGCGGCGGGCGAAGAGCCGCAGCGCCTTTTCGGCCGCCGCCGCATCCCAGCTGTCCAGCCGCCCCAGGACGTGGCTGGCATCCGACGGCGTGACACCCGACAGCATCACCAGCCCGCGCGCCACCAGCTTTGTCAGCGCCGCAGCATCAAGCCGCGTCTTCAGGATGGCGCCCACCGTCGCCGCGCCGCCCGCCAGCCGTTCCAGCACCGCTTCCTCGCGCGGGCCGATCCCGGCGGCGGGGACATGCGGCATGGCCAGCGCAAAGCGGCCGTCATGCTCGCCCGCGGTTTCGGTGGACAGCGCCCGGTCCAGCGCGTCATGCACCAGGTCGGGCCAGTCGCGCGCCATCAGCGACACCGGGATCAGCCGCCGGGGGCCGAGCCGCAGGCCACCGTCGAGCCCTTCCAGCACATGCACCTCGCTGTCGCCGCCAAGGCCCCAGGTGCGCATCGCCACCGCCTCGACCATGGTGCGCCAGCCACCGACCTGCGCGCCCATCGGGTCGATCTCGGGCAGGCCGCCGCGCAAGAGCGCCACGTCGGTCGTGGTGCCGCCGATGTCGGAGACCAGCGCATCCGTCTCGCCGGTCAGCCAGCGCGCGCCCACGATCGAGGCCGCGGGGCCGGAAAGGATCGTTTCGATCGGGCGCGCGCGGGCGACATCGGCCGAGATCAGCGCGCCGTCGCCGCGCACCACCATCAGGGGCGCCTTGATCCCGACCGCGGCCAGATGCGCGTCGCAGGCGTCGATCAGCCGCGCGATCATTCCGATCAGGCGGGCATTCAGCACCGCCGTCAGCGCCCGCTTCGGCCCATTCAGCCGCGCCGAGAGTTCATGCGAGCAGGTGACGGGCCGCCCGGTCAGCCGCCGCACGGCCTCGGCCGCGGCCAGTTCATGCGCCGGGTTGCGCACGGCAAAGCGCGCGGCCACGGCAAAGCCCGCGACCGTCGGGCCAAGCCGGGCCACCTCGGCCTCCAGCCGTGCCAGGTCGAGCGGCGCCGCTTCGGTTCCGGCATGGGTATGGCCCCCGGCCAGCGCCACCACCGGGTCGCCCGCCAGCGCCTCGGCCAGGCCGTGGCGGGTCAGGTCGTCCTCGTCGAAGCCGATGAAGATCAGCGCGACGCGGCCGCCCTGCCCCTCGACCAGCGCGTTGGTGGCAAGCGTGGTGGACAGCGAGACCATCGCCACATCCTGCGGCCGCAGCCCCGCCTCGGCCAGCGCCGCGTCCACTGCCCGGCCGATGCCCAACGACAGGTCGGCCCGGGTTGTCAGCGACTTGGCCTTGGCGATCACCTGCGCCTCGCCCTCGTCCACGATCACCGCATCGGTGTAGGTGCCGCCCGTATCGACGCCAAGGAAAACCGCCATCGTCCGCCCCATCCTGTTCGCCTGTCGCATCTAGGCCAGCCGCGCCGCGCCGTCAGCCCCCAAAGCGACCCATCGTGTCGCAGCCGCGATGGCCCTCTCGCCAATCGGCGCGCCCTGCGCTAGGCCAGAGGCAGACCGGAGGTGCCGATGCAGCCCCAGATCCCGTTCACCCGTGACCTCGTGCTGATCGGCGGAGGCCATGCCCATGCGCTGGTGCTGTTGCGCTGGGGCATGGCGCCCCTGCCCGGCACCCGGCTGACGGTGATCGACCCGAACCCCACGGCGCCCTATACGGGCATGCTGCCCGGGCTGATCGCGGGGCACTACCGGCGCGAGGCGCTGGAGATCGATCTGGTGCAACTGGCCCGCCACGCGGGCGCGCGGCTGATCCTGGGCCGGGTGACCGGCATCGACCGCGCGGCGCGGCGCATCGCGGTGCCCGGTCGGCCGGACCTGCGCTATGACGTGGCCTCGATCGACATCGGCATCACCTCGGACCTGCCCGATCTGCCGGGGTTTGCCGAACACGCCACCGCGGCCAAGCCGCTGGGCGACTACGCCGAACGCTGGGACCGTTTCATGACCGCTGGCCCCGCGGCGGGGCCCGTGGTGATCCTGGGCGGGGGGCTGGCGGGGGTGGAACTGGCGCTGGCCTCGGCGCACCGGCTGCGGCAGGCGGGGGCGCAGGCCGCGGTGACGCTGGTGGAACAGGCGGCCGAGGCGCTGCCCGGCATCGGCCGGGGCGCGCGCGCCGCGCTCTTGCGGCATCTGGCGCGGGCGGGGGTGGCGCTGCGGACCGGCGCGCGTGCCGTGCGGATCGAGGCGGATGGCGTTGTGCTGGCCGACGGGCGCCGCCTGCCCTCGGCCTTCACGCTGGCCGCCGCCGGGGCGCGGCCGCATCCGTGGCTGGCCGAGACGGGGCTTGCCCTGACCGATGGCTTCATCGACGTGGGCCCGACGCTGCGCAGCGTGACCGATGCCGCGATCTTTGCGGTGGGCGACTGCGCCCATCTGACCCACGCGCCGCGCCCCAAGGCGGGCGTCTTTGCGGTGCGCGCGGCGCCGGTCCTGTTCGACAACCTGCGCGGCGCATTGACGGGGCGGCGCGCGCGGGCCTACCGGCCGCAACGCGATTACCTGAAGCTCGTCTCGACCGGGGCCCGCGGGGCGGTGGCCGACAAATGGGGCCTGCCGCTGGACGGGCGTCTGCTGTGGCGCTGGAAGGACCGAATCGACCGGCGCTTCATGCGGATGTTCCGCGACCTGCCCACGATGCCCGCGCCGCGCCTGCCGGTGCCCGTCACCATCGGCGTGCGCGAGGAGATGGAGGGCAGGAAGCCGCTCTGCGGGGGGTGTGGCGCAAAGCTCGGGCCCGGCGCGCTGGCCGGGGCGCTGGCGGGGCTGCCGCCCCCGGCGCGGGCCGATGTGCTGTCGGGGCCGGGCGATGATGCGGCGGTGCTGGCGGTGGGGGGGGCCACGCAGGTGCTGACCACGGACCACCTGCGCGCCTTCTGCGATGACCCGTTCCTGATGGCGCGGATCGCCGCCACCCATGCGCTGGGCGATGTCTGGGCGATGGGGGCGGCCCCGCAGGCGCTGCTGGTGCAGGTGACGCTGCCCGCGGCCAGCGAACGGTTGCAGGCCGACATGCTGGCCGAGATCATGGCCGCCGCGGGCGGGGTCGCGCAGGCGGCGGGGGCCGAGATCGTGGGCGGGCATACCTCGGTCGGGGCGGAACTGACCATCGGCTTCACCGTCACCGGGCTGGCCGCGCGGGTGGTGGCCAAGGGGGGCGCGCGGCCGGGCGATGCGCTGATCCTGACGAAGCCGATCGGCAGCGGCACCGTGATGGCGGCCGAGATGCAGCGCGCCGCCCCTGGCCGGGCGGTGGCCGCCGCCTGGGCCGGCATGACGCGCCCGCTGGGCCCGGCGGCGGCGGTGCTGGCCCCCGCAGCGCATGCGATGACCGATGTCACAGGCTTCGGCCTGGCCGGGCATCTGATGGAGATGATGCAGGCCGCAGGCACCGCCGCGACGCTGGATCTTGCCGCCTTGCCGCTGCTGCCGGGGGCCGAGGCGCTGG
>JAJZVD010000064.1 GCA_021845805.1 Pseudomonadota bacterium | reverse complement strand
ATCTCGCGCGAGGGCTGGCCCGACTGGCACGCCGCGGTGGCGGCCGCCCATCACCCGGCCGGCGCGGCCGACCTGGCCGACACCGCGCCCGCCCGTCAGCGGCTGGCCTATGACGAGCTGATGGCGCACCAACTGACCCTGGCGCTGGCCCGCGCCAGCCTGCGCCGCGGCAAGGGCCGGTCTTCACGTGGTACCGGAGCTTTGCAGCGGAAGGCGCTGGATTCGCTTGACTATCGCCCGACCAATGCCCAGAGCCGCGCGGTGTCCGAGATCGCCGCCGACATGGCCGCCGACCAGCGGATGAACCGGCTGCTGCAAGGTGACGTGGGTTCTGGCAAGACGCTGGTGGCCTTCCTTGCGCTGATGATCGCGGTGGAATCGGGCGGCCAGGGCGCCCTGATGGCGCCGACCGAGATCCTTGCCCGCCAGCATCTGGAGAGCCTTGCGCCGCTGGCCCGGGTCGCGGGGGTGCGGCTGGAACTGCTGACCGGGCGCGACAAGGGGGCGGAGCGTGCGGCAAAGCTGGCCGCACTGGCGGCGGGCGAGATCGCGGTGCTGGTGGGCACCCACGCGGTGTTCCAGCGCGATGTGGTCTTCCACGATCTGCGCCTGGCGGTGGTCGACGAACAGCACCGCTTCGGCGTGGCGCAGCGGATGGAACTGGCCGAAAAGGGCCAGCAGGCCGACATGCTGGTGATGACCGCCACGCCGATCCCGCGCAGCCTCAGCCTTGCGCAGTTCGGCGACATGGATGTGTCGGTGCTGGATGAAAAGCCGCCGGGGCGCAAGCCGGTGAAGACGGTGCTGGTGTCGGCCGGGCGGATGGACGAGGTGGTGGCGCATCTGGCGCGCGCGGTGGCCGAGGGGCGGCAGGCCTACTGGGTCTGCCCGCTGGTCGAGGAAAGCGAGCTGTCCGACATGACCGCGGCCGAAGACCGCTTCACGCGGCTGCGCGCGGCCTTGGGCGAAGGGGTGGTGGGGCTGGTGCATGGCCAGTTGCCCCCGGCCGAGAAGGATGCGGCCATGGCGCGCTTTGCCGCCGGGCAGACCAAGGTTCTGGTGGCGACCACGGTGATCGAGGTGGGGGTGAACGTGCCCAATGCCTCGATCATGGTGATCGAGCGGGCCGAAAGCTAGGGGCGGGCCCAGTTGCACCAGTTGCGCGGGCGGGTGGGCCGGGGGGCGGCCGATTCCACCTGCCTCATGATGTATCAGCCGCCGCTGTCCGAGGCGGGCAACCGCCGGCTGACGCTTTTGCGCGACACCGACGACGGCTTTCGCATCGCCGAAGAGGATCTGGCGATGCGCGGGGCAGGCGACCTGATCGGCACCGCGCAATCGGGCCTGCCCCGGTTCCGCATCGCGGATCTGGAACGGCAGGGCGCCCTGATGGCGGTGGCGCAGGCGGATGCGCGCAAGCTTCTGCATGACGATCCGGCGCTGGAAGGCCCGCGCGGACAGGCCGCGCGGGTGCTGCTGTGGCTGATGGAACAGGACCGCGCGATCCGGCTGATGGGTGTTGGTTAGGGGTTTGTTCTCAAATGTTCTCACAAAGTTCTTTACAGCCGATGAGGAATGTGAGAACAAAGAGGCAACCGAAGCCAAGGAGGTTGCCGATGTTCACCGAGATCAAAGCCGCCCTGACCCGTACCGCGCCGACCCTGGTGGCCGATGCCGTGGGGGTGGTTGCCCTTCTGGCCATCCTGGTCGTCAGCCTGTCGCTGCCCCAGCTCGTCTGAGTTCTGCCTGCGGTCTTCGCCGGTCGCGCGCCCGCATCATGTCCCCAAGCTGATGCCCGCCGGGCTTGCCTCGCCCGATGGGCCGACCGGACCCCGAGAAGACACGCCACTGCCGCCGCCATCCGACCGGATGCGCGGCGGTTTTTTTGCATCGGGGGCGGGGGCTCAGGCGGTCTGCGCGGCCTCGGCCCGGGCCATGGCCTCGGCCGTGGCTTCCAGGGCCAGCAGGATCGAGGCGTGGCGGTTCTTGTAGTCGCGCGCGGGCAGCAGCACCTCGAACCCGTCGAAGGGGGCAGCGGGCACCGGCCCGCCGTCCTTCAGCATCGCCTTCAACTCGTCACGGGCGCGTTCCACCTCGGCACGGGTGCGGCCCAGCACCTGCGCGCCCAGCACCGCGGCCGAGGCCTGCCCCAGTGCGCAGGCCTTCACCTCTTGGCCGAACCCCGCGATCCGGCCGTCGGCCAGCGCCACGTCCACGGTGACGGTCGACCCGCACAGCGGCGAGCGGCGCTTGACCGTGGCATCGGGCCGCTCCAGCCGCTTCGTCAGCGGGATGTCGGCCGCAAGCGCCAGAATGCGTTGCGAATACAGCTTGATCAGATCGGTCTCGGCACTCATGGCTTTCCCCGCGCGGGCTCCCCCCATAGATAGAGCCCGCGCCCGGATTTGCAAAGGAGGCCGCCATGCCCTTCGACCCCGCTTCGCTGACCTTTGACGCCGCGGGCCTGATCCCCGCCATCGCGCAGGACGCCGCCACCGGCGAGGTGCTGATGCTGGCCTGGATGAACGCTGCCGCGGTGGCGCGGACGCTGGAGACCGGCCGCGTCACCTACTGGTCCCGCTCGCGCCAGGCGTTCTGGGTCAAGGGGGAAACCTCGGGCCATGTGCAGCGTCTGGTGGAGCTGCGGGTGGATTGCGACCGCGACTGCCTGCTGGCGCTGGTCGAACAGGAGGGGCCCGCCTGCCACACCAACCGGCGGTCCTGCTTCTACACCGCACTGCGGGACGGCACCGAGGTGGAGATCCTGACGCCGATGGAATGAGACGCCGGGGCGGCGCGGGCGCGGCCACGCGCGGTCCCCTGTGTTGCGAGAGGCAGCGTGGACCAGCGCCGCGCCTGCCGCCCGGCCGGGGGGAACACGCGAAGCGCCGCCGGGCCAGCGCCCGACTGCCTCCAAGGGCGGGCGCTTCCTTGGCGTCGGGTGCGGGCTCACCCGGGGGAGAAGCCGCGCCATGACGCGCAGACCGTCACCCGCGCTGCGCCCACCCGCGGTCGGGCGCCGGCCCTGCGCTTGCGCTCCGGGCGTTCGTCGCTGGCAGGGCTCCACCGGAGCCCCGCCTGCCGGGCCGGGGCCCGGCACCGCGGCTCTTCCGGCCCTGCGCTTGCGCTCCGGGCGTTCGCCGCTGGCAGGGCTCCACCGGAGCCCCGCCTGCCGGGCCGGGGCCCGGCACCGCGGCTCACCCCCCGAAATGCGAAAAGCGGTGGGGGGTCATGCCGAACTTCCGGCGAAAGCTCTTGGCGAAATGGGCGCTGGATTGATAGCCGCAGGCCATCGCCACCTCGACCACGGTCATGTTCGTGTCGGCCAAGAGCGTCCGGCCATGCTGAAGCCTCAGGTCGTTCATGTACTGCAGCGGCGAGGTGCCGAGGTGGTCGGCGAACAGTCGTTCGATCTGGCGGCGGGTGATCCCCACATGCGCGGCGCAGGCGGCCATGTCGAACCCCTCCTCGATCCGCGTCTCCATATAGGCCACCGCTTTCAGAAGCCGCGCGTTCCGGGTGCCCAGCCGCGAGGCCAGCGACACCATCTGTTCCTCGTCGCCCCTCCTGCGGCGCGACAAGAGGCACATGTTCATCACCTCCTGCCCCAGCGCCGGGCCGAAGCGTTCGCCGATCAGCATCAGCATCAGGTCCGCCGCCGCAACCCCGCCCGCGCAGGTCAGGATGCGCTGTTCCACGCAGAAGATGCGCCGCACCGGCTCGAGGTCGGGGAAGGTCTCGCGAAAGCCCGAGATGTTTTCCCAGTGCAGCGTGAACCGCTTGCCCTTCAGGATGCCGGCATGGGCCAGCGCATAGGCCCCGGTACAAAGCCCGCCCACCGTGCGCCCCATCCGCCATTGCGCCCGCAGGCAATCGGCGATGCCCGGGCGCAGCGCAAGTTCCGGCTCGACCCCGCCGCAGACCAGCAGGTAATCGGCCTCGGGTTCTTTCGGCAGCGGGCCGTCGGGCACCACCGGCAGGCCGCAGGAACTGCGGACGGGTGCCCCGTCATGGGAATAGACCGTCCAGCGGAACAGCGCCTGCGCGGCAAGCTGGTTGGCCACCCGAAGGGGTTCGATCGCCGAGGTGAAGGCCAGCAGGGTGAATTTCGGCAGCAGGACAAAGGCCACCGTCACCGGATCGCGCACCGCAGGCAGCGGCAGATGCGCGACGCCGCGCGCCACGAACTTGCTGTCTTCGCTCCGGTCGAGCCTCTGCATCCCCGATCCCTCCGGCCCGGCAGATGAGCGCGCGGCGCGGCCGCGGTCAAGCCTGTCGCGCGGCGGCGCGGACCCGCAAACGGAAGACGCCGCCCCCGGACAGGGGCGGCGCCAGTGATCTGCGGGGGCCGGGATAGGTGCGGCCTTGCCTCAGCCCGCCTTGCCTCAGCCCTCCTTGCCTCAGCCCTCCTTGCCTCAGCCCGCCTTGCCCACGCGCAGCAGGTAATAGGCCGCGCCGCCGATGCCCACGCCGAAGAACCAGCCGTAGACGCCCCACCAGGCCGGCAGGATCGTGGTGAAGGTGGGCAGGATCGACGAGAACAGCATCCCCACCAGCAGCGCCACGAAGGCGGTACCGTGCCAGCCGTTCTGGAACCGGAACTCGCCGTTCTCGCGGTAGAGGTCGGGCACGTTGAGCACCGCTTTGCGGATCAGGTAGTAATCCACCATCATGATCCCGAACACCGGCCCCATGATCGAGCCGATGAAGTTCACGAAATGCGCGGCCCCGGTTTCCCACGGCGCGAAGGGATAGAGCACCAGCGCGATCAGCGCCGCGATGTAGCCGCCCTTCTTGAAGTCGATCTTCGACGGGAACACGTTCGAGAAGTCGAAGGCCGGCGACACGAAGTTGGCCACGACGTTGATCCCCAGCGTGGCGATCGCGAAGGTCGCCGCCGCCAGCGCCGCCAGGAACCAGCTGTCGAACTTGGCCGAGATGTCATCGGGATGGATCAGAACCTCGTGATAGACGGTGTAGGAGGCGGTGGTGGTGATCCCGGCCACGAAGCAGAAGGCCAGAAGGTTGATCGGCAGGCCCCACAGGTTCCCCTTGCGCAGCGCGCGTTCGTCTGTCGCATAGCGCGAGAAGTCGCAGAAGTTCAGGTAGAGCGCGGCGAAATAGGTGATCCAGGTCGCCGCCACCGCGCAAAGCGCGGCAAGCGATCCCGGCGCGCCCGGCACGCCCGCATCGGCCGTGGCCTTCATCAGAACGTCTTCCGGGATCTCGGAACCGAACGAGAACGTGCCCGCCTTGACGATCAGGTAGATCGACAACAGCAGCATCATGATCCAGACCGCGGGGCCCGCCCAGTCCTGGAACTTGCGCACCGTCTCCATGCCGTGCTGGATGATCAGCAGTTGCGCGGCCCAGACGATGACATAGCAGATCACCTCGAGCGTGGAATGGCCCAGCATGTGGCTGTTCTGGTGGAACGCCAGGATCCCCGGGCTGCGGATCAGCAGCGCCACGATCGCGCCCGAGGCGGCCGAGGTCTGCGCGCCGTACCAGAAGCAGGCGACCACCGCGCGGATCAGCGCGGGGACGTTGGCGCCGAAGGTGCCGAACGCGGCCCGCGCCAGCACCGGATAGGGCACGCCCGTGCGCACGCCCGCGTTGCCCACCAGCGACATCAGCACGAAGATGACAAGCGAGCCGATGCCGATGGCGATGATGAAGTTCAGGAAGCTCCCGCACAGCAGGAACAGGCTGGCCGCCAGGTAATAGCCCCAGAGGCTGTGAACGTCGGATGTCCAGACGTTGAAGATGCTGAAGGCGCCCCACTTCCGCTCGGTCGCGGGTGCCAGGTCCTCGTTGTATAACGAGGGCGATGCATTGCTGATAGTCATCTGTCCCTTCCCATGTCGGTGCCGGGCGGCCTTTCCCCGCCTGCCCGGCCCACGCCCGTTTTCGGGCCTTGCTACCGTTACCTCCTCACCCGGAGCCAGTCTGAACGCCAGACCGCCTTCGACACAGCGCGGAACGGCCCCTCTGCGCTGGCCCCTGCACAATCGGGCCAAGGTGCCGCAAAAACAATCAGGCTGCCCCAATAGGGGCTTTTCGTGATTTTTTGAAAAAGCTCCAACAAGAGACGGAGAAACCCCGGCTGCGGGCCTGATTCGCGGGGGCCGCGCGCGCCCCGCCCGGCGGGATGCAAAGCGGCGTTGAATCAGCCGGTTGCACAGGCGCCTGCCGCAGGGCAGGGTACCGTGGGGCAGGGTGACGGCGGGCAGCGGGGAGGCGGCGATGGACGAGGCGGGCGAACTGGCCGAAGGGCTGCGGCAGGCGGTCGCCGGGATGGCGGCGGCGGCGCCGTTTCTGGCGGACTGGCCCGAAGGCCCCGCGCGGCGCGCGCAGGTGCCCGGTCTTCTGCCGGTCTGCCGCTGGCTGCCCGATCTGGCGGGCGGCCCGCTGGTGGCGGCGCTGTGCCGGGCGGCGCCCCGGCTTGAATGGCGGCAGACCTATGGCGCGGGGGATTTCGGCGCGGCCTTCCTTGACCGCTACGGCTGGACGGAGCTTGTGGGCCTGCGCGGCCCGATCCCGTCAGACCGGGTCGCGGCGGGGGTGCTGATGCTGGGCCCCGGCGTCACCTATCCCGCCCATTCGCACCAGGCGGCCGAGCTTTACCTGCCGCTGGCCGGGACCGCGCTCTGGCAGAAGGGCGACGCCCCGTTTGCCCCCGTGGCCCCCGGCACGCCGATCCCGCACGACCCCTGGGTGCCCCATGCGATGCAGACCGGGGCCGAGCCGCTGCTGGCGCTGTATCTCTGGCGCGGCGGCGATCTGGCGGCCAAGTCGCGCATTCACTGACGCCGCCACCTTTGCGCCAGCAGACGGTCCAGCGACAGCGCGCCCGGCCCCTGCGCGAGGATCGCCAGCGCCAGCGCCGCCCAGTAAAGGTGGAAGTTCACCCAGCCATCCGGCACCACCAGCTGGATGACCGCCGTCATCGCCAGCAGACCCAGCGCGGCAAACCGCGTGGCAAGCCCCGCGATCAGCAGGATCGGCAGGCCGATTTCGGCCATCGCGGTCAGATGCGCCGCCAGATCCGGCGCCGGGATCGGGTACTGCCCGCCCAGGAGGTGCAGCCGGAATTCGTCGCTGAACAGGTAGAGCGTCGCAGGCGAGAGATGCAGGAACCCGTCCCACCGCGTCAGACCCGAGCGCAGGAACGGCAGCGCCAGCGCCACACGCAGGACCGGCGGGGCCAGCGTGGCCGCCGTCAGGGAAAGCCCGGCCAGCGTGGCGCGGACAAGGCGAAAGGCGGGGGGCTCAGTGGCGAACATCGGGGGTCTCCTCGGGGATGGGGGGGCTGGGCGGGCAGCGGGCCAAGGCAGGCGCGGCTGGCCATCAGCCCGCTCAGCATCTCTTGCAGGGCAAAGCGGGGCGTCCGGTCGAAGCCCGCAAGGGCCGCCGCGCTGACGGTCTTGCCCGCCTGAAGCGCCGCGACAAAGGCGGCCCCGCCAACCGGCAGGCGAAAGACCTCGACCTCGGCCTCGGGGCGGGCAAGCATCACCTCGTCGGGGCCTGCGTCGGGCGGCAGGGGGCCGGGCTCGGCGCCGGGCAGGTTCATCTGCCAGATCCGCAACACGGGATGATCCGAGGCCAGCACCCGCACCGACGGGTGCAGCGCCAGCCGCAGCCCGGCCAGCCCGTCGGCAGGCAGGCCCGCCCAGCCCGGCGCGGGGCCCGGTTCGGCCGCGTGATAGGCCTCGACCCAGGCGCGTTCCAGCCGCGCCACATCGGGCAGGTAGGCCAGCGCCTGGGCCGGCGGAAAGACCTCCAGAAACGCCGGGAACCCCGCGCCATAGTCCAGAAGGATCGGCGAGGCGGGCGGCTCCAGCCGGACGTAATGCCCCGCCACGGCCCGGAAGAACGCCTCGCCCACCAGCCGGTGCACCACCGGATAGGCGGCCTGCAACGCCTCGGTCAGGCCGACGACGACATTGTTGCGGTAAACCGCGAAACGGCGGGCCGAGGGCTGGCCATCCGGCCCCAGAAGCCCCGGCGGCGCGGCCAGCCGGGCATCGAGGATCGCGGCGCCGAAGCCCGCAAGGCGCTCAGCGTGCGACGACATCGGCGCCCCCGGCGGCATGGGCCGCCATCACCGCCTCGGCGCGGGCGGCCTCGGCGGCCAGATCGGGCCAGCCGGGCACATCGCTGTCCCACTCGATCAGCGTGGGCAGCGGGCCCGTCCGCGCCACCGTGTCCGCGTAAAGCTGCCAGACCGCGGCATCGACGGGCCGGTCGTGGCTGTCGATCAGCAGCGGGCGGTCCGCCTCGTCGGTTTCGGGCGCGTGGCCCGCCAGATGGATTTCCCGCACATGGGCCAGCGGAAAGGCCGCAAGATAGGCCGCGGCATCCCCCGCAAGGTTCACCGCGGACAGATGGACGTTGTTCACGTCCAGCAACAGCCCGCAGCCGGTGCGGCGCACCACTTCGGCGATGAACGCGACCTCGGGCCAGGTGCTTTCGGCGAAGGCCAGGTAGGTCGTGGGGTTTTCCAGCAGCATCTGCCGCCCGATCACGGTCTGCACCTGGTCGATATGGGTGCAGACCCGCGCCAGCGTCTCGTCGGTATAGGGCAGGGGCAGCAGGTCGTTCAGGAAACCCGCATCATGCGTCGACCAGGCGAGGTGTTCGGAAAACATCCCCGGCTGATAGCGCGCGATCAGCGCGGCCAGCCGCGCAAGGTGGCCGCGGTCCAGATCGCGGGCGGCGCCGATCGACAGGCCGACCCCGTGCAGCGACAGCGGATAGCGTTCGCGGATCGCGGTCAGCACGCGGTGCGGCGGGCCGCCCGCGCCCATGTAATTCTCGGCATGGACCTCGAAAAAGCCGATGTCGGGTCCGGTTTCCAGAATGGTGCGGTAATGCTCGGCCTTCAGCCCGACCCCGCCGCGCGCAGGCAGGGGCCGCGGGGCAAAGGCGGGGGCGGCGGGGGCGATCTGCATCGGGGGCCTCCTGCGGTGGGCAAACGGGGCGCGAAGGGGCGCGGCACGCGGGCGCCGCGCCCGCGGCGGGGGAAGGCGGCGCGGGGCGCTGCACCCCGCGCCGGTGGCTCAGCCTGCCATCGCGGTCAGCGAGCCGTGGCCCTTCGGCGTCATCATCGTGGTGCAGCTTCCCGCCGGCACCAGCTTGAACGCGTTGCCCTGATAGTCGGTGGTGCTGGTGCCGGCGCAGGTGGTGCCCGCGCCCGCGAAACAGTCGTTCTGCCCCCTCAGCGCCACGCCGAAGCACTTCTCGAACTTGCCGCCGGCCAGTTGCTGCTTGGTCATCTCCTGCTTCTTCATCATCGCGTCCTGCGACGCGCCCATCGTGTCGGCCTGGGCCGAAAAGCCGGCGAGGCTGGCGGCAAAGGCGGTGGCCACCATCGCGGACAGGGTTCTGTTGGACATGGGTCATCTCCTGAAGGGCAAGCGGGAGGCGCGCGCCCGGTCTTCGGGGCCGCCGCCGCAACGGTCCGTCATGGCCCGTCATGGATCAGGAGTGCGGGGGATGCGGTGCCGTTACGCCGCGGGCCGACACGGATGCGTGAGCCGATGTTTCAGCCCGCGTCGCGGCCCTCTGACGCCAGCCGTGCCAGCACGGCGGCCAGGGCCGCGTCATCGTCCGGGCTGCCCTGACCTGCGGCCAGCGTCAGGCTGCGGGTCACACGCATCTGGTGCACGAAGGCGGTGCAGCCCTTGCAGACGGCCATGTGCAGGCGCAACTGCAGCGCCTCCCAGAAGGGAAGCTCGCCGTCGATCAGCGCACTGCTGCGCGCGACGACCTGCTTGCAGTTCAGCCCCAGCATCTCGCCGTGTCCTTGCCTCTGCGTCCTCTGGAAGGACGCGCCGCGCCCTTTTCCGTTACGCCCGTCAAACCTAATCCTGCGCCAGCCCGGCGCAAGGCCGCCTATCGCTCCAGCCGGTCGATCGCCGCCCGAACCGCCAGCCGCGCCCGGTGCAGCATCACCCGCATGTTCCCCTCGTTGATGCCAAGGATGGCGCAGACCTCCTCGGCCTCCAGCCCCTGCTGGCCGCGCAGCACCATCACCGCCCGCTGCCCGGGCGGCAACGCCTCGATCGCCGCCGTCACAACGTCCAGCATCCGCCGCCCGGCCACGATCCGGTCGGGGGTGATCTCTTCCCAGAGCGCGGGGGTATCCTTCCAGTGGCCGCGCCCGTCGAAGGCGGCGGCCAGGCTGTTGTCCTCGCCGCCCGCGTCGAACGAGACGCTGCGCCCCTCGACCCGGGCGCGGCTGCGGGCGCGGTTCACCAGGATGGTGAAGATCCAGCCCGCCAGCGACGAGCGTTCCTCGAACCCCGCGATGTGCTTGAGCACCGCGACCCAGGCATCCTGCGTCACCTCTTCGGCCACCGCGCGGCTGCCGGTGATGCCCGTGGCCACCCGCACCATCGCCGCGTTGTGCTGGCGAAACAGCTGCGCAAAGGCCGCCCGGTCCCCGGCGATCAGCGCGCGTACCTGTTCCCAATCCGATCCGATTCCCGGCACGCGCGTGCACCCCCCCCGTGGGTCCATCTAGGGCGAAGGCGGGCGGGCTTGTCCAGCCCGCAGACGGCGGCGGCGCGACCGGGGGCGCGGTCTCTCTTCGCGCAGGCATGGTCGCAAATGGCGCATCGGGGGGTCGGGCGGCGTGCTTCAATGATGGGGCAGAAGGTGCCGCCGGAGACGGTGGAGAATTGGGAAGCCGGTGAAAGGCCGGCGCTGCCCCCGCAACGGTCAGGAAGGCAAGGCGCGGCATCGCCACTGGGGGAGACCCTGGGAAGGCGCCGTGTCCGGGGCGAAGGCCCGCTTCCGCAGCCCGGAAACCAGCCTTTTGCCGAACGTCGAGCCGCGGGTGGTGGCTGCCGATGGGGTCCGGCCCTGCGCGGTCGGCCGCATCCCGGCTGTTGCCCGCATTTTCCAACCGGCCCGCGCGGGATGGCGCGGGCGATGCGAGGTGCGTGATGCTCTCTGCCCCCGAAACCCTGGCGCTGCTGGCGGCGCGGCGTGCGGCCCATTCGCTGGACCGTGCGCTTTACTGCGATCCCGGCGTGTTCCAGCTTGACCTGGACCATGTGTTCTACCGCGAATGGCTTTTCGCGCTGCCCGCGGCCGCGCTGCCCAGGGCGACCAGCCATGCCACCTTGCAGGTGGGGGCGTACCCGGTGGTCGTGGTGCGCGGCACCGACGGCATGGTGCGCGCCTTCCACAACGTCTGCCGCCACCGTGGCCAGCGGCTCTGCGCGACAGAGACGGGCAGTTCGCCCAAACTCGTCTGCCCCTACCACCAGTGGACCTACGACCTGGACGGCCGCCTGCTTTTTGCCCGCGACATGCAGGACGGCTTTGATGCCGCGCAATACGGGCTGAAGAAGGTGCACTGCGTCGACCTTGGCGGCGTGATCTACATCTGTCTGGCGCAGGTGCCGCCGCCGGTGGCCGACCTGGCCCGGACCGCAAGGGCCTATCTTGCGCCCTCGGGGCTGGCCGACGCCAAGGTGGCCTTCACCTCGACCATCGTCGAGAAGGGCAACTGGAAGCTGGTGATCGAGAACAACCGCGAATGCTACCACTGCGGCGGCAGCCACCCCTCGCTTTGCCGGACCTATTCCGACAACCCGAAGATGACGGCGATGTCAGGCCCCGACCGGGCGAACGAAACCATCCTGGATCACTGGGCGCGCTGCGAGGCGGCGGACCTGCCCTCGCGTTTCGTGCATCACCCGGCCTTCCAGTGGCGGCTGGCGCGCATCCCGCTGCTGAACAACGCCGAAAGCTTTACCATGAGCACCCGTGCCGCGGTGGCGCGGCGGATGGGGCGGATGCCGTTCGACGATGCGGGCAGCCTGCTGATGTATCACTACCCCAACACCTGGAACCATTTCCTGCCCGACCACGCGATCACCTTCCGCATCCTGCCGGTCAGCCCGACGGAAACCGAGGTGACAACCACCTGGCTGGTTCACAAGGACGCGGTGGAAGGGGTGGATTACGACCTCAAGACGCTGACCGAGGTGTGGCTGGCCACCAATGACGAGGATCGCCGGGTGGTCGAGGAGAACCAGAAGGGCATCCTGTCGCCCGCCTACGAACCCGGGCCCTATTCCATCCTTCAGGAGGAAGGCGTGATCCAGTTCGTCGACTGGTATGCCGGGCTCATGGCCGACCGGCTGGCCCCGCGTCCCGCGCTGGCGGCGGAGTAGGCAGGCCATGACCTCCCCCCGCCTCAACTGGGCCGCCGACCCCTGGCGCGACAGCGAGCCGCTGGAATGCGCCATGGTGGTGCCGGAAAACGCCGATACCGCCACCTTCACCTTCCGCGCGCCCTCGGGCGCGTGGTTCGACTATCAGCCGGGCCAGTTCGTCACGCTTGACCTGCCGGTGCCGGGCGGCAACGTGCAGCGGACCTATACGATCAGCTCGTCCCCCTCGCGGCCGCTGTCGATCTCGGTCACGGTGAAGGCGCAGAAGGGGTCTGTCGGCACGCGCTGGATGCTCGACCACCTGAAGCCGGGGATGCGGCTGCGCGCCTTCGGGCCTGCGGGCATCTTCAGCTTTCACCGCCACACGGCGCGCAAGTACCTGTTCATCTCGGCAGGGTCCGGCATCACGCCGATGATGTCGATGACCACCTGGGCCTGGGATTCCGGCGAGATGCCCGACATCGTCTTCGTCCACGCCGCCCGCCGCCCTTCCGACATCATCTTCCGCGAGCGGCTGGAACAGTTCGCCAACCGGGTGCCGGGGCTGCAATTGCATTTCACCGTGGAAGCGCCCGACCCGTTCCGGGCCTGGCCGGGCTATCGCGGGCGGCTCAGCCAGATCATGCTGGGCCTGATGGCCCCCGACTATCTGGACCGCGAGGTGTTCTGCTGCGGGCCAGAACCCTTCATGCAGGGCGTGCGCGAGATGCTGATCTCGCTGGGCTTCGACATGGCGCGCTATCACCAGGAAAGCTTCGGCGCGCCGGTGGCAACCGAGGCCGAGGCGCCGGTGCTCGCCGATGTCACCCCCGCGGCGGGCGCGCAGGCCGAAATCGCCTTTACCGCCAGCGGGGTCACGGCGGCTTGCGCCGAAACCGATACGGTGCTGGCGGTGGCACGGCGCGCGGGGCTCAACATCCCCTCGGGCTGTACCTTCGGGCTGTGCGGCACCTGCCGGGTGAGGAAGACCGCGGGCGAGGTTCACATGGTCCACAACGGCGGCATCAGCGATGACGACATCGCCGCCGGCTACATCCTGGCCTGCTGTGCGCACCCGATGGGGTCGGTGGCGGTGGAGGTCTAGAACAGCCGCTGGAACAGCCCCAGCGGCAGGTAGCGGCCGGCCTGGAAAAGCCAGGCGAAGGGCACGGGGAAGCTGGTCGAGAACCGGCCCCCCCGCATCGCGCGCATCACCGCGGCGGCCGCCGCCTCTGGCGACATCAGGAACGGCATGCGGAAGTCGTTCTTGCGCGTCAGCCGGGTGTCGATGAAGCCGGGGTTGATGATCTGCACGCTGACGCCGGTGCCGCGCAGGTCGGCGCGCAGGTTTTCGGCCAGATGCATCAGCGCGGCCTTGCTGGCGCCATAGCCGATGGCGCCGGGCAGCCCGCGGAACCCGGCCAGCGAACCGATCAGCACGACCCGCCCCTGGCCGCGGGCGATCATGGCGGGCAGCGCCGCGCCCAGCACGCGCAGCGCGCCCATGAAATTCGCCTCGGCCATGGCCAGCGCGGCAGGGCCGTTCCAGGCGGTGGCGGCCATCGGCTCGTAAAGGCCCACGCTGTAGATCAGCCCGTCCACCGCGCCCACCTGCATCCCGGCGGCGCTGACCGCGGTGTCATCGCTGACGTCCATCGGCAGCGCGGTGGCGCGCGGCAGGGTGGCGGCCAGGTCGGCCAGCCGGTCGGCGTTGCGGGCCGACAGCACAAGTTCGCGCCCCTCGGCGGCCATCGCGGTGGCCAGCGCCCGGCCCAAGCCTTCGCTGGCGCCCACGATCCACCAGCGCCCGCCCGCGGACAATCCCTCAGCCATGGGCGGCCTCGGTCGGGCGCATCGTGGCCACAAGTTCGACCAGCGTCACCCCGAAGCGGCGCATCTGCGATCGGTTCATCAGCATCCCGTTCGGCATCAGGTAAAGCCAATCCACCACGTCCAGCACATGCCCGCCCGCATCGGCGGGCAGCCGCAGCCGGTAGGTCAGCCGCAGTGTGGCCCCGCTGAGCACGCCCTGCGCCTCGCCCACCACGTCATCGGCCTCGCCGGTGATGCGCCCGTCATTGTGCAGCGTCAGCCGCCACTCGCGCCGCTGCTCGCGCCCCGAGTCATACTGGAAGTGTTCGGTCAGCGTGCCGGTCGAGCCCGCCCAGCGTCCCTCCATCCGGGCTACGAAGCGCGAGATGGCGCGCCCGGTGGGGCCGAAGATCACGCCTTCGGATTCGATCCGTCCGTTCAGCACGCGATGGGGGTCGAACTGCGGTCCGGTGCCGGCATAGCTTTCCGGCGCCTGCGCCGCGAAGCTCAGGCGACGCGCGCGCCAGGCCAGCGCGGCCAGCACGACAAGGCAGAGGATCAGGACGATGGTCATCGGCTTTCCTTCCGCGGCTCAGGCCGCATGTCGCAGTTCGACCTGAAGCACGTCGCAGCGGCCGGTGGCAAAGGCCGCGGCGCAGATGCCCAGGTAGTAACGCCAGTTGCGCAGGAACCCCTCGCCATGCCCCAGGGCGGCGATGCGGGGCGCGGCCTCTTCCAGACGCTGGCCCCAGAGACGGCAGGTTTCGGCGTAATGGCTGCCGAAGCCGAAACTGTCGTGCAGGACCAGCCCCGCCCGGCGGGCCTGGTCGGCGATGGTCGCGCGCGACAGCAGCATGCCCCCGGGGAAGGTGTGGTGGCGGATGTAGTCCGACCGGCGACGATAGGCGGCAAAGGCGTCATCGGGCACGGTGATCGCCTGCACGACCGCGCGCCCCTCCGGCACCAGCCGGTCGCGCAGGGTGGCGAAATAGGCCGGCCAGTAGCGTTCGCCCACCGCCTCGACCATCTCGATCGAGACGATGGCATCGAACCGGCCGCGGGTGTCGCGGTAGTCCTGCAGCCGGATCTCGGCCCGCCCGTCCAGCCGCGCGTCGGCATAGCCCTTCTGGCTTGGCGAGATGGTGATGCCCGTCACCGCCCGGCCATCCTCGGCCGCGCGTTCGGCGAACCCGCCCCAGCCGCAGCCGATCTCGAGCACCTGTTCCGCCCCGCCGATCCGGTCCAGGATGCGGTCATACTTGCGCCCCTGCGCGCGTTCAAGATCGTCGCCCGGCGCGAAGAGCGCCGAGGAATAGGTCATGCTGGGGTCCAGCCAGAGCTGGTAGAATTCGTTGCCCACGTCGTAATGCGCCCGGATGTTGCGGGCCGCGCCGCGGCGGGAATTGGCGCGCAGCACGGTATCGACCAGCCGCAAGCCCATCTGGCGCAGCGGCCCCGGGGCGGCAGTCGCGCCGAAGCGGTCGAGGTTGCGCAGCGCCACCGCCGCCACCCGCTCGACCGAAGATGTTTCCCACAGGCCCGCCACATAGGCCTCGCCAAACCCGATGTCGCCGCGGGCGGCCACGGCGGCGGCCACCGACCAGTCGCGCAGGTGCAGGTCGGCCTCGGGGCCGTCGCTGCCGAAGTCGTGGCGGGTGCCCTCGGGCGTGGTCAGGCGCAGGCGGCCGTCGTTCAGGCGCGCGCAGGCGTCCAGAAAGCGGCGCTGCAGGCTGCGGGTGACAAGGGCGGTCATCGGGATACCTCGTGGTCGGGCGGGGCAGGGCAGGGACGGTAGGCCGCCCCCTTCAGCTTCAGCCGAAGGGCGTGCCAGTAGATCAGCGCCACGGTGCGCAGCGGCCCGAACGGCCGGCGCAGCGCGGCAGAGACAAGCGCGCCATTGGTCATCGGCGCGCGGCGGCCGGTCAGGGTGGCCACCACGCCTTCGGCGTCATCGGTCAGAAGGATGCGGATGGCGATCCGGTCGGGGGTGATGTCGAAGGCAAAGCTGTAGCCGCCCGCCCGGTCCTGGAAGGGCGAGACGTGGAACACCTTCTGCGCGGCGATGCGGTCCTGCGGGCGGATCGGGGCGAAACCCGGGCGCGCGCAAAGATAGCTGTGGCGCTGGCCGAAGGTGTTGCTGACCTCGGCGATCACCGCGATCAGCGCGTCGCCATCGAAGGCCAGCCAGAAGCTGACCGGGTTGAACCAGTAGCCCAGAAACCGCGGCTGGGTCAGCAGGCGCAGCGAGAGCCCGGCGGGCGCCCCCGCGTCGGCCAGCACCTCGCGCGCCCAGTCGGCACCCCGCCCGGCGCCGCGGGGCCCCCCGTGGCAGCGGTCGGCCACCGAGGCAAGGTTCCAGCGGTTGCGGGAAAAGAGCACGGGGAAATCGGTCGCCGCGGGGTCGATCAGCACATAATCCACCCGGTGGCGAAAGGCATGGGCCACCGCCCCGCGCCGGGCGTGGGTCGTCTCGCCGCCCCGCAGGATTTCGGCCGTGGCGCTCATGCGGCCACCCGCTCCATCCGTTCCATCCGCCGCACGATGCGCATCGCGCTGGCAAACCCGTCCTCGTGGAAGCCCCAGCGCAGCCAGGCGCCGGCGAACCAGGTCCGGTTGGTGCCGTTGGCCCGCTCGATGCGGTCCTGTGCCGCCAGCGCCGCGCGGTCGAAGACGGGGTGATCGAAGCTCACCTCGTCATAGACCGTCTCGTCGGGGATGGCGCGGCCGGGGTTCAGCGTGACGAAAAGCGGGTCGGTTTCGGGGATGTTCTGCAACCGGTTCATCCAGTAGGTCACCCCCACCGTGTCGCTGGCGCTTTCCGACCGGTAGACCCAGGCCGACCAGCAGCGCCGCCGCTGCGGCATCTGGCCCGCGTCGCGGTGCAGCACCACCCTGTTCGGGCGGTAGGCCACGGCGCCCAGCGCGCCGCGTTCCTCGGGCGTCGCATCCGACAGGAGCGCCAGCGCCTGATCCGCATGACAGGCCAGCACGACCTCGTCGAAGGTCTCGGCCAGGCCGCCGTGCGGGCGCACCGTTACCCCGGCGGGGCCGCGGCTGACGGCCTGCACCGGGCAGCCCGGGCGCAGGTCGACCCCGAGCAGGCCCAGCCGGCTTGCCAGCCTGCGCACATATTCGACGCTGCCGCCCCTCACCGTCCACCACTGGTGCTGGGCGCGCGGCGCCAGAAGCGCGTGATTGCGCATGAAGCGCAGCAGGCTTCGCGCGGGGAAGGCGCCCACCTCTTCGGCAGGCGAGGACCAGATCGCCCCGCAGATCGGCAGCAGGTAGTGGTTGCGGAACCGCTCGCCCAACCCTAGCCCCGCGATCAGCTCGTCCACCGTCGGGTCGCCCTGTTCCGCCGCCGCTTCGGCCCGCGCGTTGAACCGCAGGATGTCGCGCACCATGGCCAGGAACCCCGGAGAGGCCAGGTTGCGGCGCTGCCCGAAGAGGGCATCGAAGCTGCGCAGCGCATATTCCACCCGCCCGCCGTCAAGGCTGGCGCCGAAGCTCATGTTCGACCGTTCGACCGGCACGTCGAGATCGGCGAACAGCCGCGTCAGGTGCGGATAGTTGGCATAGTTGAAGACGATGAAGCCGGTATCCACCGGCTGTTCGCCCCGCAGGCCCGCCAGAACGGTGCGCGCATGGCCGCCCAGGCGCGGTTCGGCCTCGAACAGGGTCACCCGATGGCGCGGCGCCAGCAGCAGCGCCGCCGCCAGCCCCGATATGCCCCCCCCGATGATCGCGATCCGCTGGTGTCGGGCAGGAGGGGCATCGAAGGACATCGGGATTCCGCTTGTGGTGTGCTTACAGTTTACCTTTACGCACCGCGGGGTCAGATGGATCACCCCGGGGCGCGGCGCCGGACCGGGCGCGCAAGGCGAACCATATCAGCATCGCGCCCGCAGACCGAAGCGGAATTCCACGCCACCGGCGCCTGCCGCGGCCCGTCGAGCACGCGGGGCTTACAGCACCTTGCCCGGGTTCATCAGCCCCAGCGGATCCAGCGCGGCCTTGATCGCCCGCATCGCCGCCAGTTCGGCAGGGCTGCGCGAATAGGGCAGCCAGTCGCGCTTCAGCGTGCCGATCCCGTGTTCGGCCGAGACCGAGCCGCCAAAGCCGCGCAGCGTGTCGTAGATCCGCGCCTCGGCGGCGTGCTCGCGGGCGGGGTCGGGGTCGGGCAGGGCCAGCGCAATGTGGATGTTGCCATCGCCCAGATGGCCGAAGACCATCACCTGCGCCGCGGGTTCCGCCGCCAGCACCGCTGCGCGCGCCGCCTCGGCAAGGGCGCCGATCCGCTCGACGGGCAGGCTGACATCGAGGTTCATGAGCCCCGGCAGCGCCGCGTCCAGCCCGTGCCCCTCGCGCACCGCCCAGAACCGACGCGCATCCGCATGCGACCGGGCGATCAGCGCATCGGCAATCACCCCGTCATCGAGCGCGCGGGCAAGATGCGCCTCGAGCGCCGCGGCGGCATCCGG
>JAJZVD010000006.1 GCA_021845805.1 Pseudomonadota bacterium | reverse complement strand
GGCGCCGGGTGTTGCGACTGTGGGAGTGGTGATGGTGTGCAGGGTGACGATGCTCTGCCCGGTGGAAGAGGTATGCCTCGATCCCGGGCGGATGGCCGCGCTTGCGGCGGAATTCGGGGCGGCCGGGGCGGAAAGCCTGGTGCAGCGCGCGAAGGGTGAAATGGCGCTGCTGATGTCGTCGCTGGTCGCCTATTCGGCGGAAGCGGCCTATGCGGCCTTTGCCCGCGGCCTGCGCAGCCTTCGGCGGCTGGCCGAGCATGTGGGCATGACGGGGCTTGCGCAGGCCGCGCAGGCGGTGGCCGATTGTGTGACGCGGGGCGATTCCACCGCGCTGGCGGCGACCTGGGCGCGGCTTCTGCGGCTGGCCGAGCGTGGGCTTGCCGGAAGCTGGGGCCAGCGCGCGGTCTGAGCCTCGGGATCGCGGCTCGGCACGGTGCTGCGGGGACGCGGTGACCGGATGCGAAAATCGCCCGGCCCCGTGGCCCTGGGCGCGGCCGGGGGTTGCAGCCGGGCGGCAACGGGCTAGGCTCCGGCGCGATGCATGAACCCCGGATGCCATGATGCCCCTTGCCCCTGCCGATACGCCCGATGCCCTTCCGCTGCACCTTGTGACGAAAGAGGCGCTGGACCCCTGGCGCGCCAGTCTGCCCGCTGACACCGCCGCCTGGCTGGCTGCCACCGGCTTTGCCGCCGGGGCGGGCGAGCTTGCGCTGATTCCCGGAGCCGCAGGGGCGCTGGCCGGTGCGGTGCTGGGGCTTGGCGATGCAAGGGCGCGGGCGCGCACGCGGTTCCAGGTGTCCAAGGCCGCCACCACGCTTCCCGCCGGGCCTTGGCGCATCGCGACACCGCTGGACCCCGAGGCGGCCGAAGAGGCGGCGCTGGGCTGGCTTCTGGCGCAATACCGCTTCGACCGCTATCGCGCGGGCCGCACCGCGCCGGCGGCGCTGGTGCCCCCTGCGGGGGTGGACGTGGCGCGGTTGCAGGCGATCGTGGCGGGCGAGACGCTGACGCGCGATCTGGTGAACACCCCGGCGTCAGACATGGGCCCGGCCGAGTTGCAGCAGGCGTTCGAGGCGCTGGCCGCGCGGTTCGGTGCGCAGGTGCAGGCGACGGTGGGCGACGACCTGCTGGCCGCGAATTTCCCGATGATCCATGCGGTCGGCCGCGCCTCGACCCGCGCGCCGCGGCTGCTGGACATGCGCTGGGGCGAGACCGGGCCGCGGCTGACGCTGGTGGGCAAGGGCGTGTGTTTCGACACGGGCGGGCTCGATATCAAGCCGTCCTCGGGCATGTTGCAGATGAAGAAGGACATGGGCGGGGCCGCCACGGTGATGGGGCTGGCGCAGATGGTCATGGCGCTTGGCCTGCCGGTGCGCCTGCGGGTGCTGGTTCCTGCGGTCGAAAATGCGATCAGCGGCAACGCCATGCGCCCGCGCGACATCCTGACCAGCCGCAAGGGCCTGACGGTCGAGATCAACAACACCGATGCCGAAGGGCGGCTGGTGCTGGCCGATGCGCTGGCGCTGGCGGACGAAGAGACGCCCGACCTCGTGATCTCTATGGCCACGCTGACCGGCGCGGCGCGGGTGGCGGTGGGGCCGGATCTGGCGCCCTTCTACACCGACAGCGAGGCCCATGCCGCCGCACTGGCGCAGGCGGCGGCGCAGGTGCGCGACCCGGTCTGGCGGATGCCCTTCTGGGAGCCCTACGAGGCGCTGATCGAACCCGGCATCGCCGATCTGGACAACGCGCCGTCGGGCGGGTTCGCGGGCTCGGTCACCGCGGCGCTGTTCCTGCGCCGCTTCGTGGCGGCGCCCTACATGCATTTCGACATCTTCGCCTTCTCGCCCAGCGATGCGCCGGGGCGGCCCAAGGGGGGCGTGGGGCAGGGCGCGCGGGCGCTCTTGCAGGCGCTGCCGCAGATGCTGGGCCTGTGATGGACCGGCGCGAGACGCCCGCGAACGGCCGGGTGGCGCATGTCTCGCTGCGCGGGCAGGTCGAGGCTGCGGCTTTCGTCGAGGGAGTGGCGGCGCGCGTGGCCGTGCCGCTGACCGACCTTTGCGCGGCGCCCGAGGGCGCGCGGGATCGCCAGCTTCTGATGGGCGCGCGGGTGACGGTGCTTGAACGCCGCGGGGGCTGGGCCTTCGTGCAGGCGCGGGCCGACGGCTATGTGGGCTATGTGGCGGATCAGGCGCTGACCGCCGATGCCCTGCCCACGCATCGGGTGGCCGTTGCGGCCACGCATCTTTACCCGGCGGCCAACCTGAAGCTGCGCGAGGTGGCCGCGCTGTCCTTCGGGGCGCGGCTGACGGTGGTCAGGCTGACCGACCGCTGGGCCGAAACCGACACGGGGCTCTTTGTTCCCGCGATGCATCTGGCGCCCGAAGGCACGGCCGAGCGCGACCCCGTGGCGGTGGCCGAGCTGTTTCTTGGCACGCCCTACCTCTGGGGCGGAAATTCGCGCGCAGGCATCGACTGTTCGGGGCTGGCGCAGGCGGCCTGCCTTGCCTGCGGCATCCCCTGCCCGGGCGATTCCGACCTGCAACGCGCGCGGGTCGGGCGGGCGCTGAGCGACAACGAGCCCGGCCAGCGCGGCGATCTGGTGTTCTGGAAGGGCCATGTGGCCATTATGACCGATGCGGCCACGATCCTGCATGCCAACGGTGCGGCGATGGCGGTCACGCGCGAGGATTACGCCGCCGCTTGCGCCCGCATCCTGGCTGCGGGCGACGGGCCGGTGCTGGCCCGCCGCCGCCCGCGCGGCTAGCCCTTCGCCTTCTCGCCCGCGGCGCGGGCCTGGCTGACGCTCATGCCGGTCGACAGCATCTCGGGGTCGAGCGTGAGTTCGATCACCGCCAGCGTTCCGGCAGCCTGCGCCCGGGCGAAGGCTGCGGGGAAGGCAGCGCCGTCCGTCACCACCTCGCCGTGGCCGCCATAGGCGCGCGCCAGCGCGGCGAAATCGGGGTTGAAGAGGTCCGTCCCCGAGACCCGGCCGGGGTAGTGGCGTTCCTGATGCATGCGGATCGTGCCGTAGCGCCCGTTGTTCGCCACGATCACGATGACCGCCGCGCCGTATTGCTGCGCGGTCGACATCTCGTTCAGCGTCATCTGGATGTCGCCGTCGCCCGCAAGGCAGACGACGGTGCGGCCCGGGTGTTCCAGCTTTGCCGCCACCGCGGCAGGCAGGCCGTAGCCCATGCTGCCCGAGGTGGGCGCAAGCTGGGTGCCGTAGCGGCGGAAGCGGTAGTAGCGGTGCAGGAAGGCCGCGAAATTTCCCGCGCCGTTGGTCAGCATCGCGTCATCGGGCAGATGTGCGGCCAGCCAGCCCACAACCTGTTCCATCTTCACCGCGCCGGGGGTTTCCTGCGGGCGCTGCCATCCCTCGTAGTCGGCTCGACCCGCGGCCGTCCAGGCCGCCCAGACCGGGTTCGCGGGGCGGTTCAGGCGGGCCAGTTCGGCCACCATCTGCGGCGCCGACACCGCCACCGCCAGATCGGGGCGGAACACGCTGCCCAGCTCGTCCGGGTCGGGGTGGATGTGGATGATCTTCGGCAGCGGCCCGGCGGGATCGAGGATCTCGTACCCCCCCGTCGGAATGTCGCCCAGGCGCGAGCCCAGCACCAGAAGGCAATCCGCCGCCTTCAGCCGCGCGCCCAGCTTCGGGTTCATCCCCACGCCCAGATCGCCCACATAACCGGGGTGGGTGTTGTCCATCCGGTCCTGCCTGCGGAAGGTGACGGCGACGGGCAGGCCCGTGCCTTCGGCAAAGCGCGCAAGATCGGCCGCCGCCTGCTGCGACCACTGCGATCCGCCCACCACCACCAGCGGGCGTTCGGCACCCTCCAGCGCGGCCGTCACGGCGGCCACCTGCGCGGGCGACACGGCGGGGGGGCGCGGCGCGGGCGGCGCGATGTCGGGCACCTCGGCCTCGGCGCTCAGCATGTCTTCGGGCAGGGCCAGCACCACCGGGCCGGGGCGGCCCGAGCAGGCAAGATGGAAGGCGCGGCTGATGTATTCGGGCAGGCGGTCGGTCTGGTCGACCTCGGCCACCCATTTCGCCAGCGTCCCAAAGACGCTGCGGTAGTTCACCTCCTGAAACGCCTCGCGGTCGCGGTGGCTGCGGGCGATCTGGCCCACGAAGACGACCATCGGGGTCGAATCCTGCCGTGCGACATGGATGCCCGATGACGCGTTCGTCACCCCCGGTCCGCGGGTAACGAACAGCACGCCCGGCTGCCCGGTCATCTTGCCATGTGCCTCGGCCATCATGGCCGCGCCGCCTTCCTGGCGGCAGACGATGTTCTGGATCCCGGACTCGTAAAGCCCGTCGAGCGCGGCCAGGAAACTTTCGCCGGGAACCGAGAACACCCGCCGCACGCCCTGAAGCGCCAGTTGATCTGCAAGGATCTTTCCGCCGTGCCGCCGCATCCTGCCCTCCGTCCGTCCGGGCGCCACCGTGGCCCAAGCGGTGCCGGGGGGCAAGGGCTTGCGCCCCGCGGCAGGCCCCCTATCGTGGCGCCGGATGGAGGATCGCATGACCCTGACCCTGTTCGGCATTCCCGGTGCGCTGCGCGCCGGTTCGCTCAATCGCAGGCTTCTGGCCGAGGCGCGGCGGCTGTTCGGCCCGGCTGCCTATGCCGAGGCCGACCTGCGCCTGCCCTGGTATGACGGCGACCTTGAGGCCAGCCAGGGCATCCCGCCCGAGGTGCAGCATCTGGCCGACCAGATTGCCGCGGCGGATGCGGTGGTGATCGCGACGCCCGAATACAACCGCGCACCGCCCGGCGTGCTGAAGAACGCGCTCGACTGGGTCAGCCGGACCAAGGGGCGCCCGTTCCGCGACAAGCCGCTGGCGATCATCTCGGCCGCCGACGGGCCGGGCGGCGGCGACCGGGCGCAATATGCGCTGCGGCTGATGATGGTGGCCTTTCGCCCGCATCTTCTGCAAGGCCCCGAGGTTCTGCTGCCCGACGCGGGCAAGGCTTTCGATGCCGATGGGCGGCTGGTGAACCCGGCCAAGGAAAAGGCGCTGGCCGAACTGATGGCCGATCTGCGCAAGGCGGCAGGCGGATGACGGCGGACGCGGCGGGGCTGAGGGCAGAGGTTCAGGCCGACGCGATGGACCCGGCGCGTGCCCTGGCGCTGGCGGCGGTACTGGGCCACCCCTGGGCCCCCGCCCAGCCGCTGCCCCCCTTCTTTCACCGCGTCTATTTCTGGGAGGTGAGGCCGGACGGCGATCTTGGCCGCGATGGCCACCCGCGGGTGGGCGGGCTGATCCCCGATTTCGGTCTGCCGCGGCGAATGTGGGCCGGCGGTCGGCTGGAGTTTCACCGGCCGCTCTTTTCCGGGCAACCGGCCGAACGCAGGACGGTGCGCGACAGTGCCCTGCGCAAGCAGGGCCGCAGCGGCCCGCTGGGCTTCGTGACCCTGCGCCACGAGATCCGGCAGAACGGCGCGCTGTGCGTGACCGAGTGGCAGGATCTGGTCTACCGCGAAGAGGCCCGCCCCGATGCGCCGCACCTCGCGCCGCCGCCTGCGCCCGAGGTGGCAGACGAGACCCGCAGCCGCGCCTTCGATCCGGTGGGCCTGATGCGCTATTCCGGGCTGACGATGAACGGCCACCGCATCCACTATGACGCCGACTATGCGCGCGACGTGGAAGGGTATCCCGGCCTCGTGGTCCATGCGCCGCTGCTGGCGCAGCTGATGATGCTGATGGCGCCGCAGCCGCTGAAGACCTTCCGCTTTCGCGCCGTGGCCCCGCTGTGCCTGCCCACGGCTGCGGTCTTCGGGCGGCTTGGCAACCGCTTCTGGGTCGCGGGCCCCGGCGGCGGGCTG
Source organism: Pseudomonadota bacterium (assembly GCA_021845805.1). Taxonomy (GTDB): domain Bacteria; phylum Pseudomonadota; class Alphaproteobacteria; order Rhodobacterales; family Rhodobacteraceae; genus Solirhodobacter. The sequence goes on along the minus strand of JAJZVD010000006.1, from coordinate 77,297 downwards.
CGGATGGAAGGCGAGGCGGGCTAAGGCGCGGCGCGGGCGTAGAGCGCCAGAAGCGCCTCGGCCCAGTCGTCGGGCGTGGTGGCCAGCGCATTGGCCGGGTCCACACCGCGGCGGCTCATGGCGGCCACCTCGGTGTCGGGCAGGTCGCGCAGGCGGGCAATGGCGGCGGTCAGCGTCTCGGGGTGCCGCATGTCGCAGGTGAAGCCAAGCCCGCGCTCCACCACCTCGCGCGACAAGAGCGACGAGTCGGGCAGGATCACCGGCAGCCCGCTTTGCAGCGCCTCGGCCACCACCAGCCCGAAGGGTTCGCCGTGGCGCGAGGCCATCGCCACCCCGCGCGCGCCCTGCACCAGCGCGCCGATGTCGGCGCGGTCCTTCCAGCCGGTAAACGTCACCTCGGGGTGGGCGCGGGCCAGGCTTTCGCGCAGGCTGCCCTCGCCGACCACGGTCAGCGGCATGCCCGCCGCGCGGGCTGCGGCGATCAGGGCCGGGACACCCTTATCCTCTTCGACCCGCCCGATGTAGAACAGGCTGCGGTTTGCCTCGGCCCGCACCCGCGTGGCGCTGTACGCGGTCACCGGGTTGCGCAGCGTCACCATCCGTGCCCGATCAAGCCCCGCAAGGCCAAGGATCGGCGCCATGTCGGGGTGGATGATGGCGATGGCCGCCCAGGGCAGGCGCTGGTCGAAGGCGCGGGCCAGCGTCGCCCCGCGCGCCGCGCGCCACAGCTTGTGGGCATAGCTGCGCTTGTCGCAATTGGTCGTCAGGCAGTCGAGCCCAAGGGGCACCCGCCGGCACGGGGTGGCGGTGCGGTAGTCGGTAAAGACGCCGTTCGGGCAGGCCAGGAAGAAATCATGCGCATGCACCACGGTGCGCCGCGCCACCGGCTGCAGGGCGTCGAAGACCGAGGGCGACAGGATCTGGGCCCAGCCATGCAGGTGGTAGACGGTGCCGGGCGTATCCGTCCCGGCGATCCAGGCGGCCAGCCGGTCGCGCGCGGCGCGGTTCCACAGGCCTGCGGTCAGCGCCCGGCCGCGGGGCTGGTCGAGCAGCCGCGCCCCACCTGCCGCCACCACCTCGATCCCCGCCGCGGCCAGGGCGGGGTTGTCGCCCGCATCGCCGCAGAACAGCGTCACCGGCACGCCCCGCGCGCGCAGCAGACGCGCCGACAGCAGCGCCAGCCCGGTGGCCCCGCCACGCGCGGTGCTGGCATCGTTGAGGATCACGAGACGGTCGAACATCGGGGTGTGGGTCTGGTTACGGACCTTGGCGGGCTAGCGGGCAAAGCGGGTGAAATTGTGACATGCCGCGGCATTGTCCTGACCATGGCACCGATCCGGGCGATTGGTGCGGCAAAGCTGCATGATCGCCGCGCCTGCCCGTGCTATGCCGCGCGAAGGCAAAGGGGAAGTGCGATGAAGGTGGTGCAGTTCGGCCTGCGGTTCAGCCCGAATGTGGGCGATGGGATCATCGCCGACTGCCTGGCCCACGCGATTCGCAAGACCGTGCCCGGCGCCCGGGTCGAGATGCTGGACCTGTCGGGCCGCGGCGCCTTCGGGCAGGTGCTGGTCAGGAACCGGGCGCTGGCCCTGCGGGTGCTGGGCTGGCTGCCCCCGGCCCTGCGGCGCGCGCTGGTCAGGGCGCGGATCGGCCGTATGCTCGACCGGGCCGAACCCGGTTGGGCGCGGGTGGTGAAGGGGGCCAATCTGGCGATTCTGGGCGGCGGGCAGATCCTGGCCGATGCCGATCTGAACTTTCCGCTGAAGGTCGCGCGGGCGGTGAAGGTGGTGAAGGCCGCGCGGGTGCCGCTGGTGCTGCATGCGGTCGGGGTGCAGGGTGGCTGGTCGGCCGAGGGGCGGGCGCTGTTCTCCACCGTGTTCGGGGCCGACCTGCGGCAGGTGGGGCTGCGCGACGAGGGCTCGTGCCGCGCCTGGCTGGCCGAGACCGGGGGGCAGGGGCCCGCGCCGGCGCTGACGCGCGACCCCGGGCTGCTGGCGGCGGCCTGCTACGGGCCGGTTCCGCCCACGGGCCGGGTGGGGATCTGCGTCACCGATCCCGCGATCCTGCGCTATCACGCCGATGCCGCGGTCGCCGGGGCCGGGGCCGCGGGCGTCGCCTTCTTCCGCGACCTTGCGCAGGCCGTGGTGGCGGCGGGGCACCGGGTGACGCTTTTCTGCAACGGCGCGGCCGAGGACCGGGCCGCGCTGGATGCGGTGATCGGCGACCCGGCGGTGGCGGCGATGGTGCTGGCCGGAACCGTGTCGCTGACCCCGCCACCCGAGACGCCGCGCGATCTGGCGCTGGCCATCGGCGGGATGCGGGCGGTGGTGGCGCACCGGCTGCACGCCTGCATCGTGGCCTGGTCCTACGGGCTGCCGGTGGTGGGCCTTGGCTGGGACCGCAAGGTGGAAAGCTTCTTCGCCTCGGTCGGGGCTGCGGCCTTCTTCGCGGGCGAGGCGGCGACGACCGCCGCGGCGGTGGTGCAGCGGCTGGACGCGGCGCTGGCCGCGCGGCCCGACCCGGCGCTGCGGGCGCGGGTGCTGGCCGAGACCGAGGCCGCGGTGCTGGCCGCGGTTCAATCCGCCCTGCGCAGCGTGAAGCGGTAGGCCGTGGCATCGCCCGTTGGGGTGCCGTTGGGGCCCACGGCGAACTCCAGCACATCCCCCGCCGCGAGGTGCAGGGGCGCGGTCGTGCGGTGGGCCCCGGCGGTGATGACCGCGCCATCCACCGGCTTTCCGTTCAGCGTCAGGTCATAGCGGATGCCATCCGTGCTGCGCGGGCCGGGGGCAAGCTGGGCCTCGGCCGTCACGGTCATGGCATCGGGCGCGGTGAAGCGGTGCAGGATCACCACGGGGCCGCCCGCATGGGCGCCAGGCAGCAGGATGTCGGCCGTCAGCCGGGCGAATGTGGTCCCCGGGACGCCCAGATAGGGTGTCCAGGGTGCGCCCTGCCGGTCCTGCCCGCCGTGGGTTTCCAGCGGCAGGATCCGGCCGCCGATCCGGGCCAGCCGGGCGAAGGGGTCGGCGGGCTGGCCCGGCACGCCAGGATAGGCGAACTGGTCATAGCTGTCGGCGATGACGGTCTGCGGTGCCAGCGACAGATCGCGCCCCGGCGCCAGCGGCGCGTCGCCCCGGATCACCAGCGGATCGGTTTCCGACAGCATGAGCGGCCCCGTCAGGGGCGCGCCGGTGGGGTCGGTGGCGCTGAGGTCGGCGCGGCGCAGCGTGACGGCGCGGGGCGCACCCCAGATCACCAGCGTGCGCCCGCCGAAGAGGCAGGCATAGGTGAACGGGTCGGGGGCGGCATCGGCCACGGGCGCGCCTTCCATCGTGGCGGCGATCTGCCGGTAGGCACGGCCCACGGCTGTGGCCTTGCCCGTGGCGTCGATCAGGGGCGCAAGCCCGTCGCCGCGCGGGTTCAGCGGATACCACACGGCCCGTTCCACCCCCGACAGCGCCATCTGGCAGTAATCGCGCAGGAGCAGGCCGGGCGCGCGGGCGGCGTCGGGTTCGCCGAACTCGGTCACGTCCAGCGGCAGGGTGGCGGCGCCGGGCAACTGGCGGAACACGGCCACCTGCCGCACAAGCTGTTCCGGCGGGGTCGTGTAGGTGTGCAGCGCCAGCGCATCCATCGCCTGCGCCGCACCCGCGTCGAACATCGGCGCCAGGTAGCCCACCGGGATCGAATGCACCCCGCCGCCCAGAATCCGCACCTGCGGGTTCACCGCCGTCACCGCCGCCTGCACCGCCCGCAGGATGGCCAGCGTTTCCAGCGCGCGTTCGGGCAGCGGTGCGACCTTCACCGGGCCGGTGACGAAGTTGGCGCTGTTCCATTCGTTGCCGACCTCGACCGCGGTGATGGCGGGGAAGCGTTTCACGGTTTCCGCCGCGGCATGGGCAAAGGCCGCGATGCCCGCCGGGGTGTAGGGCGTCACGCCGCCATCCCAGGCGGGGTGGCCGTTGTTCACTGTCAGGCTCATGGTCATGCCATTGGCGGCCAGCAGGTCGGGAAAGGTGGTCTCGGCCGTGGTGAAGCGGAAGCCCTGCGGCCCTTCCACCTCGTCCCAGTAGACCGCATCGCGGAAGTTCCGTACCCCCAGCGCGCGTGCCCCGGCGAAAATCCCCGGCACCCAGTGCTGCCCGAAGTTCGACGCGGCACCCAGTTCCGGCCCTTTCAGGTCCAGCGCGGCGGCGGGGAGGGCAAGGGCGGCGAACAGCAGGGCAAGGCGGGCGGGCATCGGGGGTCCTATCGTTTCGCACCATGGTATTCAGTTTTTCCGCCGCGTCCCGCTCGTTTTTCCGGGCCGGGCGGCTATGCTGCGGCGCCGTTAGCCGTGAGGCCCGATGCAGGTCGTTCTCAGCACACCGCTTGCCCTTCTGGTGGTGATCGCGCTTGCGATGAAGGGGCCCCATCGCGGGTTGTGGCTGTTCATGGCCACGACCCCCTTCGGCGCGGCCGCGGCCTTCAACCTGCCTGCGGCGGGCGGGGCCTCGATCATGATGATGGATCTGGCGGCGGTGACGATGTTCACCGCGCTGTGGCTGCAGCCGCAATCGACCTCGCGCATCCTTGGCACGATGCGACCCTGGCAGCCGGGCTTCTTCCTGATCCTGATGATCCTGTTTTCCGCCGTCTCGGCCGTGCTGTTCCCGCGGCTTTTCGCCGACATGACTCAGGTGTTCAGCATTGCGCGCACCAACAACGCGACCGGCATCGTCGCGGTCGGGCTGCACCCGACCTCTGGCAACCTGACGCAGTTGTTCCGCATCCTGCTGGACGGGGTCACCTTCTTCGCGCTGGCCACGGTGCTGCGGGAACGGCCCGACAGCGGCATCGTGGTGCGGGCGATGGCGGTTGCGGCGCTGGCCAACGTGGCGCTGGGCTGGCTGGACGTGCTGGCCGGGACGGGGGCGGGGGCGGCGCTGCTGGCGCCGATCCGCACGGCGAATTACGCGATCCTGTACGATGTGGCGATGGCCGGGCTGAAACGGATGATCGGCGGGTTTTCCGAGGCGTCGTCCTTCGGCTACTTCACGCTGGGCATGTTCGGCTTCTGGCTGGTCTACTGGCTGCGGGCCACGCCTTCGCGGCTGGCGGGCTGGACGCTGGCGATGACCACCATCGTGCTGCTGCGTTCCACCTCGTCCTCGGCCTATGTGTCGATGATCGCGTTCCTTTTCACCCTGGGCGGCATCGCCGTGGCCCGGCACCTTGGCCACAGCGTCGAACGGCGCCTGCTGGCCGTGGTGGTCTGGTGCGCGGTTGCGGGCTGGCTTGCGCTGCTGGCGATCGGGGCGGGCTATGTGCTGCTGGACCCGGTGAAGGCATTCTTCGACCGGGCGCTCTTCGACAAGCTGGAGACCGCATCCGGGCTGGAGCGGATGCGCTGGAACCTGCAGGCCTACCAGAACTTCCTCGAGACCTGGATGATGGGGGCGGGGCTGGGATCGATGCGGGCGTCGAACTGGCTGCTGGCCTGTCTGGGCAGTATCGGGCTGGTGGGCACCGGGCTGTTCCTGGCCTTCCTGGGCACCGTCTTTGCGGCACCCACCCAACCGGGCGACCGCGACCGGGCCGCGGCCATCGAGGGGATGAAGGCGGGGTGTCTGGCCATGTTCATCTCGGCGATGCTGACGCAGCCGACCCCGGATCTGGGCATCGCCTTCTTCGCGATGGCGGGCCTTGGCGTGGGCCTGTCGCGCGGCGCGGCGGTCGAATCGAGCCGCGCCAGAGGGCAGCGGGATTGGTATCGATTGGCGCGATAATCGCACTGAGGATGCCGGATTGTCTGTGTGACGAGATCAAATAAACCAGATGTAAAGCATAAGTTTGACCGCTGCCTTGGTTATGCCCACTTTGGCCGCGTGGAGTGAGGTTTCGCCGACGGGCGGGTGTACCGGTACGGGTCTCGGAACAGCGCTTCGTTGCGCCACGGAGGATTTCCTCCGCATGAGAGACGCCATGAACAGCAGGTTGCTGCCCTTCGAGACAGCCGCCGCGGCCGCGCGCCGCCGGCTTCCACTGCCGTCGGACGTCCCTGACCGGGTGGACGTGCGCGATCTTTTCGCGCTGATCTGGCGCAAGCGCCGGATCATCTTCGCGGCGACCGGCGCGGGTCTGGTGCTGGCGCTGGCGGCCAGCGTCCTGATGACGCCGCTTTATGCCTCGGTTTCCAAGGTGATGATCGAATCGCGCGTGCCGCAACTAGCCCGTTCGCAGCAGGTCGTGCAGGACCTTGCGGTGAACGACCAGGCGGTCAACAGCGTCGTGTCGGTCATCACGTCCAACGTGCTGATCGGCAAGGCCATCGACGAGATCGGCCTGCCGGCGCTGGATGGGCTGGACCCGGCCAACGCGCCGCCGTCGCTGATGGCGCGCGTCAGTGGCGCGATCAGGTCGATCTTTCCCAGCCCGCCCGCAGGCCCCAGCCTGATGACGCCGGAAGAGGCCAAGCGCCAGCGGCTGACCGCGGTGATCCAGAAGAACCTGAAGGTGACGCGCGAGTTGCAGGCCAATGTGATCGACATCCAGATGGCGCTGCCCGACCGGGTGCTGTCGGCCCGGATCGCGAACGCGCTGGCCAATGAGTTCATCGCAAGCCAGGTGAATACCCGGCGCGACACCGCGGGCAACGCGACGCGCTGGCTGGAACAGCGGCTGGCCGAAACGCGAAGCCAGGTCGAGCAGGCGGAAGCCGCGGTCGACAGATATCGGGCGGCGCATCTTCTGAGCGACGGCGGCACGCTGGACGGGGCGACGCAGCAGTTGGGCGAGCTGAACAACCAGCTTGTGATCGCCCATGCCGACCGGGTGACCGCCGAGGCGGCCTACAACCGCCTGCAGGAGGTGATCGCCAAGACCGGCATGACGGGCGTGCGCGACATCGTGACATCGCCCACGCTGGACGCGCTGAACAGCCAGTTGATGGATCTGCAACGGCAGGATGCGATCTGGGCGGCCAACTATGGCCCGCAGCACCCCGAGCGGGTGCGTCTGGCGGGCGAGATCAAGGGCGTGCAGGACGACATCGCCCGCGAGGTGCAGAAGATCGTCGAACAGAAGAAAAGCGACATGGCGACGGCCACGCTGCGGGAAACCACGATGCGGCAAAGCATCGCCGCGATGGAACAGCGGGTGGTCGAGTTGTCGCAAAGCAACATCGGCTTGGGCCAGTTGCAGCGCGTGGCGGAATCCGCGCGCGCCGCCTACAACGACCTGCTGTCGCGCCTGAACGAAACCCGGACCGAACAGCAGCTGCAAAGCCCGGATTCGCTGTTGATCGAGCGGGCGACGGTGTCGCGGCTGCCGTCCTCGCCCAAACCCCTGCTGATGGCGGCCGTGGGCGGGATGCTGGGGCTGGTGCTGGGCTTCGGCGTGGTCTTCTTTCAGGAAATGACATCGGCCAGTTTCACCCGCGCGGTGGAACTGGAACGCGAGACGGGGCTGCCGGTGCTGGCCGCGCTGCCGCAGGGTGAATGGACCAGCCCGCTGGGGGCCTGGAGCGAACTGTCACGGCGCCCCTACGGGCTTTACGCCGAACGCATCCGCCATCTGCGGACCGCGCTTCTGATGAAGGACGGGCGTGGCGAGGCACGGGCGATCCTGCTGGCCTCTTCGGTGCCCGACGAAAGCAAGACGACCACGACGCTGGCGCTGGCGCGAATGGCGGCGCTGGCCGGGCGCAAGGTGCTGGTGGTGGATGGCGACCTGCGGCGCTCGACGCTCAGCCAGACCTTCGGCTGGACGATGACGCATGACTTTGCCGACTTCATCGCCAATGGCTGTTCGCTGAGCGAGGCGATCCTGCGGGATGAACGGCTGGGCTTCGACGTGCTGGCCTGCGCGCGGCCGCGCCCGGATGCGGCCGACCAGCTTTCGGAAACCTGGCTGGCCCCGATGATCGCGTCGCTGAAGCAGGCCTACGACCTGGTTCTGGTGGATGCGCCCGCGACCCTTGCGGTGGCCGATGCGCTGGTGCTGGCGCAGGCGGTGGATGAAAGCCTGTATCTGGTCCGCTGGCGGTCGACCGAACGCGGCGACGTTGCCAAGGGGCTGTCCCAGTTCGCCGAGGCGGGCGTTCCGGTCAGCGGCCTTGTGCTGACCCTGGTCGATCCCAAGACCGGCGCGGATGTGCATGCAGGTGATTATGACTATTCGCGCTGACCTGCCGCTGCCCCGCCTGCTGCGACCCGTCGGATCGGGCGGGAACCGCGTGGCACTGGTGCATTACTGGCTTGTCGGGATGCGCGGCGGTGAAAAGGTGCTCGAGGCGCTGTGCCGGATGTTTCCGGATGCCGACATCTACACCCATGTGCATGTGCCGGCCCGGATCAGCGACACGATCAACGCCCATCGGGTGCAGACCACGCGGATCGGGCGTCTGCCATTCGCCGGGCGGCTGTACCAGAAGTACCTGCCGCTGATGCCACGGGCGCTGGAAGAGGTGGATCTGACCGGCTACGATCTTGTCATCTCGTCGGAATCCGGGCCCGCCAAGGGGGTGATCCCGCCGCCCGACGCGCCGCATCTGTGCTACTGCCATTCGCCGATGCGCTACCTGTGGGATCAGTACACCGTCTACCGCGACACGGCCGGGCCGCTGATGCGGCTGGTGATGCCGCGGCTGGCACATGACCTGCGGGCCTGGGATATCGCCAGCGCCGCCCGGGTCGACGGGTTCGTGGCCAATTCCAGCCATGTGGCGAACCGGATCAACAAGTACTGGCGGCGCGAATCCGACATCGTGCATCCGCCGGTCGCGGTGTCGCAGTTCGCGCCGGTGTCGCGTGGCGAGGTGGACGAGTTCTATCTCTGGGCCGGGGAACTGGTGCCCTACAAGCGGCCCGACCTTGCGGTCGAGGCGTTCACGCGGATGGGCAAGAAACTGGTGGTGATCGGCGGGCCGGACAAGGCCAGCCGCGCGCTGGCCGATACGGCGGGGCCCAACGTGAGCTTCCTGGGCCAGGTGCCCTTTGCGGTGCTGCGCGACCATCTGGCGCGCTGCAAGGCGCTGATCTTCCCGGGCGAGGAGGATTTCGGGATCGTCCCGGTCGAGGCGATGGCCTCGGGCCGCCCGGTGATCGCCTATGGCCGCGGCGGGGCGCTGGATACGGTAGTGGACGGCAAGACGGGCCTTCTGTTCCACGATCCCTCGGTCGACGGGCTGATCGAGGCGGTCGGGGCCTTCGAGGCGGAAGGGCTGGACCGGCTGGATGCCGGACCGCTGGTGGCCCATTCCCGGCGCTTTGACGAGACCGCTTTCCGCCGCGGCATCGCCGCCAGCCTTGCGCGGCTGGGGGTCGACATCGGGCCAGTCTGGCTTAGCCGGGCCACCTGAACAGCGTCAGGCTGGATGGCGCGGCGATGGTGATCCGCGCCCGGTGCGGCACCGTTTCCCGGTTCGGGTCGGCGCTGCCGCCGTTCAGGTTGCGCGCCAGCCGCGGAAAGCTTGACCCCGCCACATCCAGCCGCAGCCGGTGGCCGGGCTTCACCAGCCAGGCGATGTCGCGCAGGCGCACCGTCACGGTGGCGGGTTGGCCCGGCACCATCATCCGCGGCGCGCCGTAGCCGTCGCGATAGCGCAGCCGCAGCGCGCCGGTCTGGATCATCCGCGACCTGCCATCGGGCGCCACATCGGTCAGGGTCAGCACCAGGTCGGTATCGGGCACGTCGGTGTCCACCGTCAGCCGCGCGCTGATCGGCCCGGCGATGCGCAGCGGTGCCGCCAGCGGCGCCGAGGTATAGGCCAGCACATCCGCCCGCGCCTCGACCGGCCGCTGATCCAGCGGGCCCGCGCGGCTGGCGGGGTCGCCGGTGCAGCAGATCGCGCCGCCCAGCGAGGGGACGGGGTGCATCGGGTCCGAGGTGAAGCTGCGGCGGCCCGTGCTGTCGCCGGGGGAAAGCCGATCGCCCGCCAGCGCGAAGGTGACGGGCGCGGCCTCGGGCGGGGGCCAGGCGGTCGCGTCGCGCCAGACATCCTCGGCCAGCACATAGACGCGATATGCTGGCAGCGCGGGCGGCGGCGCGCCCTTCAGGTGCTGGTCCATGAAGGCGGCAAAAAGGTCATCGAACGGCAGCGGCCGACCTGTCACCGGCAGGTCGCCCAGCGTTCCGGCCGCAAAGGCCTGCGTCAGATCGCAATGCAGCCCCGGCGCGATCAGGACATGCGAACCGGGCATCCGGGCGGCCAGGGTGAAGGTGGAGCTGACGTTCGGGTCGTACCAGCCATCGACCAGAAGCGCCGGCGTCTGGAACCTGTCGGCATCCGAGACGAAGCCCGCCCGCGCGCCATAGCCGGGGTCTGAAAACCCATCCAGCAGTGCCTCGTAATCGGTCGGGTCGGGCCGGGTCTGCCGCAGCGCGTCGCGTACCGGCAGGGTGTCAAGCCCGCGGGCATAGTCGATCGGGCCGGGGTCCATATGGGCGGGCGTCTTGCCGCCCCAGCGGGCAAACCAGCCATAGCCCGAGGCAAGCTGGAACACGCCTCCTTCGTAAAGCCCGAAGAAGCCATAGGTGCCGCCCGCGGTGCCCACCGCCCCGCCCGCGCCGATGGGGATCATTGCCGCCAGATGCGCCGGGCGGCGGGCGGCCAGGATCACCTGCGTCTCGCCCAGTGCCGAACAGCCGATGGTGCCCACCTTGCCGGATGACCACGGTTGCGCCGCGATCCAGTCCAGCGTCGCGGCGCCGTCCGCGGCCTCCATCGGGTAGGGCGCGAAGGAGCCGGTAGAACCGTAGCGGCCACGCATGTCCTGCACCAGCACGGCATAGCCGCGCGCGGTGAACAGCGCGACCCAGTGCCGTGCCTCGGCGTAGAAGGTCTTGCCATAGGGCAGCCGCACGAGGATGGCGGGCACCGGGCCGGTGGTGCCCTTCGGCAGGTAGACATCGGTGGCCAGCGTCACCCCGTCGGCCATGCGAAGGGGCACGTCTGCCCTGCGCGTGGCGGGCAGGCTGCGGACAAAGGCACCAAAGGCCCAGCGGTCGCGCAGAAGGTCCACCTGCCGGTGCAGCGGCGCGCGGAAGGCCAGGCCCGCCGCCAGCAGCGCCCCGCCCAGAAGGATCAGCCCCAGGCGCAAGCGGCGGCCCCCCTTTGCCCCGGCCCCGGCCCCGGCCTATGCTGCCCCGATCGGCGGCGGAGGGCGGGCAGGTGGAAGTGGCAGTTGATCTGTGGCTCTGGTCGCTGGGGCAGGACCCGGGCGACGGGCCGCTTTCGCCGACCGAGCGGGCGCGGGCCGCGCGGTTCCTGCGCCCTGCCGATGCGGTGGCCTATCGCGCCGCCCATGCGGGCCTGCGTACGATCCTGGGCGCGGTGACCGGCTGCGCCCCGGCCGCGCTGGCGTTCCAGACCACGGCGCAGGGCAAGCCGCTGCTGCCGGGGGGGCCTGCGTTCAACCTCAGCCATGCAGGCGGCTGGGCCGCGCTGGCGATGGCGCCCGTCGCCGTGGGCGTCGACATCGAGGCCCATCGCCCGGTGGAACCCGAGGTGGCTACGCGGTTCTTTTCCGCCGCCGAGCAGGCCGCGCTGGCGCCGCTGGCGGGGGCGGCATGGCGGCAGGCGTTCTTCCGCATCTGGACCCGCAAGGAAGCCTTCGTGAAGGCGCTGGGCGCGGGCCTGTCGCATCCGCTGGACAGTTTCGACGTGACTGCGGGCGCGGACGCGCAGCTTGCCCGCCATGCCGCGGGCCGGGCCGCCGACTGGGCGCTGATCGACCTGCCGCTGGGCACCGGTTGGGCGGGGGCGGTCGCGGTCGAGGCGGGCGGCGCCCCGGCGCGGCTTCGGCTGCGCGCCGGGGCGATGCCGCTGCCCGGTCACTGACCCGCCCGTTCGGCCAGAAAGGCGTCGATCTCCCGCGCCAGGGCCGCGGTGCCGCAGTCCTGCCCGCGGTGAACCCGGATGTCGTCGATATAGACCGTCTTCAGCGGGCCGGTGACCACCTGTTCCCAGCCGATCGAGGGCGCGAAGGGCCAGCCGCGCGGGGTGATGCGGGTGATGACATGCAGCACCGGCGCGGCAAAGGGCCTGGGCCGGTAGCGGTTGCGTGCGCGCGAGATATAGGCCACGAACCGTTCCTGTTCGGGCTCCAGATCGGTTGCGCGCACCCGGTCGATCAGGCCCAGCGCCTTGAGCAGGTGCAACAGCCCGCTCTTTCGCAGGATGCGGTAGCTGCCCAGCATGGCGGCAAGGGTCAGCGTGCCGTCCCTGACCATCCGGCGCTTGTTCCGGAAGGCGTGGAGGCGTTCCAGCCAGCGGGTGAGGGGGCTGGCCTTCAGCCGCTCGACATAGCCCGGCTCCCAAACGTCCTTCAGGATCACGGCGCGCACGGTTTCGCCCTGCTCTTGCAGGACGCGGGCGGTTTCCAGCGCGATGTTGCCATGCACGCAGACGCCGAACAGCACATAGGGCCCGTGCGGCTGCACCTTTCGGGCGACCCGGGCGTAGTCTTCGGCGATCTGTTCGAAGCTGCGCTCGGTCTGGTCGATGCCGCGGGTGCCGTCGAACAGGCGGATGCAGGTGGCGGGGTGCCGATCCGCCATGTGGCCCAGGGCCGAGACCATGATCGCCACGTCGTTGACGGCCAGGATCGGCTGCGCCGTGCCCTCTGTCTGCAGCGGCTCGATCCGCCAGTCGTCCTCGATCACCGGGGCTGCGGGGCGCAGTTCGGCCGCGATCCGGGCGGCCAGCGCGTCGATGGTGGGGTGTTCGTAGAGAACCCGCACCCCCAGCGCCACGCCGAAGGCCTGCCGGATGCGCGCCATCAGCCGCACCGCCAGCAGCGAATGCCCGCCCTGGTCGAAGAAGCTGACGCCGCGGGCGGGCTGGGCGCGGCCCAGCAGGTCGGCCCAGAGGGCGGCAAGGCGCGCGGGCACCTCGGCCGGGTCCGGGGCGGCGGGGCTTTCGGCGCTCGCGGGCCCCGCGCCCGGCGCGGGCGGCGGTGGGGCGGGCAGGCGGGCGCGGTCGACATCGCCAGAGGCATCGCGCGGCAGGCAGGCCAGCACGCTGACGCCGCGGGGCCGGTCGGCCTGTGGCAGGGCCGCGGCGGCCTGCGCCATCAGGATCGCGGGCAGGGTTTCCAGCGGGGTCAGCGTGCCGGGCGCCGGGCTGACATAGGCATAGGCTGCGGCCCCGGCCTGCACTGCGGTGGCCGCCGCCACGTCGGGGTGATCGGCCAGCACCTGTTCGATCCGTTTCAGCACCCGCGCCTCGGTTCCGCCGCGCGCCGCAAGGCCCGCGCCCAGCGGCAGATCGGCAAGCGTCAGGTCGGTCGACTGGAACAGCCGGTCGAACCCCGCGACAAGCGCGCCCATCAGCCCGTCGATGGTGCGCGCCTCGTACAGGTCGGGCGTGTATTCCACCGTCAGCCGCCAGCCGCCCGGCCGCCCGAGGATCAGGATCCGCATGTCTTGCGATGATCCCGGATTGTACATCGGCGCCGAGCTGAAGGCGAAGCCGTCGTAGGTGGCGGGCTTGGTGAAGATCGGCATCAGCGCGAAGGAGACCGCGGCGATGGGCGCGCGGGCGGGGTCGCGGGGCGGGTTGACGATTTCCACCAGCGCCGAAAAGGGCAGGGTGCGATGGGCCAGCGCGCCTTCCACCACGCTGCGGGTGCGGGCGACATGGTCGGCGAAGCGGGTGCCGGGCGCGGTGGGCAGGCGCAGCACCTGATTGGTGATGAAGGGCCCGATCAGCCCGTCGAGATCGGGCTCGGACCGTTCCGATACGGGGGTCGAGAGCACGACTTCGGCCGCACCGGTGGCGCGGTGCAGGCTGGCCGCGACGACTGCCGTGCCGAAGGTGAAGGCCGATATCCCCCAGGGCCGCGCCGCGGCGGCCAGCCGGTCGCCGAAATCGGCGCCAAGGTCGCGGTGCAGCCGCGCGATGGCGGTGGATCGGATGGCGGGGCGGGGCTTGTCGGGCTCGATCTCGAAATAGCCGATGCCGCGCATCGCCTCGGTCCAGTAGGCGCGGTCTTCCGCTTCCGCACCCGAGGCGAGGTAATCCTGCTGCCAGAGCGTGTAATCGCCGTATTGCAGCGGCAGCGGCGGGAAATCGGGCGCGCGCCCGGCCTCGAACGCCTCGATGGCGCGGCCGACCTCGGACGCCATGAGGCCGATGGAATAGCCGTCGAAGATGATGTGATGGGTCACGACCACCAGCGTCACCTGATCGGCGGCCGACCGGATCAGGGTGACGCGCAGCGCGCAGGCCTCTGTCAGATCGAAGGGGCGGGCGGCCTCTTGCGCGGCGATGTCCTCGATCCGGGCGGCGCGTTCGGTGGCGGGCGTGGTGCGCAGGTCAAGCTGGCTGAGCCGGACTTCGGCGTGGCTCAGGACCTCTTGCACCGGGGCGCCGTCCTGCGCCACGAAGCGGGTGCGCAGGATCTCGTGCCGGTCGATGACGGCGGCGAAGGCACGCTCGATGCTGGCGGTCTGGAAGCGGCCCTTCAGTTCCCAGCGCATCGCCACGTTCAGGGCCGGGTCGCCGGGGCTCAACTGGTCCAGGAACCACATCTGCCGCTGCATCGTGCTGCAGGGGAAGCTGGCCACCAGTTCGGGCGTGGGGCGGGGCGGCTGGTCGGTGCCCTGAAGCATCATGAAACCCTCCGGATGTCGCGCCGGGCGCCGTTGCGGAAGTCTTTCAGCGAAGGCCGGGCGGGGGCCGTCTGGCGGCCATCGGCATGGGTGGCCAGCGCCCGGATCGACGGATGCGCCAAGAGGTCGCGCGCCTCGAGGTCCAGCCCCTCGCCCAGCATGCGCGCGGCAAGGCGGAAGATGGTCAGCGAATCCGCGCCCAGGCTGTGCAGCGTTTCGGTCACGCCCACCTCGCGGCCCAGAACCGCGGCCCAGATCGCAGCAAGCCTGCGTTCCGTGTCGGTTGCAGGGCCTTCGGCCGGGGTGGCAGGGGCGTCGGCGGCCGGATCGGGATCGGGCAGGGCCCGGCGGTCCAGCTTGCCGTTGGCCGTCTGCGGCAGCGCGGGCAGAACCATCCAGGCCTGCGGCTGCATGTAATCGGGCAACTGGCCGGCCAGCCCCGCCGCGACGGCGGTCAGGTCGGGCACGGCCCCCGCCCGCGGCACGATCCAGGCCACCAGCCGCCTGTCGCCCGAGCCGCGGGCGCGCAGGTCGACCGCGGCCTTGTCCACCCCCGGCAGGGCGCGCAGGCGGCCTTCGATCTCGCCCAGTTCGATGCGGAAGCCGCGCAGCTTCACCTGCGTGTCCCTGCGGCCCAGCACGACGATCTCGCCGTTCGGCAGCCGCTTTGCCAGATCGCCGGTGCGGTAGAGCCGCTGCGCCACCCCGTTCAGCGTCACCTCCCGGAAGGCCGCCGCCGTCAGGTCGGGCCGGTTCCAGTAGCCCAGCGCCAGACCTGCGCCGCCGATGCTCAGCTCGCCCACCGCGCCGGGGGGCAGCGGCTCGTCCGCCTCGGAGAGCACATGCAGCGTGGTGTTGCCGATCGGGCGGCCGATGGTCACGGGCCGACCGGGTTCCACCCTGCACAGGGCCGACCAGACGGTCGTTTCCGTGGGCCCGTACATGTTCCAGAGCGGCGCGCCCCGCGCCGTCAGCCGCGCGGCAAGATCGGCGGTCAGCGGCTCGCCCCCGGCAAGGCAGGTCAGCCCCGGCCCCGGCGCCAGCCCGGCATCCAGCAGCATGTCCCACAGCGTGGGCGTGGCCTGCATCAGGGTGATGTCGCCCCGCGCCAGCCGTTCGACCAGCGGAAAGCCCTCGCGCACCGCGTCGGCTGAGGCGATGACCACCCGCCCCCCGACCGTCAGCGGCAGGAACAGTTCCAGCACCGCGATGTCGAACATCACGGTGGTGACCGCCAGGATCGTGTCGCGCGCGCCAAGCCCCGGCTCGCGCGCCATCGTGGTCAGGAAGTTCACCACCGCCCGATGCGGCACCGCGACCCCCTTGGGCGTGCCGGTGGAGCCGGAGGTGAAGATGATGTAGGCCGCTCGGTCCGGGTCGGCGGGCACCGGCACGGGGGTGGCAGGGGTCACCGCCGAGGGGCGGATCAGCGGCAGGCCGGGGGCGAAGGGGGCCGCCTCGGCCAGCACGGCGGCGGCCTCGGCGGTTTCGACGATGGAGGCCAGCCGCGCTGCGGGCTGGCGGGGGTCGAGCGGCACATAGGTGTGCCCCGCCTTCAGCACCGCCAGAAGCGCGACCAGCATCCCCGCCCCGCGCGGCAGGGCCACCGCCACCCGCGCGCCCGGCGTGGGC
Organism: Pseudomonadota bacterium; assembly: GCA_021845805.1. Lineage (GTDB taxonomy): Bacteria > Pseudomonadota > Alphaproteobacteria > Rhodobacterales > Rhodobacteraceae > Solirhodobacter. The sequence goes on along the minus strand of JAJZVD010000006.1, from coordinate 61,073 downwards.
AGCATCCGCTGGATCGCGGCGGCCAGCGCGTCGCTGTCGCGGGCCAATTCGGCATGGGTCAGACGGCAGGCGTCATCCTCGACCGCCACGGCGGCGGGGTTCAGGGCGGCCCCGCGGGCGACCAGATCCTGCACCATCGCCGCGCGGTCGAAGGGCAGCGCGGTGGCATTGGCGGCGTCGACCACCGCCTGCGTGGCGGCATCCATCAGCGGAAGCCGGGCGATGGGCGTCCCTGCATCGGCGGCGATGGCCGCCAGCACGGTGCCGAAATGGCCCACCCAGCGGCGGATGGTGTCGGCGTCATAGACATCGGCGTTGTAGTCCACGTCGATGCGCAGCCCCTCGCGGCTTTCGATCACGTTCATGAACAGGTCGAAGTTGGCCGCGGCCTTCGGGTTCGGTGCGGGGCGGAAGGTGATGCCCGCCGCCGACAGATCCTCGGGCGCCCGTTCCAGATTGAACTGCACCTCGGTCAGCGGCAGGCGGTTCAGGGCGCGGGGCACCGCCAGTTCGCGCACCAGCGTACCGAAGGTGATCCCCTGATGCTCGAAGGCGGCCACGACGGCCTGCCCCGCCCGCTTCAGATGGGCGGCGATCGGCTCGGCCGGGTCGAAGGCCGCGCGGATCGGCAGCAGGTTCACGCAATGGCCCACCATCGCCGGGTCCTTCAGCAGCGTCTGCCCGGCCGAGGGCACGCCGATCACCACGTCGCGTGCCCCCGACAGGCGGCCCAGCGTGACCTGCAGCCCGGCAAAGAGCGTGGCGAACAGGGTGCAGCCCTGTTTCGCGCCCGCCTTGCGCAGGGCCTTCAGCGTCTCGGCGTCGATCCGGGCGGTCACGGTGGCCCCGGCGAAGGATTTCACCGCCGGGCGCGGTCGATCCTCGGGCAGGTCGGGCAGCGCGGGAAGGGCGGCGAACTGTCCGCGCCAGTAGGCCAGCGTCGCGGGCTCGGGCGCCGCCGGGGCCGCTGCGGCATGGGCGGCGAACGAGGGGGCGGGGGGCAGGGCATCCGCCCGCCCCTCCACCCGCGCGGCATAAAGCGCGGCAAGGTCGTTCACCATCAGGGTGTAGGACCAGCCGTCGACCGCGATGTGATGCGCGGTCATCAGCAGGACGTGCCGATCCACCGCCAGCCGCACAAGCTGCATCCGGATCGGCGCAGCCGCGGTGATGTCGAGCGGGCGCGCGGCCTCATCCGCCACGATCCCGGCCAGCGCGGCCTCGGGGTCGGGCGCGGTGGACAGGTCGGCGACGGGCAGATCGGGTGCGAAGGGCCCGAGCACGTCGAAGCTGGCGCCGTCGCGGGCAAAGACCATGCGCAGCGCATCGTGGCGGGCGATCAGGGCGGCCAAGGCTGCCGCCAGTGCCGCGCGGTCCAGCGGGCCATCCAGCCACAGGCTGACACCTTCGTTGAAGCTGGCCGCCGCGCGGTCGCCCAACTGGTGGGTCAGCCAGATTTCCCGCTGGCTTTCGGTCAGCGGCAGGCCGTGTGTGGGCGCGGCAGAGGCGGCCACGGCCACGGGCCCCGCGGTGCCAAGGATGCCGACCGACAGCAGCGTGTCGATCCCGCGGCTGAAGGCGGTGAAGATCTGATCCAGATCCGCCGCGTCATGCGCGGTGGTGATGAAGCCGCAGTAGCCGTCGAGGATATGCACCCCCTCCATCCGCATCAGCGGGAACAGAAGCGAGGCGCGCGGGTCCTGCTGGGTGGCGTTGATGACGAACCAGCCGTTGAAGGTGGTCACGAACTCGGCCAGACCGCGGGCGCGCAGATGCGCGTTCATCCGCGCGACCAGCGCCGCGGTGCGGGCGGGCACGTCTTCCCACAGCACGCGCCCCTCGGCCTCCAGATGGTCAAGCACGGCGTCGATGGCGGCCAGCGTCAGCGGGTGGCGCACGAAGGTGCCGGCGAAGAAGGTGGGGCCGACCTCGGGCTTGCTGTCATCGCCGAACGACCAGGCGCCGCCGTCCAGCGCATCCATGAAGCGCCGCTTGCCCGCCAGCAGGCCGATGGGCATCCCCCCGCCCACGACCTTGCCATAGGTGGCCATGTCGGCCTCGATCCCCCAAAGCGCCTGAATGCCGCGGGCATGGGTGCGAAAGCCGGTGACGACCTCGTCGATCACCAGCGCGGCGCCGCCCGCCGTGGCAATCTCGCGCAGGCTGCGGACGAAGGCGGCGGGCTGCAACTCGGGGTGGCGGCTTTGCACCGGCTCGACGATGATCGCGGCGATCTCGGCCGCATGGGCCCGCAGCCAGTCCAGCGCGTCGGGCGCGCCATAGCCCAGCACGGTCATGTTCTTCAGCCCCTCGCGCGGGATGCCGGGGGCGATCGGCAGCGCGCCGGGTTCGCCCGTGCGGCGGCCGCGCACCAGAACCTCGTCGAACTGGCCGTGGTAGTCGTTCGAGAACACGATCACCCGGTCGCGCCCCGTCACCGCGCGGGCGATGCGCATGGCGGCCATCACCGCTTCGGACCCGGTGTTGCAGAAGGTCACCCGCTCGTGCCCCAGAAACCGGGCCAGCCGTTCGGCGACCGGGCCCGCCAGATCGGCCTGCGGGCCGATGGCGTAGCCTTTTTCAAGCTGGGCGGCCACCGCGCGGGTGACGAAATCGGGGGAATGACCGAAGGCGGTCTGGCCAAAGCCGTTGACGACATCGACGAAGCGGTTGCCGTCGATGTCCCAGACATGCGCGCCCTTCGAGCGGTCTGCGACGATGGGAAAGGTCATTTCCTTCCAGTCGGGGTGGAACCCCGAGGCGGTGCGCGGATCGGCCAGCACGGGGCGGTACCGGGCGGTATAATCCTTCGACCGGCCATGCCTGGCGGAATAGCGCCGCGCGAGGTCGGCCACAAAGGCGCGCTGCGCCGCGTCCAGCACGGCGCCCGAGACGCTGGGGCCGCGGCCGACCTTGAAGCCTTCGTCCGTCGGTTCGGGCTTGGCGGCGGCGGGGGCCGGGGTCGGCGCGGGCATGGCCGCGATGGGCGCTGCGGTGGCGGCACGGGCGGGTTCTGCCGCCGGGGCGGCGCCCAACAGGCGGAGCTGTTCGGCAAAGACGGCCTGCATGGTCTGCAACTGCGCCTGCATCAGCCCGGCAAGGTCGCCCGTCAGCGCCGGGGAGGGGGCCGCCATCACCGGCGCGGCCGCGGCCTGCGTCGCGGCGGGGACAGCGGCGGGCGCGGGCGCGGCCACGGGGTCGGGCGGCATCACCGCGTCCAGATGCGCCGCCAGTGCGGTGGCGGTGGGGTAATCCGACAGCATCGCCCGGAACGAGACGGTCACGCCGTAGTTCCGCTCCAGCGCCGCCGCCGCCTGCGCCATGAAGAGCGAGTCGAACCCGAGTTCGAGGAAGGGCGTATCCGCATCCGCGGCCGTCAGGCTTTCGCCCGAGACATCGGAGAAAAGCGTCAGCAGTTCCGTGACAAGGCGCGGCTTGCGATCGACGTCGGGCATGGCGGGGAACTCTGGCAGAGTGGAAACCGGGGACGCGGGGACGGGGGCGGCTGTTTCGGGCACCTGCGGCGCGGGCCAGAAGCGGCTGCGGAAGAACGGATGCGGGGGCAGCGAGACCTTGCGCGCCCCGCGTGGCAGGCGCGACCAGTCCACCGGCACGCCCGCCGCCCAGAGCCCCGCGAAGGCCGTGGCCATCGCGGTCTGGTCATCGGTGTCGGTCTGGGCATGATCCGGCAGAGAGTGGAATACCCCCCCATGCGCGCCGCGCCTCAGGGTCTGCGCGGCCAGCGCGGACAGGGTGCGGCCCGCCCCCACCTCCAGCAGAACGGGCGCGCCGAGAGAGGCGGTGGCCTCAACTGCGGCCTGGAAATCCACCGGGGCGCGGGCCTGCGCCGCCCAGTAGGCGGGGCTTTGCGCCTGATCCGCCGTCATCGGCGCGCCGGTGACGGAAGAGATGATCGGGATCGCGGGCGGGTTCAGGGCCATGCCGCGCATCGCCTCTTCCAGCGCGGGCACCACCGGGTCCATCATGGCGGAATGGAAGGCGTGCGAGGTGTGCAGCGGGCTGCAGGCGATCCCTGCCGCCGCCAGCCGCGATTGCAGCGCCGCGACGGCCTCGACCGGCCCCGCCACCACCTGCAACTGCGGCGCGTTGCGGGCGGCAAGGTCGACCGCGTCGCGCAGATGGGGGGCCAGCGCCTCGACCGGTGCGCGGACCGAAAGCATGGCCCCCGGCGGCTGGTCCTGCATCAGACGGCCGCGGGTGGCGATCAGGCGCAGCGCGTCGTCAAATCCCATCACCCCCGCGATGACGGCGGCGGCGAATTCGCCGACGGAATGGCCGATCATCGCATCGGGCCGGATGCCGCGCGCCTGCCACAGGCGGGCGGTGGCGATCTCGGTCAGGAACAGGGCGGGCTGGGTCAGCCGGGTGTCGCGCAGGACGCGGGCGGCGTCGGCATCGGCCGCGCCGTCAGCGCGCAGAAGCCGCGCGATGTCCGTGCCGATCAGCGGGCGCAGGATCTCGGCGCCGCGGTCGATCCAGCGGGCGTATTCGGGCTCTGTCGCGTAAAGGCCCTTGCCCATGCCGGGGTATTGCGCGCCCTGACCTGGGAACATCATCACCACCCCGGGCGGGCTGGCCGGGGCCTGCCGCCCCGCGCCCGCCGCGCGCAGCTTCCCCGCTGCCTCTGCCGCGGTGCGCGCGGCGATGGCCAGCCGGTAGGGGTGCTGCCGCCGCCCCTCTTGCAGGGTGAAGGCGGCATCGGGCAGGGCGGGGGCGTCGGGCGCCTCCAGCCGGTCGGCCAGCCGCCGGGCCAGTTCGGCCAGCGCCTCGGGCGAGGCGGCGGACAGGGGCAGGGCCTGCGGGCTGGCGGGCCGTTCGGCGGCCACGGTCGCGGGCGCCTCTTCCAGCACCAGATGGACGTTGGTGCCGCCCACGCCAAAGGCGCTGACACCGGCCCGGCGGGGGCCGGGGCTTTGCCACGGCATCAGCCGGTCGGCGATGCGGAAGGGGCCGGCGGACAGGTCGATGCGCGGGTTCGGGCTGCGGAAATTCGCCACCGGCGGGATTTCCCCCGCCTTCAGCATCAGCACCGTCTTGATGACGCCCATCACCCCGGCGGCGGTATCCAGATGCCCGATGTTGCCCTTGACCGAGCCCAGCGTGACCGTGCCGGGCCGCCCCGGGCCGAAGGCTTGCGTCAGCCCCGCCACCTCGATCGGGTCGCCCAGCGGTGTCGCGGTGCCGTGGCATTCGACGTAGCTGATCGTCTCGGCCGCCACCCCGGCATCGCGGATCGCGGCGCGGATCGCCTCGGCCTGCCCGGTGACGGCAGGGGCAGTGTAGCTGATCTTGGCCGCGCCGTCGTTGGTGACCCCGACGCCCCGGATGACGGCGTGGATCTGGTCGCCCGCCGTCAGCGCATCGGCCAGCCGTTTCAGGACCACGACGCCCGCGCCATGGCCGAAGACGGTGCCGCTGGCCTGCGCGTCGAACGGGCGGCAGAGCCCGTCATCCGAGGTCATCCCGCCGTCCTGCGCCATGTAGCCGCGCTTCTGGGGAAAGGTGATCGACACGCCCCCCGCAAGCGCCGCATCCGCCTGCCCGCTGCGCAGCGCGGTGACCGCCTGTGCGATGGCGGTCAGCGCGGTCGAACAGGCCGTCTGGACCGTCATCGCCGGGCCCTTCAGATCCAGCTTCCAGGCCACGCGGGTCGACAGGCTTTCCGGCAGGTTGCCGGTCAGTGTCAGGTAATCGGCGATCTGGTAGCCGCCGGCGAAGGCGGTCGCCGCCCCGGCCGAGGGCAGGAGCGTGCCGATCAGGTAGGTGCTCATCGAACTGCCGGCCCAGACCCCGATCGGGCCCGGGGCGCGGGCGGGGTCGATCCCGGCGTCGTCCAGCGCCTCGGCGCACATCTCCAGAAAGACGCGCGCCTGCGGGTCCATCCGCTCGGCCTCGCGCGGCAGGATGCCGAAGAATTTCGCGTCGAACAGGTCGGCATCCGGCAGGACCGACCGCGCCGGGACATAGGCGGGGGCACGGCGCTGGTCGGGGGTGAAGCTGTCCTCGGCCTCGTCGGGGGCGAAGCGGGGGATCAGGTTCGCGCCCGCGCGCAGGTGCTGCCAGAAGGCGGCAAGCGTGTCGGCCCCGGGGAATCGCCCGGCAAGGCCCACGATGGCGATGTCGCGGTCGCGCACCTCTGCGGCCGGTGTGACCGGGGTGGCGGCGGGGGCGGCGGCCAGCGCGGCAAGCCGCGCGGCAAGCTCGCCAAGGCGCGGGGTTTCGAACATCAGGGTGATGTCGAACCGGCGGCCAAGGCGGGCCTCCATCCGCGAATGCGCCTCGATCAGTTGCAGGGAACTGCCGCCCGCGTCGAAGAAGGTCTGGTGCACGCCGGGCAGCGGCCCGCCAAGGATCTCTTGCCAGAGGCCCGCGATCACCGGGCACAGATCCTGCGCGGGGGGCTGCGGCGTGGCGGCGGCGGGCGCGGGGGGCGCCGCGTCAAAGAGCGCCAGCAGCGCGCGGCGGTCGTTCTTGCCTGCGGGGGTCAGCTTCCAGTCGGTGGTGACCTTCGTCGCCCGCGGCAGGCTGGCGGGGTGAAGGGTGCGGGCGGCGCCCTCCAGCACGGCGCGCACGAAGGCCGCCTCGTCGGCGGGCATGTCGCCGCCGGGCCGCAGGATCGCGGCGATCTTCCGGTCGCCGCCATGCCCCGCGATCACGCCCACGGTGGCATCGGCCACGCCCGGCTGTTCGCGCAGCACATGTTCCACCCCGTCCAGCTCGACCCGGCGGCCGCCGATCTTCACCTGCCGGTCCAGCCGGCCGTGGAAATCGAAGACGCCATCGGGGTTGTGGGTCGCCAGATCGCCGGTCAGATAGACCAGCCCCGCCTTGCCCGGCCTCGGGTCGGCAATGAAGGCCGCGGCGGTCTTGTCGGGCCGGTTCCAGTAGCCATGCGCCACACCAAGGCCGGAAATCACCAGTTGCCCGGTGGCGCCCGCGGGCAGAGGTTTCAGATCCTCGTCCACCACGAAGCAGTCCTCGTGGTTCAGCGACCGGCCGATGGGCAGGGGGCGGCCGTCCAGCATGTCGGGCGTGATGCGGATGCCAAGGCTGTCCACGGTGCCTTCGGTCGGCCCGTAGAAGTTCTGCAGCACCAGATCGGGGTAGGCGTCCAGCAGCGTCTTCGCATGCACCGAGGACATCACGTCGCCCACCGACAGGATCATCCGCGCGCTGGCAAAGGCGGGAAGCTGATGATCCACCATCATGTGGTTCAGCCCGGCGTAGAACATCGCGGCGGTGGTGCGGTGAGTGGCCATGACCCGGCCGATCTCGTCCAGCGCGGGGAAGGGGGCCTCGACCACCGCGCAGGCGGCGCCGTTCAGAAGCGCCGCCCAGATGTCGAAGGTCGATCCGTCGCAGGCGATGGTGTTGGAATGCAGCACCACGTCATCGGGCCGCATGTCGAGCGCGGGTTGACGGTAGGCGAAAGAGGTCACCCCCCGCTGCGGTACAACCACGCCCTTCGGCTGGCCTGTGGTGCCCGAGGTGTACATCACATAGGCCACCGTCTCTGCCTCGGCCTCGGGCAGGGGGGCGGTGGGGCCGGGGCCTGTCATCGCCTCTTCCAGCGGCAGGGCGGGCAGCCCGGCGGGCAGGATGGCGGCGGCACGGTCGGCGTAGCGGCCCGCCACCAGCGCGGCCTTCAGCGGCAGGTCGGTGGCGATGAAGGGCAACTGTTCGGGCGCATGTGTCGGGTCCAGCGGCACGAAGGCCGCGCCGGCCCGCAGGATGCCCAGCATTCCCACCACGGCATTGACCGAGCGCGAGTCGAGCAGGCCCACGAAATCGCCCTTGCCCACCCCCAGCGCGTTCAGCCGGGCGGCGATGGCGCCCGCGGCGGCCTCGGTTTCGGCGTAGGTCAGGCGGCGCCCATCGGCCAGCAGGCAGGGCGCATCGGGGGCTGCGGCGGCGGCGGCGGCGAACAGCGGCCAGATCGGGCCGACGGGATCGGGGTGGCGGGTCATTGGCATCCTCTCGATGCCGCCGGGCCCGGGCGGTGCGCGCGCGCCGCCCGGCGTGCCGCCGGGGCAGTGCTGTCGATGCTGGGGGTGGTACGGGTCCTGGGCATCACTCTGAAATCGCTAACGGCTTACCGGTCTCATCAAGCTCTTGCCCCGCGCCGGGGCGGTCTCTGCGTCAGGTCATGCCCCTGCGCGGCGGTTGCGGCGGGCGCGGGCGGCATCGCGCAAGGCGGGATCGGCCGCGATCAGCGCCAGCAGGTAGATCGCGGTGGCCGGCACCACCACGCCGAAGGCCCGCACCAGCGCAGGAAGATCTTCGAACAGCCGCAGATCGCGCATCAGCAGGATCACCGCCGCGCCCAGCAGCACCGGCAGGACAAGGCGGCGGCCCTCCACCACCACCTCGCGCCAGTCGATGCCGCCGTGGCGTTCCAGCAGCCGGTTCGTTGCCACCGCGGCCACGATGCCCACCGCCACCTGCGACCACGCCACTGCCTGAAGCCCCAGCATCGCCCCCAGCGTGGTGCCCGCGACCGTCAGCACCAGCAGGATCAGGTTGAACCGGGGCAGGCGGCCGACCTCGCCGTTCAGCGACAGGATCGGTTCCGTCACCGTGGCCTGCAGCGACAGGGCGCGGGCAAGCGCCAGGATTCCCACGACCGGCAGCGCGGGCAGCCATTTCGGCCCGAGCAGGCCCGAGATCAGGTCCTGCCCCATCAGCGTCAGCCAGACGAAGACGGGTGCGCCGACGGCAAAGAGCAGCTTGAAATACAGGTTCACCTGCACCTGAAAGCCGCGGCTGCGCAGCCCGTGTTCGTCACGCGCCTGGCGGAACATGCTCCAGGCCAGCACGAGGCTGGGCGCCCCGATGATTTCCGCGATCGATCCCACCAGCCGCTGCGCGGCGCGGTAATAGCCGACCGAGGCCGGGCCAAGGAAGCCGCCGATGAGGAAGGTGGCGACGTAGAGCCGCAGGTTCAGGATGAAGCGGCTGGAAAAGATGTGCCAGGAATAGATGCCAAGCTGCCGCAGGTCCTGCCGCGGCATCCCGAACAGGGGCGCGCGCCGGGTCACGGCGAAGCTGATCGCCAGGTGGGTGGTCTGGTAGGCCAGCCGCCCGAAGACCAGCGAATAGACCCCCCAGCCGCGATGAAGCAGCAAGAGCGCCATCGCCATGCCCGCGATCTCTCCGATGCTTTCAGCAATGGCCGAGCCGCGCAACCCGTCGCGCCAGATCATCATGCCCTTCTGGGCCGAACAGGTGGTGGCGATCACTACCCAGGCCGAGAACATGAGGACCAGATGCATGGCGACCGCGTCGAAGCCAAGCCACAGCCCGCCCGCGCCGATCAGCGCGCCGAGCAGGCCGAAGGCCGCCCCGACCCAGATCGAGACCATCACGACCTGCCGCGGCACGGTATCGTCGCCCGACCAGGACATGATGTAAGGCGCCCAGCCCACCTCGGACATCCGCAGGAATAGAAGCGCGCAGGTGGAGACAAGGGCAAAGAGCCCGAATTCCGCCGGCGACAGCACCCGCGCGGCGGCGATGAACAGGATCAGCTGGCTGGCCTGGGCGATGATGCGTTCGGCCACTGTCCAGGCGCCGCCGCTCAACGAGTCGCGCGTGGCGGCGCGGCTGGAATCCTCGGGTACGTCCGTCACTTACGGCCTCACTTGTCCCAACAGCAGTCTGCACTGCGACACGCATGTACCCCCGGGGTGCCGCAGCGCCATCATCCCGGTGGCGCGGCGGTCTCGCAACTGCGGAAGTGGCGGGGCGGCGGCAAAACTGTGGCGATGGTCGGACCAGCCCGCCGGTGCCTGCGGATGAATGCCAATTTTTTCAAATGGTTGAGCGGATGCCGCTGCCTTGATTCAGGGTCGTTTCCCTGGCGGAAACTCACATTTGTTAACATTCCGCTAACGCTGGCGCGAAACGCTGCCTAACGATGCAGGGGTATGATTCGGCTGTTTTGCCCTGATGGGCGTGTCCCGTCAGCGGGGTGTGTGTGCATGTTCAAGTCGATCCAGCCTTCCGGCCTTGCCGCCGATTCCACCGCCGCCCGCGACTGGACGGATTGGCAGTTGGGCAGCGCCGATCTGGAACCCGTGGTGATGCCACCCGTTCCGGTCGGCAAGCGCGCCCTGGATCTGGTGCTGACCGCGGCGGCGGTCTTTGCAATCGCCCCCGTCTTCGGGCTTGTCGCGCTGGCGATCCTTGTGGCTGACGGGCGCCCGGTGTTCTACCGGCACCGGCGGATCGGGCGGGGCGGGCGGCCGTTCCACTGCCTGAAGTTCCGGACCATGGCGACCGGCGGAGAGGCGATCCTGAACCGGCATCTGGCCCGCAGCGCGGCGGCCCGGCAGGAATGGCAGGCCCTGCGCAAGCTTGCGGATGATCCGCGGGTGACGCGGCTGGGGTCGTTCCTGCGCAAGTCCAGCCTCGACGAATTGCCGCAACTGTGGAACGTCTGGAAGGGCGAGATGTCGCTGGTTGGTCCGCGCCCCATCGTGGCCGACGAACTGGCCCAGTACGGGGCGGACCAGGCGGCCTATCTGTCGGTTCTGCCCGGGATGACGGGGGCCTGGCAGGTCGGCGGGCGCAGCGACACGACCTATGCCGAACGGGTGGCGATGGATGTCGACTATGTCCGCACCCGCAGCCTGATGGGCGATCTGCGCATTCTGCTTCAGACGGTGGGGGTGGTGTTGCGGCGGAGTGGCGCCCGCTGACGCGATCAGAACAGGAGGGCGATGCCGATCACGACGACGACCCAGAACAGCAGGCTTGCCCCCAGCGCCAGACGCCAGATGACCCAACGCGGCTGCGCCTCGATCGTGCGGGTCAGTGCATCGATCGGCTTGACGTCCGGGGCGGGCTGCGCCCCGACGTCCAACGAACCGCGAAGATCTACCTCTTGACCAGGCATCGTGTTCTCCAACAGCTGTCCCAGGCCGGAGGATGCCGCGCATACTAGGGCTAAAATGCGACTGATACTAGCCATTGCCACGACAGGCCGGGCGCCCATCCTTGCCCAGACCTTGCCGCATCTGCTGACCCAGACGACATGGCCCGATCTGCTGGTTCTGAGCGTGGCCGGCCCGGACGATCTGGACCCCGAGGTGCTGGAAGGGCTGGACTTTCCGCGGCTGGTGCTGAGCGGTCCGCGCGGGCTTTGCGCGCAGCGCAACCGGGTGCTGGACCTGCTGCGGGCCGACGATATCGTCCTGATGCTGGATGACGACTTCGTCATGGCGCCCGACTATGTGGCGCAGGTGCTGACGCTGTTTCGCGACACCCCCGATGTGGTGATGGTCACGGGGACGGTGCTGGCCGATGGAATCGGCGGGGCTGGCTATGATTTCGCCGAGGGGCTCGTGCGGCTGCGGGCGGTGCCGCCGCCCGCCCCGCAGCCGCTGAGGCCGGTCTATAACGGTTATGGCTGCAACATGGCCTTCCGCGCCCGTCCGGTGGTCGAACAGGGGCTGCGGTTCGACCAGCGGCTCCCGCTTTACGGCTGGCTGGAGGATGTGGATTTCTCTCGCCAGATGGCTGCGGCGGGGCGGATCGTGCAATCCACTGCGCTGACCGGCGTGCATCTCGGGACCAAGACGGGGCGCACGCCGGGGGTCAAGCTTGGCTATTCGCAGATCGCCAATCCGCTGTATCTGATCGGCAAGCGCACGATGAGCCGCCGCCGCGCCCTGCGGATGCTGGCGCAGAACGTGGTGGGGAACCTGATCCGGCTGCCGCGCCCCGAGCCGTGGATCGACCGGCGCGGGCGGCTGCGCGGGCATCTTCTGGCGCTGCGCGACCTGCTGCGGGGGCGGCTTAGGCCGGAACGGGTGCTGGAGCTTTAGCGCAGGCTTGCCTCGACCCGGAAGCCGGGGGGGATCGTGTCGCGCCCGTCCAGCACCAGATCGGCCATGGCCTCGGCCGCCCGGGGCGCCACGCCGAAGCCGATCTTGAAGCCGCCGTTGGCGACGTAATGCCCCGGTCGCCCCGGCCAGGGGCCCAGCATCGGCGCCCGGGTGGCGGCGCGGGGGCGCACGCCCGCCCAGCGGTCCAGCACCGGCGCCGCGGCCAGCGCGGGCACCGCGGCGATGGCGCGGGCGTGCAGCGTCTCGATCTGCGCATCGGTGCTTGCGGGGTCGGCAAAGTCGTGCTCGCTGGTAGAGCCGATCGCCACGCTGCCATCGGCATGGGGCACGATGTGCAGCCCGTCGACGAAAAGCTGCGGCTGGCCGCGCGCGTCATGGGAGAGCGTCAGCGATTGCCCCTTGACCCCGCCGCCCACGGTCCTGCCCAGCGCGGCCGACAGGTCGGCCAGCCCCTGCCAGCCGGTGGCCCAGACCACGGCACCGCCGGGTCCCGCGCGGCGGCCGATCACCACCTCGGCCCCCCGGACGTGCAGCGCCGCGGCCAGCGCTGCACCAGCCTGCCGCGGGTGCATCCGGGCGCTCAGCGTATCGTGGATCACAAGGCCCGTGGGCGTGGCGGGCGCCCAGCCGGGGAACCGGTCGGCGGGCACCACCTGCCAGACCGCGCGGCCCGCCCAGATCTGCGCTGCCGTGACCGCGCGCGCCTCTGCCAGCGCCACCGCCGCGGCATCGGCCAGCGGCTGCACGCGCCCGCTGCGGGCGTAGCCTGCCGACAGCCCGCCCGCGGCCTCGACCTGTTGCCACCAGGCTTCGGCCATCAGCAGGCTGTCAAGCTGGAACTGCTTCTTGTCGTTCCAGTGTTCGGGCACATGCGGGGCCAGCGCGCCCACCAGCCCGCCGCTTGACCCCGCGCCGATGGCCGTGGTCTCGATCAGGCGCACCCTTGCGCCCCGGCACAGGCAGGCCCAGGCGACCGAGAGCCCGAAGATGCCGCCGCCCATCACCGTCACGTCCGGCGTTGCCATTCCCTGCGCCTTTCTGCACTGTCGCGCCGAAGGGTTTAGGGGAAATGCAGCAAAGCGACCAGACCGCAGCGATCGCCTGGCGCGAGGGCGGCTTGCCCGTCTCCACCCGGTTCGACGATCCGTATTTTTCCTTGCAGAACGGGCTGGCGGAAACGCGGCATGTCTTTCTGGCCGGAAACCGGCTGCCAGAGCGGTTCCGCGACGGGTTCCGCATTGCCGAACTGGGCTTCGGCACCGGGCTGAACCTGCTGGCCACGGTGATTGCGTGGCAGGCCGCGGGGGGGCAGGGAAGGCTCTGTTTCACCAGTTTCGAGGCTTTTCCGATGGCCGCGCCCGATATCGCCCGGGCGCTGGCCGCCTTTCCCGAGGCGCAGGTGGTAGCGGCCCCGTTCCTGGACGCCTGGGCTGCGGGGCGGACCGTGTTCGAACTGGGCGGCGTGCGGGCCGAGGTGATCCTGGGCGATGCGCGCGACACGCTGCCCGTCTGGACGGGGATGGCCGATGCCTGGTTCCTGGACGGGTTTTCCCCGGCCAAGAACCCCGAGCTGTGGTCCGAGCCGCTGATGGCCGAGGTGGCGCGGCACACCGCGCCGGGCGGCACCTTCGCCACCTACACGGCGGCAGGCTTCGTTCGCCGGGGGTTGCAGGCCGCCGGATTTCAGGTAGAGCGGCGCCCGGGCCACGGCACGAAGCGACACATGACCGCTGGCTGGCTGGACCCGCGATGACCGAACAGAACACCCGCCTCGGTATCCTGCTGATGGTCGCGACCACGGTCGTCTTTTCCGCGCAGGATGCGATCTCGCGCCACCTGGCAAGCCAGTACAGCGTGTTCATGGTGGTGATGATCCGGTTCTGGTTCTTCGCCGCCTTTGTCACGCTGATGGCGGCCCGCGTGCCGGGCGGTGTGCGCGCGGCGGTCAGGACGCATCTGCCGGGGGTGCAGATCTTCCGTGGCGCCCTGCTGGTGGCCGAAGTGGTGGTGATGGTCGTGGCCTTCACCAAGCTGGGGCTGGTGGAAAGCCATGCGGTCTTCACTTGCTATCCGCTGCTGGTGGCGGCGCTGTCGGGGCCGGTGCTGGGCGAAAAGGTCGGCTGGCGGCGCTGGACGGCGATCGGGATCGGCTTCGTTGGCGTGCTGATCATCCTTGAACCGGGGGTGACGGTCTTTTCGCCGTGGGCGCTGGTGCCGCTGGTGTCGGCTTTCATGTTTGCGCTTTACGGGCTTCTGACCCGCTATGTGGCGCGCAGGGATGCCGCGTCGGTCAGTTTCTTCTGGACCGGGATCGCGGGGGCCGTGGCCATCACCGGGCCGGGCCTGTGGTTCTGGCAGCCGATGAGCGGCCCCGACTGGGCGTGGATGGCGCTGTTGTGCTGCACCGGGGCGCTGGGGCACTGGCTCTTGATCCGCGCCTTCGAGGTGGCCGAGGCCAGCGCGATCCAGCCCTTCGCCTTCCTGCAACTTGTGTTCGCCTCGATCCTGGGCACCACGATCTTCGGCGACCGGCTGGAACCCAACGTGGTGCTGGGCGCGGTGGTGGTGGTTTCGGCCGGGGTCTTCACCCTGTGGCGGGCGCGGGTGAAGAAGGCCGCTATCGTTGGCCCTTCAGCTCTGCCGTAAGCCGGATCGGAAGCGACCGGCCCGCCAGCTTGGCGCGGTAGATCTCGTAGCTTTCGGATACCCGCATGATGTAGTCGCGGGTTTCCGTGAAGGGGACGCTTTCGATCCAGTCGATCGGGTCCACGCCCGGCGCGCGGGGGTCGCCCAACTGGGCGATCCAGGCGCTGGCGCGGTTGGGCCCGGCATTGTAGCCCGCGGCCACCAGCGTCAGGGCGGGGCCGAACTGGTCGATCAGCCTGGCCAGATAGGCACTGCCGAAGGCCGCGTTGTAATCGCCATCCTGCGTCATCCGCGCCCGGTCATAGGCGAGCCCGGTGACCGAGGACATGTGCCTGGCCGTGGCCGGCATCACCTGCATCAGCCCCAGCGCCCCTGCCGGGCTGACCACGGTTTCGTCGAACTCGCTTTCCCGCCGGGCGATGGCAAGCGCCAGATCGGTGGGCACCGGCAGGCGGGCCTTGGCCAGGCTTGTCAGCGGGAAATAGGCCCGCGGCAGGATCACGTTCCGGTCGGCGGCCTTCTTGGCCACCAGCACGGCGATGTGCGGCTCGTTCAGGCTGAGCGCAAGGTTCGCCATCTGGCCGAGCCCCGTCGCATCCAGCCTTTCCGCCACATGCAGGAAGAACCGTTTGGCCAGCGTGCGGTCACCCGCCTTCTGCAGCAGAAGCGCGGCCTGGATCACCGGGCTTTGCAGGAAGGCCGCGCCGCGCCAGTCGGGCAGGGTGCCGCCCAGCAGCGCGGGGTCCAGCGGCTGGCCCGCCTTTTCGGCCGACAGAAGGCCGTAGAAGGCGGTCTGGAAGGTCGCACCCCGGGCATAGGCCGCGCGGGCGGCGGCGGTGTCGCCCATCGCCTCGGCGGCGCGGCCTTCCCAGTAGGCGGCGCGCGACAGGCTGATCGGCGTTGTCACCACCTTGCCGAGGTTCTGGAAATGCGTCATCGCGCTGCGCGGATCGTGCAGCTTCTGCAGCGCGATGTAGCCCGCCAGGAACTCCAGATCGGCATGGTTGCCGCCGCTGGTCAGGAAGTCGTTCGCGGCCATCCGGTAGGCCTTGCGCGCGTCGCCGCCCACCATCTCGCGCCGGGCAAGGCGGGCGCGTTCGCTGGCCCAGGCCTCGGGGTCGCCCAGCGCCTTGGCCGAGGTGGAATACTGCAACAGCAGGTCGGCCGCGCCATCGAGGTTGCCGGTGGAATAGCGGTATTCGAACCGGTCATGCGCCAGGCCCGGGTCGTTCTGGCGGGCGGCGGGCACGGCGGCCACCAGCGCGTCCACCCCCTTGGCCTCGGTCTGGAGCGCGATGCGGGCCTTGCCCAGCGCCTGCGCGACGGGGCCGACCAGCGGCAGCATCCGCCCCGCCTCGGTCGTGCGGCCGCGCCAGAGCAGCATGTCAAGCCGCCGCTCGTGCAGGGGGGCCAGACTGGAGCCGAAGGCGGCAAGCTCGGCCTGCTGTTCGTCGGCCGCATAGGGCAGCGCCAGCCAGGCGCGCCCGGCCTCGGCCAGCGCGTCATTGGCGCGGCCCATCCGTTGCAGCGCGGCCTGCAGGGCCAGCGACCCGGCGGCGGTGCGCGGCGCATCCTTGGCGAAATAGGCGATCACGTCGGGCGCGGCCACGTCGGAGGTGATCGTCGCCTCGCCCTTCTGGCGCAGGAAGGCCAGTCCCGGCCAGTCGGGGTGGCGGGCCAGGAACGCGGCATATTCGGGAAACGTCCCGTCGCCGTCGCGCAGGCGTTCCCATTCGACCACGTCCACCTGCAGGGCGCCCGCCTGCCGGGCCGAGGCAAGCGCCGCATCCCAGTTCTTCTGGTCGGCCAGTTGCAGCGCATCGGCAAAGGGCCCCCCGTCGGCCGCGGCCGACCCGGCCAGGGCCAGCAGCAGAAGGGCGAGGGGCAGGAGGTGGCGGGGCGGCGTCATGCGTCCTTTGGGGGTGCTTCGGGGTTGCGGGATCGTCCGAGTGTAACGGCCGGGGGCGGGGCTGCAACACACAAACTTGGCAAGCTCGTGATGCCCGGCTAGGGTCCGCCGGACATCAGACCGGGCGACTCGCAAGGCGCCCAGAACAAGGAGAGTGCGTGTCATGATCAAAGGGATCAAAGGGTCCATCCCCGCCCTGGTGACGCCGTTCAAGAACGGCGAGCTGGATCTGGACACGCTGAAAAAACTGGTCGAGTGGCATATCGCCGAAGGCTCTGCCGGGCTGGTTCCGGTGGGCACGACGGGCGAAAGCCCGACGCTCAGCCATGAAGAGCACGAACGTGTCGTGGAAGAGGTGGTGAAGGCCGCTGCGGGCCGCGTGCCGGTGATCGCGGGCGCGGGGTCGAACAACACGGTCGAGGGGATCCGCCTGATCCGCCATGCCGAGCGGGTGGGCGCCGATGCCGCGCTGGTGGTGACGCCCTATTACAACAAGCCGACGCAGGCCGGGATGTTCGCCCATTTCAAGGCGCTGCATGACAGTTGCAGCCTGCCCATCGTGATCTACAACATCCCCGGCCGGTCGGTGGTGGACATGACGCCCGAGACGATGGGCGAACTGGCCAGGCTGCCGCGCATCATCGGGGTGAAGGACGCCACCGGCGACATCACCCGGGTGTCGAAGCAGCGCCAGACCTGCGGGGCGGATTTCATCCAGCTGTCGGGCGAGGATGCCTCGGCGCTGGGGTTCAACGCGCATGGCGGGGTGGGATGCATTTCCGTCACCGCCAATGTCGCGCCACGGCTCTGCGCCGAATTCCAGGCCGCAACGCTGGCGGGCGACTACGCGAAGGCGCTGGAGTATCAGGACCGGCTGATGCCTCTGCACACCGCGATCTTCCTGGAACCCGGGGTGGCGGGGGCGAAGTACGGCCTGTCGCGCCTGGGGCTTGCCTCGGACGAGGTGCGGCTGCCGCTGGTAGGGCTGACCGATGGAACCAAGGCGCGGATCGATGCGGCCATGCGTCACGCCGGGTTGCTGAACTGACACAGTTGTAGCGAAACTGCAACAGGGGTTGCGGAAGATGCGCAACCCCTTCTGTTTCCATGTTTTAACCACCTTCGTGCACAAACTTGAGGCACGGAGGTGTGTGATGCTGGAACAACTGCCGAAAGATGTGCGCGAAGGGCTGTTGCAGGCCCGCAAGCGGGCCGAGCGGAAGGCCTCGCGCCTGCGTCTGCAGGTCGGCACCCAGGTGCACCCGATCTTGCGCATGTGGGACAGCGGCCTTGCGCTGGATGCCTCCACGGTGCCGCATCTGCGCGGGCTGGTCGACATCTACGACGGCTCGCGCCACCTGTGGCAGGCGCTCATCATCGCATCGTCCGAGGCCGAGGGCGAACTGGTCTGCGAATTCAAGTGGATCCACGAGGCGCTGGATCGCGCCCCGCTGGATTTCGAGCGGGACGAGAACGCCCCCGCGGGCCTCTTGCCGCGCGGCTGAAGGTTATTGCAGGTCGCGGAAAGCGGCCTGCAACCGTTCCACCGCCTCGGCCACGACGCTGCGCGGCGTCGCCAGGTTGAAGCGCATGAAGCTTTCGCCGCCCTTGCCGAAGGTTCCGCCGTGGTTGGCCGCGATCTGCGCCTGGCGTTCCACCCGTGCGGTGAACTCGGCCGCGGCCATGCCGGTGCCCGCGAAATCGACCCAGGCGAGGTAGGTCGCCTCGAGCGGCATCGATCGCAGGCCGGGGATGGCGTTGATGCCTGCGTCGAACAGCGCGCGGTTGCCATCCAGATAGGCCATCAGCCCATCCACCCAGGCCGCGCCGTCCGGCGAATAGGCGGCAGTGGCCATGACCATGCCGAAGGAATTCGGCGAGATGCCCAGCGCCGCCAGCCGCCCCGCGAAGCGCGCGCGCAGCGTGGCATCGGGGATGATGACGTTGCCGGAATGGCAGCCCGCGATGTTGAACGTCTTGGTGGTCGAAGACATGATGACCAGCCGGTCAAGGATGTCTGGCGCGGCCTTGGCCATGATGGTGTGGCGCTGCCCCGGCAGCACCAGGTCGTGGTGGATCTCGTCCGACACCAGGATCAGGTTGTGCCGACGCGCGAAGGCGGCCACGCCTGCAAGTTCGGCCGCCGTCCAGACGCGGCCGCCCGGGTTGTGCGGCGAGCAGAGGATCAGCATGGTCTCGCGCCCGGTCATCCGGGCGTCCCAGGCGTCGAAGTCCATCTGATACCGGCCATCGGTCAGTGCCAGCGGGCATTCCACCACCTCGCGCCCGGCGGCTTTGATGACGCGGGCGAAGGCGTGGTAGACCGGGGTCGTCAGCACCACGCCATCGCCGGGTTTGGTGAAGGCGTCCACGCAAAGCGCGGTGCCGTTGACCAGCCCGTGCGTGGTCAGGATGCTGTCGGCCGCCACATCCCAGCCATGCCGCGTGGCCATCCACCAGCGGATTGCGTCCAGATAGGCGCGGTCATCGCCGAAGTAGCCGTAGATCCCGTGATCGACCATCCCCTGCACCGCCGCGCTGACGCAGGCCGGGGGGCGGAAGTCCATATCGGCGACCCACATGGCGATGCCGGTCTCTGCCGGTACGCCGTAGACGTTTTCCATCATGTCCCATTTCGCGCAATGGGTGCCGCGGCGGTTGATGATCTCGTCGAACGACATGGGGCCCTCCGTTTCCGCGCGACCCTAGCGAGTCGGGCGGCCAGTGCAAGGGCGGAGTTCGCGGGGGAAAGTGGAAATCCCTGC
This sequence comes from Pseudomonadota bacterium, assembly GCA_021845805.1. Lineage (GTDB taxonomy): Bacteria > Pseudomonadota > Alphaproteobacteria > Rhodobacterales > Rhodobacteraceae > Solirhodobacter. The sequence goes on along the minus strand of JAJZVD010000006.1, from coordinate 41,883 downwards.
ATTGTCCGGAAAGGCAAGAGGAATTCCTTGAGTGGCGATAAAATTCAGGAAAACGGTCTGCCTATTCCAGATTACGCGGAACTTGTGTCCCCGCTGCGGCTGATCCACGTCGCCGTTGCACGGCGGGGCATCATCGCCTAAATCCTCGGGCATGAGCATCCGCCCCATCCTGATCCATCCCGACCCCCGGCTGAAGAAGCTGTGCGACCCGGTTGAGAGCCTCTCGACCGAGATCGGCCAGCTGGCCGAAGACATGCTGGAGACGATGTACGACGCGCCCGGCATCGGTCTCGCCGCGCCGCAGGTGGGCGTCACCCGGCGACTGATCGTGATGGATTGCGTGAAAGAGGCCGAGGCGCCGCCGCGCCCGATGGTCCTGGTGAACCCGGTCATCACCTGGTCGTCCGAGGCGCGCAGCGTCTACGAGGAAGGCTGCCTGTCGATCCCCGAGCAATATGCCGATGTGGAGCGCCCTGCCGAGGTTCGGGTGCGCTGGACGGCCCTGGACGGCACCACGCAGGAGGAAGAGTTCAAGGGGCTCTGGGCCACCTGCGTGCAGCACGAGATCGACCATCTGGATGGCAAGCTTTTCATCGACTACCTGACGGGGCTGAAGCGGCAGATGATTACCCGGCGGATGGAAAAGCTGAAGCGCGAACGGGCGCGGGCGTGAACGACCGGCCGATCCTGCGGATGCCGGACCGGCGCCTGCGCAGCGTGGCCGCGCCGGTGGGCGAGGTGACCGACGAGATCCGCGCGCTGGCCGATGAAATGCTGCGCGTGATGTATGCCGCGCCGGGCAGGGGTCTTGCCGGGCCTCAGATCGGCGAGATGCGGCGGATCTTCGTGATGGACTGCGGCTGGAAAGAGGGGGCGCCCGACCCCTGCGTGATGATCGACCCCGAGATCGTCTGGGCCAGTCCGGAAACGGCGTCCTGTTCCGAAGGCTGCCTGTCGCTGCCGGGGATCACTGTGGCCGTGACCCGGCCCGCCGCGGTGACGCTGCGCTTTACCGGGCTGGACGGCGCGCGGCACGAGGACGCCTTCACCGGATTCGCTGCCGTCTGCGTGCAACATGAACGCGACCATCTGGACGGCATTCTCTGCATCGACCGGCTGGACGCCCAGACCCGGGCGGCGATGGCCGACGTGCTGCGCAGGATCGAGGGCCCATGACCGTCCGCCCCTTCCTGCCCTGGCCCGACCGCAGGTTGCAGACCGCCGCCGCGCCGGTTGCGGCGATCACCGACGAGATCCGCGCGATCTGGGCCGACATGGTGGAAACGATGGATGCGATGCCGGGCTATGGTCTTGGCGCGCCGCAGATCGGGGTCATGTTGCGGCTGGCGGTGGTCGACTGTTCGGACCGGCGCGGGCAGGCGGTGAAGATGGCCAACCCCGAGGTTCTGCATGCCTCGGTCAAGTTCCGCGAGCATGAGGAGGCCAGCCCGAACCTGCCCGGTGTCTCGGCGGTGATTGCGCGGCCGCGGGCGGTGACGGTGCGCTTCCTGAACGAAGGCGGCGCGGTGGAGGAACGCGATTTCGTGGACCTCTGGGCCACCAGCGTGCAGCACCAGATCGACCATCTGAACGGGCGGATGTATTTCGATCATCTGTCGGCCCTGAAGCGGAAGATGCTGATCGCGCGGGCGCAGAAGCTGGCGAGGCGGGCATGAGGGTGGTGTTCATGGGCACGCCCGAGTTTTCGGTGCCGGTGCTGGATGCGCTGGCGGACCGGCACCAGGTGGTCTGCGTCTACTGCCAGCCGCCCCGGCCCGCCGGGCGCGGCAAGAAGGATCGGCCCAGCCCCGTGCAGGCGCGGGCCGAGGCGCTGGGCCTGCCGGTGCGCCACCCGGTCAGCCTGCGCACCGCCGAGGCACAGGCCGACTTTGCGGCGCTGGGCGCAGATGTGGCGGTTGTGGTGGCCTATGGGCTGATCCTGCCGCCCGCGATCCTTGCGGCGCCGGCGAAAGGGTGCCTGAACATCCACGCCTCGCTTCTGCCGCGGTGGCGGGGGGCGGCGCCGATCCATCGGGCGATCATGGCGGGGGACGCGGAAACCGGCGTCTGCATCATGCAGATGGATGCTGGGCTGGATACCGGGCCGGTGCTGCTGCGCCGGGCGATCCCGATCGGGGCCGGGGAAACCACCGCCGAGCTGCACGACCGGCTGTCGGCGCTGGGGGCCGTGGCGATCATCGAGGCGCTGGAGCGTCTGGAGACGCTGGTGCCAGAGCCGCAGCCCGCCGATGGCGTGACCTATGCGCAGAAGATCGACAAGGCCGAGGCGCAGGTGGATTTCACGAAGGCAGCGCCCGAAGTGGATCGCCAGATCCGCGGCCTGTCGCCCTTTCCCGGCGCCTGGGTGCAGGTGGGGGCCGAACGGCTGAAGCTTCTGCGTTCGCGCGTGGTGGACGGACAGGGGGCGCCGGGCACGGTGCTGGGCGGGCTGACGGTGGCCTGTGGCAGCGGGGCGGTGGACATCACGCTGGCGCAGCGCGAAGGCAAGCGCCCGATGGGCGCGGACGAGCTGCTGCGCGGCTGGGCACTGCCCGACCGGATCTAGGACAGGCGGCGCAGCGCATCCTTCAGGCGGAACGGCGGCTCGCCCGCGTCGGACCACAGCATCCGCCCCTGCCACAGGGCAAAGACCATGGCCGCGGCCTCGGCGGCCCTGTCCCCTCCAAGCCGCAGCGCGATGGCCTGTTCCATGCGGATGCGCCAGGCCTGGGCTGCGGCGCGCAGGTCGGGGTCGCGCAGGTGGTGCAGCAGCAGCGCGATGGCGCCCGCGTGGTCTTTGGCAACCTGTTTCAGCAGGGCGGGCACCTGCTTGCTGCCCAGCGGCACCTCGGCCTCGGCGGCCTCGGTCAGGGCCGACAGGCGCACCCAGCCATCCAGAAGCGCGGCGTGCACCATCCCGTCACGGGTGGCGAACCGCTGTGCAAGGGTCGAGGCGGCCAGCCCCGTGGCCTGCGACACGGTTCCGAACGACACGGCCTTGTCGCCGCCATCCGCCAGCATCTTGCGAATCGTGGCATGGATGGCTTCGTCGGACAGGGTTCTTGCGCGGGGCATGGTCCGAGTGTAGGCGAACGCCGCGCCCTGTAAACCCTGTACGATCAGGCGCCCGGCTTGAACGGGGCCATTCCGGCCCGGGCCAGTTCATCGGCGCGTTCGTTCTCGGGGTGTCCCGCGTGGCCCTTGATCCAGGCCCAGGTCACCTGGTGGCGGCCCCGCGCCGCGTCCAGCCGCCGCCACAGGTCGTCATTCTTCACCGGCTTGTTGGCCGAGGTCTTCCAGCCGTTGCGCTTCCAGCCGACCATCCACTCGGTCACGCCGTTCTTCACATAGGCGCTGTCGGTGACGATGGTCAGCCGCGAGGGGCGGCTCAGGGTTTCCAGCGCCGAGATGGCCGCCATCAGCTCCATCCGGTTGTTGGTGGTCAGCGCCTCGCCGCCCGACAGGGTGCGTTCCCGCACCACGGCATCGCCCTCGCGCGCGATCAGCAGCACGCCCCAGCCCCCGGGGCCGGGGTTTCCGCTGCAGGCCCCATCGGTATAGGCGAAGAGTTCGGGCATCTGGGTCTCCGTTGCCCGGGCGGGATAGGCCGGGCAGCGCGGGGCGTCAACCGGGCGCCGCGGGGCTGATGGGGCGCGTGTCGGCCCCGTCTGCGGTCAGGCCGGTTCGCGCAGGATGCGGGGCACCTTGAACTCCACATCCTCGCGCGCGGTTTCCACCATCTCGACGGTCACGGCATAGCGGTCGCGGAACGCGTCCAGCACCTCGGTCACCAGCTCTTCCGGGGCCGAGGCGCCGGCGGTGACGCCGACGGCGCGGATGCCCTGCAGGGCGCGCCAGTCGATGTCGGTCGCACGCTGCACAAGCTGGGCATAGCCGCAGCCCGCGGCGCGGCCCACCTCGACCAGGCGGCGCGAGTTCGACGAGTTCGGCGCCCCGATGACCAGCAGCGCATCGATCCTGCCCGCGATGGCCTTGACCGCTGCCTGGCGGTTGGTGGTCGCGTAGCAGATATCCTCGCGGTGCGGGCCGACGATGGCCGGAAAGCGGACGCGCAGCGCATCGACGATATCGGCGGTGTCATCGACGGACAGTGTCGTCTGGGTGATGTAGGCCAGCTTTGCCGCATCGCGCACCCGAAGGCCCGCCACGTCGGCCACGGTTTCCACCAGCAGCACCTCGCCCTCGGGCAACTGGCCCATGGTGCCGATCACCTCGGGGTGTCCGGCATGGCCGATCATCACCATCTGCAACCCGTCCTCGTGGTGGCGGGCGGCTTCCTTGTGCACCTTGGTCACCAGCGGGCAGGTGGCATCCACCGCGATCATCCGGCGTTCTTCGGCCGCGGCCGGTACGGATTTCGGCACGCCATGCGCGGAAAAGATCACCGGCCGGTCATCGGGGCATTCGTCCAGCTCTTCCACGAAGACGGCGCCCTTGGCCCGCAGGCCTTCCACCACATAGCGGTTGTGCACGATCTCGTGGCGCACATAGACCGGCGCGCCCCATTTCTCGAGCGCCATTTCCACGATGCGGATGGCCCGGTCCACCCCGGCGCAGAAGCCGCGCGGGGCGGCGAGGTACAGCGTCAGTTCAGGTTTCATCGCGCACTCCTTCCCCGTCGTGCCTACCGGCTTCGGGGCGGGAAATCCACCCTCGGGAAGTGCAATGCGAAGGGCCGGAGAGGTTGCCCCCACCGGCCCGATCGCTTGCCTGCCGTCCCGGTGCCGATCCCGTCACTGGGCCGGGTTGGCGGCCATGTCCTGTTCGACCGGCCGCGGTTCGCGCGGCGGGCGGCCGATGACTTCGCGCAGTTCGTCCAGCTCGATGAAATTGTCCGCCTGGCGGCGAAGTTCGTCTGCGATCATCGGGGGCTGGCTGCGGATGGTCGACACGACCGACACGCGCACGCCTTGCCGTTGCAGGCTTTCGACCAGCGGCTTGAAGTCGCCGTCACCCGAGAACAGCACGATATGGTCGACCCGCGGCGCCAGCTCCATGGCATCGACCGTCAGCTCGATGTCCATGTTGCCCTTCACCTTCCGGCGGCCCTGGCTGTCAACGTATTCCTTGGCGGGTTTGGTCACCATCGAGAAGCCGTTGTAGTGCAGCCAGTCGACCAGCGGGCGGATCGGGGAATAGTCATCGTTTTCCAGCAGGGCGGTATAGTAGAATGCCCGCAAGAGCTTGCCGCGGCGCATGAATTCCTGCCGCAGAAGCTTGTAGTCGATGTCGAACCCCAGGGCCTTGGCCGCGGCGTAGAGATTGGAGCCGTCTATGAACAGAGCCAGACGATCATCCTTGTAAAACATTACCGTTCCTTTCAAATTACCCGTCGCGTCTGACTGTTCCCGCGAGGTGGCGTCGCGGGCCGTCAGGCTGTCCCCTTCCGGCGGATTCGAGGATGCTACGAGAAATCCAAAGGCACATAAAGCGTGTCGAAAGTGGACTGTAACGTGACGCAGGGTCGTTTGTTGCGCCATCTGGTTGCGCTGGGTGGGAATATTGCTACCGAGGCGGGTGATCCGGCGCAAACGATCGCCGCCGCCGTGCAGGCGATTTCCCTTGCCGGGCTTGTGGTTGCGAAGCAGAGCAGGCTGTTTCGCACCCCGAGTTTCCCGGACCCGTCCGATCCCGAATATGTGAATGCCTGTGTCGAGATTCAAGGGGTGCAGGGCCCGCAGGAGGTTCTGGACCTGCTGCACGGGATCGAGACTGCCTTCGGGCGTCGGCGGGTGCTGCGCTGGGGCAGCCGGACGCTTGATCTGGACCTGCTGGCCAGCGACGATCTGATCCGCCCCGACCGCGCGGGGGTCGAGGCCTGGATGCACCTTCCGCCCGATCTGCAGACGCAGCGCGCGCCCGACCGCCTGATCCTGCCGCATCCCCGCCTGCACGAGCGCGCCTTCGTCCTGGTGCCCCTGGCCGACATCGCGCCGGACTGGCGCCACCCGGTTCTTGGCGCTACTGTCGACGAGATGCTGGCACGCCTGCCGCAGGCCGACCGCGACGCGGTGCGGCCCATTTCCTGATGTGGCTCGATCGTCCCTTGTCAAGGGTGTTGTGAAGGCTTACACAGGCCCTTCCATGCCCCCAATCCGTATTGGAGTCGCCGATGGCCCGCGTGACGGTCGAAGATTGCGTTGACAAGGTTCCGAACCGGTTCGAGCTGGTGATGCTGGCCGCCCACCGGGCGCGCGAGATCCAGTCCGGGTCGCCGATCACCATCGACCGCGACAACGACAAGAACCCTGTCGTTGCCCTGCGCGAGATCGCGGACGAGACCCAGTCGGCCAGCGCGCTCCGCGAGCGGATGATCGAAAGCCACCAGACCCAGATCGAGGTGGACGAGCCCGAGGACGACGCGATGGCGCTGCTGATGGGCGCCGACATGGATCGCCCGGCGCAGGACGACATGTCGGAAGAAAAGCTTCTCCGCGCGCTGATGCAGGCGCAGGGCGAGGACTGAGGCGCCGCCTTCTGCGGCCTGCCCCGGCAGCCTGAAAGGATGCGGACCGGATGATCGACGTCGAAGACCTGATCGCCCTTGTCCGCAACTACAACCCGCGTACCAGCGAGGCGCTGATCCGCCAGGCCTATGCCTATGGACGGGCCATGCACGCGGGGCAGATGCGCCATTCGGGCGAGGAATACTTCACCCATCCGGTGGCCGTGGCGGCGATCCTGACCGAACAGCGGCTGGACGATGCGACCATCGTCACCGCGCTGCTGCACGACACGATCGAGGATACGAAATCCACCTTTTCCGAGGTGGAGCGGCTGTTTGGCACCGAGATCGCCGAACTGGTCGATGGCGTGACCAAGCTGACCAACCTGCAACTGTCGTCGTCAGAGGCCAAGCAGGCGGAAAACTTCCGCAAGCTGCTGATCGCCATGTCCAAGGACCTGCGGGTGATCCTGGTCAAGCTGGCCGACCGGCTGCACAACATGCGCACCATCAAGTCGCTGCCGCCGGAAAAGCAGGCCCGCAAGGCACGCGAGACGATGGAGATCTTCGCCCCGCTTGCCGGCCGCATGGGCATGCAGTGGATGCGCGAGGAACTGGAAGACCTGTCGTTCCGTGTGCTGAACCCCGAGGGGCGGACCTCGATCATCCGCCGGTTCATCACGCTGCAGCGCGAAACCGGCGACGTGGTGCACAAGATCACCAACGACATCCGCATCGAGCTGGAAAAGGCCGGGATCGAGGCCGATGTCTTCGGCCGGGCCAAGAAGCCCTATTCGGTCTGGCGCAAGATGCAGGAAAAGAACCTGGCCTTCTCGCGCCTGTCGGACATCTACGGCTTCCGGGTCATCACCGGGTCCGAGGCCGATTGCTACCGCGTGCTGGGCGTCATCCATCAGCGCTGGCGGGCGGTGCCGGGGCGGTTCAAGGATTACGTCAGCCAGCCGAAGAACAACGGTTACCGGTCGATCCATACCACCGTCTCGGGGCGTGACGGCAAGCGGGTGGAGGTGCAGATCCGCACCCGCGAAATGCACGAGGTGGCCGAGGCCGGGGTGGCGGCGCACTGGTCCTATCGCGACGGGGTGCGGGCGCAGAACCGCTTTGCCGTCGATCCGACAAAGTGGATCACCACGCTGACCGAACGCTTCGAGGCCGATGAGGACCACGACGAGTTCCTCGAGACGGTGAAGCTCGAGATGTACTCGGACCAGGTGTTCTGCTTCACGCCGAAGGGCGACGTGATCCAGTTGCCGCGGGGCGCGACGCCGCTTGACTACGCCTATGCGATCCATACCCGGATCGGGAATTCCTGCGTGTCGGCCAAGGTCGATGGCATCCGCGTGCCGCTGTGGACCCGGCTGAAGAACGGCCAGAGCGTCGAGATCATCACCGCCGAGGGGCAGCGCCCGCAGGCGAGCTGGATCGACATCGTGGTGACGGGGCGCGCGAAATCCGCGATCCGTCGATCCCTGCGCGAGGAAGACCGTGGCCGTTTCGTGAAACTGGGCCAGGAACTGGCCCGGGTGGCCTTCGAGCATGTCGGCAAGAAGGCCACCGAAAAGGCGCTGCGCACCGCCGCGGGGCGGCTTGGCCTGCCCGACGAGACAGAGCTTCTGGCGCGCGTGGGGTCGGCCGAACTGCCCGCGCGGCGGGTGGTGGAGGCACTTTATCCCGAGCTTGCCAGCGCCACCCCCAGCGCCGAGGTCGATGCGCAGCGCCCCATCGTCGGGCTTGCCCCGGACCAGCCGTTCCGCCGCGCCAACTGCTGCCAGCCGGTGCCGGGCGAACGGATCGTGGGCATCACCTATCGCGGCCAGGGGCCGGTGGTTCACGCCATCGACTGCCCCGCGCTGGCCGAATTCGAGGAACAGCCCGAACGCTGGATCGACCTGAACTGGACCGCGGGCCGCCACGCGCCGGTGCATACCGTCAGCCTGAACGTGACCCTCTCGAACGGGCCGGGCGTGCTGGGGCGGATTTGCACCTTGATCGGCGAACAGAAGGCCAATATCTCCGACCTGCACTTCGTGGACCGGAAGCCGGACTACTACCGGCTGATCGTCGAGGTCGATCTGCGTGACGTCGAGCACCTGCATTACGTGATGACCGCCCTCGAGGCCGAAAGCGATGTGGCCCAGATCGAACGCTACCGGGACATGAGCAGGAAGCCCTGAGCAGCGGGGCAGGGGGCGTGTAGGTGGTTTTCAAGCGGCGGACCAAGCGATCCTTTCGCCAGACGATCGTGGAAGCCGTCTATCCGCGCGGGGGCTGGCTGCGCGCCATCAGCTACATCGTCCACCGCCTGCGCCGACTGCCCGACAAGCCGCATCGCATTGCGCGGGGTGTGGCGGCGGGGATCTTCGTCTCCTTCACTCCGTTCTTCGGCTTCCATCTGGTCATCGCCGCCGCGCTGGCCTGGGTCTTGCGCGGCAACATGGTGGCGGCGTTGCTCTCGACGCTGGTCGGAAACCCGCTGACCTTTCCGCTGATCATGTCGGTCTCGGTCGAACTGGGCTACTGGCTGCTGCACGAACCCAACCCCATGCACCTGTCGCAGATCGTGCGCGCCTTCACCCGCGCCTCGATCGAGCTGTGGGACAACATGCGCGCGCTGCTGACCGGCCGGGATACCCATTGGCAAAGCCTGGCCTGGTTCTTCCGCCGGGTGTTCTGGCCGTATACGGTGGGTGGGATCATCCCCGGCATCGTGCTGGGGCTGGCGGGCTATTACCTTAGCCTGCCGGTGGTGGCCGCCTATCAGAAGCGGCGCAGCAAGCGGCTGCGCGAGCGGGTGGAAAAACTGCGCGCGGCGCGTGCCGCGCGGGCCGAAGGGCCGGGCCCCCGCCCGGCGGACAAGGGACAGGAGGGCTGAACATGCGGGCCAGGGGAAAGCTGCGTCTGGGTGTGAACATCGACCATGTGGCCACCGTGCGAAACGCGCGGGGCTCGGCCTACCCGGAGCCGCTGCGCGCCGCGCTTCTGGCGCAGGAGGCCGGGGCCGACGGGATCACCGCGCACCTGCGCGAAGACCGCCGCCACATCCGCGATGCCGACATCGAGGCGCTGGCCACGGGCCTGCGGGTGCCGCTGAACTTCGAGATGGCGGCAACGGCCGAGATGCAGGCGCTGGCGCTGCGGCACCGGCCCCATGCGGTCTGCCTTGTTCCCGAGAAGCGCGAGGAGCGGACGACCGAGGGGGGGCTGGACGTTGCGGGCGACGAGGCGCGGCTCTGCGACTACATCGCCCCCCTGCGCGAGGCCGGGTGCCGCGTGTCGATGTTCATCGGCCACGACCCGCGCCAGATCGAGGCTTCGGCCCGGATCGGCGCGGCGGTGGTGGAACTGCATACCGGCCATTACTGCGACCTGCATTCCGAAGGCCGGTTCGCCGAACGCGACGCCGAGCTTGCCGGGCTGCGGGCCGGGGCGGTGCTGGCGGCCTCGCTGGGGCTCGAGGTTCATGCAGGCCACGGGCTGAGCTTCGAGACGGTGGGCCCGATCGCCGCCTTCCCGCAGGTGATGGAACTGAACATCGGCCATTTCCTGATCGCCGAGGCGATCTTTGTCGGCCTGCCTGCCGCCATCGCGGAAATGCGGCGCCTGATGGACTTGTCTCGCGCGGCGTGATTTTCTGCGCGCCGAAGTCGAGGGGGTACGAATGCTCTGGCGCCTGGTGAAACTGCCGTTCAGCGTCCTCATGGTCCTGTCCAAGGGAATGCTGGCACTGCTGTTCGTTCTGGCGCTGGTGCTGACAGCGCTGGTCGTCATCAATGATTCGGTGTCGGCCAGCCTTTCGGGCCTTGCCGATGCGATCCTGCCCGATCTTTCGGTGCGGGCGCGGCAAGAGCGGCTGCTGGCCGCCGAAACCGAACGCGCTGACAGCGAGGCCCGCCGCGCCGATGCCGCGGTTGCCGCCTCGGCCGATCTGAAGGAACGCAACGCCGGTCTGATGCAGAACAACGACGCGCTGACCGCCACCAATACGGCGCTGAAGCAGCAGGGCGACACGCTGACCCAGGCCAACGCCGCGCTGACGGCGGAGAACAAGTCGTTGCAGGCGCAGGCAGCGAAGGCCGTGGTGAACTACCAGGGCCGCACCATTCCCGCGGCCGAGGCCGTGGCCGAAGCCACCCGCCGCATGGCCGACCGGCTGGCCGCCGGCGCGACGCGCGGGATCGCCGCCGCCCCGGGCGAGGCGGTGCCCTTCTTCGGCATCCCGGTGATCGCCGCGGCTGGCGCGCAATCGCTGCAGGATGACTGCGCGGCGCTGCATGACCTGCACGGGCTGGACGTGGCCTTCAACCCCGATACGGCCTTGTCGGAAAACGGTGTCTGCGAACTGGCCATGCCGGATGCCGCGGCGCTCTGGTCGGCGGTGCGCGCCGATGCGCCGGGCCTGTGGCAGAAGCTGGCCGCACGGTTCGACGGGCTGCCCCAGCTTGCCCTGCCAGACTGGTGGCGCGCGATGCTGAACCTGGGCGATGGCCTGCTGACCCCGATGCCGCAGGTGTCGGCCAAGCCATGATCCTGGGGATCGGAACCGATCTGGCGAACATCGAGCGGATCGCCGGCGTTCTGGCCCGCCACGGCGACCGGTTCCGCAACCGTGTCTTTACCGCGGCCGAGCAGCAGAAGGCCGAGCGCCGGGCCGATGTGGCGGGCACCTATGCGAAACGCTGGGCGGCGAAGGAGGCCTGCTCGAAGGCGCTGGGCACCGGCCTGCGCATGGGCATCGCCTGGAAGGACATGGCCGTCAGCAACCTGCGCAGCGGGCAGCCGCAGATGCATCTGACGGGCTGGGCAGCCGACCGGCTTGCCGCTATGACGCCACCGGGGCACCGAAGCGTGATCCACCTGACCTTGACGGATGACCATCCCTGGGCTCAGGCCATCGTGGTGATCGAGGCATTGCCCGAGGCAGGGCAAGAGGAAAAGGGATAGGCGAGGCATGGCACGCGCTGCGAAGAAGGAAGAAGGGATCGTCGACACGATCAAGACGGTCATCTATGCGCTGCTGATCGCGGGGGTGTTCCGCACCCTGTTCTTCCAGCCGTTCTGGATCCCATCGGGGTCGATGAAGGATACGCTGCTGGTCGGCGACTACATCGTCATCAACAAGATGGCCTATGGCTATTCGGCGGTCTCGTGCCCGTTCAGCCTGTGCCCGATCACCGGCCGCCTGTTCGGCAGCCTGCCCAAGCGCGGCGACGTTGTGGTGTTCCGCCACCCGGCCGCCAACGAAGACCTGATCAAGCGCGTCATCGGCCTGCCGGGCGATACCGTGCAGATGAAGGACGGCCTGCTTTACATCAACGGAACCCCGGTTCAGGTGCAGCCCGACGGGACGTTCACCGAAACCTACGCCCCGCAGGGCCCGCAGGGCGACCTGCCCCGCTGCCAGAACGGCGCGGTGGGGGAGGGCGGCGCCTGCGACAAGGCGCGGTTCCTGGAAACCCTGCCGGGCGGCGTGACGCATGACATCCTGAACATCGAGGACAACGGGCCGGGCGACAACACGCCGCTTTACACGGTTCCGCCGGGCAATCTTTTCGTGATGGGCGACAACCGCGACAACTCGGCCGACAGCCGCTTTCCGGTGACGGTGCAGGGGGTGGGCATGCTGCCGGTGGCCAACCTGATCGGCAAGGCCGAGATGATCATCTTCTCGTCCGCCGGGCGGTCGCTGTTCTACGTCTGGACGTGGCGGGCGGATCGCTTCTTCAAATGGATCAACTAGGCCGCGCGGGGCGGGGCCGCTTGACACCTGCCCCCCGCCCGCGCATGTAGCCGCGATGCGGGCGACGGGGCAGGGTTTGATGCAGGCAGCGGGCGGTATCCTCGACACGGTGCGAACCGTGGTCATGGCGCTGTTGATCGCCGTCCTGTTCCGTACCCTGTGCTTCCAGCCGTTCTGGATCCCCTCGGGCTCGATGAAGGATACGCTGCTGGTCGGCGATTTCCTGTTCGTCAACAAGATGGCCTATGGCTATTCGCGCTATTCCTGCCCGATGGATCTGTGCCCGTTCTCGGGGCGCATCCTGGCGCGGATGCCGCAGCGGGGCGATGTGGTGGTGTTCCGCCACCCGATCAACGGCGAGGATTACATCAAGCGGCTGATCGGTCTGCCGGGCGATACCGTGCAGATGAAGGACGGGCTGCTGTACATCAACGGCGCCCCTGTCGAGGTGGAACCGGCGGGCACCTTCACCGAAGCGATGCTGCCGCAGGGGCCCACCGGTGCCATGCCGCGGTGCCGCAACGTGCCGGTGCCGCGGGGTGGCCCGTGCGAGAACGACCGTTTCATCGAAACGCTGCCGGGCGGGCTGCGACATGATATCCTGAACACCGAGGATGACGGCTTTGCCGACAATACCCAGGTGTTCACCGTGCCGCCGGGCGAGTTCTTCTTCATGGGCGACAACCGCGACAACTCGGAAGACAGCCGGTTCCCGCAGTCGCAGGGCGGCGTCGGCTTCGTGCCGTTCCAGTACCTGATCGGGCGGGCCGACCGGATCGTCTTTTCGTCGGCGGGGCGGTCGCTGCTGGATGTCTGGGACTGGCGCTGGGACCGCACGCTGATGGCGGTGCGGTGAAGCTGGCCGTCGATCTCCAGGCCTTCGCGGCCAGGCTTGGCCACAGCTTCGCGCGGCCCGAGCTTCTGGTGCGCGCGGTCACCCATTCGTCGCTGTCGTCACCCTCGCGGCCCGACAACCAGCGGCTGGAGTTCCTGGGCGACCGGGTGCTCGGCCTCGTGATGGCCGAGGCGCTGCTGGCCGCCGACCTTGACGCGACGGAAGGGCAGCTTGCCCCTCGCTTCAACGCGCTGGTGCGCAAGGAAACCTGCGCCGACGTGGCGCGCGGCATCGGGCTGGGCGAGGTGCTGAAGCTGGGCCGATCCGAGATGATGTCGGGCGGGCGGCGGAAAGAGGCGCTGTTGGGCGACGCGATGGAGGCGGTGATCGCGGCCGTCTACCTCGATGGCGGGTTCGAGGTGGCGCGGGCGCTGGTGCTGCGGCTGTGGGGCGACCGGATCGCGCGGGTGGAGCCCGACGCCCGCGACGCCAAGACCGCGTTGCAGGAATGGGCACAGGCCCGCGGCCAGACGCCGCCGGTCTATGCCGAGCGCGACCGCAGCGGCCCCGACCACGCGCCGCAGTTCACCGTCGAGGTGCGGCTTGCCTCGGGCGAGACCGAGACCGCGCAGGCCGGCTCGAAGCGGCAGGCGGAACAGATGGCGGCCCGGGCGCTGCTGGCGCGGATGGGCGGCTGAGACATCAGACCTTCGGCGGCATTCGACCGCGCTGCCTTGCCTCGCAGCGCCACAGCTTCCGTCTTATGCCCGGTGGCTCGAACACCCGGTAGCGCCCGCCAGAGTATTTGGGCCAGTCGATGGCGAGCCCGAGTTTTACCAATTCCTCGGCGAGATCGCGTCCGTCAGAAAGAGTACAGACCGCAACGCCGCGATCATGGCTCAACTCGCCCAGGAAGCGCGCCGTGATGGTCTGACCGCGGCACAGGCGCATCATCGCGCTGCGTGCTGTCTTCCCGTACGGATGATCCAGTTCTGGAGCATCGATACCCGCGAGCCGGATCTGAACCTTGTCGATCATAATGGTGTCGCCGTCTATGACCCAAGCCGGGCCACGCAGAACAGCGCCACGGGTCTCGCGCGCGACGACAGAGCTGACCGAGATGAGCGTGCCGGAGTCCGTCTCGACGATTGCAGAAAGGGTCCGACGTCGTTCGCTCCGTTCGGCGCTTTGGAAAAAGATCCTTATAAGTCGAAGAAACACGGACAAAACCCACTGACATCGAACGATATAGGTTCATTTTATGCCGATGGCTGGCCCTTGATGTCGAGTCTGGTCTCTGGCCGAGGTTTCCGCTATGCCTCCACGATCGCAGCCAAGAGATACGCATGACCAAACGCGCAGGCTTTGTCGCCCTGATCGGCGAACCGAATGCCGGGAAATCGACCCTGCTGAACCGGATGGTGGGGGCCAAGGTTTCCATCGTCACGCACAAGGTGCAGACGACCCGGTCGCGCATCCGGGGGATCTGCATGGAGGGCCAGACGCAGATCGTGTTCGTCGACACGCCGGGCCTGTTCCGGCCGCGGCGGCGGCTGGACCGGGCGATGGTTGCGGCGGCCTGGGGCGGGGCGGCGGATGCCGACATCATCGTGCTGCTGATCGAGGCCCATCGCGGCCTGACCGAGGGGGTCCGTGCCATCCTTGACGCGCTGAAGGAACGCCTGCCGCAGGGGCAGCGCGTGGCGCTGGCCATCAACAAGATCGACCGGGTCAAGGCCGAAACGCTGCTGGCCTTGGCCGAGGAGATGAATGCCGCCTTTTCCTTCGAAAAGACCTTCATGATCTCGGCCGAGCGGGGGCACGGGGTGAACGACCTGCGCAGCTGGCTGGCGGGGCAGTTGCCCGAACACGCCTGGTTCTACCCCGAAGACCAGATCGCCGACGTACCGATGCGCGCGATCGCCGCCGAGATCACCCGGGAAAAGCTGACCCTGCGTCTGCACGAGGAACTGCCCTACCAGCTGACGGTCGAAACCGAGCAATGGACCGACCGCGAGGACGGCTCGACCCGCATCGACCAGGTGATCTATGTCGCCCGCGACGGGCACAAGGGGATCGTGCTGGGCAAGGGGGGCGAGACGATCAAGGCCATCTCGACCGCGTCGCGCGCGGAACTCGCCGTGTTTCTGGAACGCCCCGTCCATCTGTTCCTGCAGGTGAAGGTTCGCCCCGACTGGGAAGAAGAGGCCGAGCGGTATTCGGAAATGGGGCTCGACTTCAAGGACGGCAACCCCAAGTGACCCGGCTGACGGCGCGGTTCTGGGTGGATGCCTACCTGGCCCGGCTGCGGTTCGCCGATATTCCGGCCTATGTCGTGGCGCATGGCGACGACACCGCGGGGGCCGTGCTGGTGAAGCAGGTGCCGCTGGACGGCAGCGCGCGGGCCTTCCAGCGCAGCTTCGATCTGGCCAGCGGCGCGCGCGCCTGGGTGGTGCTGGCCGCGGGGCCCGAGGCCGAGGTGGATGCCGCCATCGCCCGCCAGCGCCGGTTCGACTCCGACCTCTGGGTGATCGAGGTGGAAGACCGCCGAGGCCGCACCCTGCTGGAGGAAGAGGGCCTGTCCGACTGAGCCCTTGCCGGGGCGCGCGGGGCGCACGCATACTCGGCCGCATGGAATGGCGGGACGAAGGCGTGCTTCTGTCCGTGCGCGGGCACGGGGAAAGCGCCGCGATCATCGAGGTGTTCACCGAAACGCACGGCCGCCATGCGGGGGTGGTGCGCGGCGGCGGCTCGCGCCGCATCGCGCCGGTGCTTCAGCCCGGGGCGCAGCTTGCGCTGGCCTGGCGGGCGCGGCTGGATGAACATATCGGCGCCTTCACCGTCGAGCCGCTGAAAGGCCGCGCGGGCGCGATCCTGTCAGACCGGCTGGCGCTGGCCGGGCTCAATGCTGTGGCGGCGCTTCTGTCCTTCGCGCTGCCGGAACGCGAACCGCACCCCGCGCTTTATGCCGCCTCGATCGCCATGTTCGACGCGCTGGGGGCCACGCCCGACTGGCCGCTGGCCTATCTGCGCTGGGAAATGCTGCTGCTCGAGGAAACCGGATTCGGGCTGGACCTGACCTCTTGCGCGGTGAACGGATCGCGCGATGACCTGGCCTATGTCTCGCCGAAAAGCGGGCGGGCGGTCAGCCGTGCGGGGGCGGGGGACTGGGCCGCGCGCCTGCTGCCGCTGCCGCCCGCACTGCTGGGGCAGGGGCCCGCGACGGCGGCCGAGGTGGCCGCGGGCCTGCGGCTGACCGGGCATTTCCTCGAACACCGGCTGGCGCCTGCGCTGGGCCACCGCCCCCTTCCGCCCGCGCGGGCCCGGCTGATGGCGCTGCTGGCGGCCTGAGGCTTGCAAACGACGCCCGCTGTCGCGCCCGGTGCAGACGCGGTGCGCGACCCGGGTGCCAATGCGGCAACGGAGGAGACCGGGTGCCATGGCCCCGCGCTACATACCCATCCACCTGCGCCACGCGGCAGGGCCCAGTGTCGAGGGCTTTGCCCTGCTGTCGGGTATCGAGGCCGCGATCCGCGGCCTGATGATCTCTGTCATGCCGCTGGTGGTCTATGACGCCCTGGGCGATGCCCGGGCGGAATCGCAGCTGTACTTCTTTGTGGGCTGCGGGTCGCTGGTGACGGGGCTGATGGTGCCCTGGCTTACCCGCTTCGTGCCGCGGCGGTGGATGTATACGCTGGGCACGCTGTTCTACATGATCGGGATGTCGCTGGCGATTTCGGGCGGGCCCACGGCGATCGGCCTGGCCCTGCTGATGACGGCCTTTGGCACGGTCACCTGCTTTGTCTGCCTGAACGCCTATGTGCTGGACTATGTGCCCCGGCTTGACCTTGGCCGTTGCCAGAGCAAGCAGATGCTCTATGCCGCCACCTCGTGGACGCTGGGGCCGGTGATGGGGGTGTGGCTTCGCAGCCTCTGGGCGCCCGCGCCTTTCGTGGGCGGGCTGATCGGCGCCGTCGTGCTGCTGACCACCTTCTGGATCCTGCGGCTGGGCAATGGCAAGGAGATCAGCCGGGCCAAGGGCCCCGCGCCCAATCCGGTCGCCTATCTCGGCCGCTTCCTGACGCAGCCGCGGCTTGTGCTGGGCTGGAGCTTTGCGGTGATCCGGTCCTGCGGCTGGTGGGTCTATGTGGTCTACCTGCCGATCTTCTGCGTGCAAAGCGGGCTGGGCGGCGACCTGGGCGGGATGGCGCTGTCGCTGTCGAACGGCTTTCTTTACATCACGCCGCTGATGCTGCGCCTTGTCCAGCGCGCCACGGTACGCCGCGCCGTGCGGGCGGCCTTCCTGGGCTGCGGCACGCTATTCTGCCTGGCCGCGCTGGCCTCGCCGGTGCCCTGGGCCACGGTGGTGCTGACGGCGATGGCCTCGGGCTTTCTGGTGCTGCTGGACGTGTCGGCCGGGCTGCCGTTCCTGATGGCGGTGAAACCGTCGGAGCGGACCGAGATGGCCGCGATCTATTCCAGCTTTCGCGACGTGTCGGGCATCCTGACGCCGGGGGCGGCCTGGCTTGTGCTGATGATCGCCCCGTTGCCGGGCATCTTCGCGGCGGCGGGGGTGGCGCTGTTGTCGGCCTCGGCGCTGGCGGGGCGGCTGCATCCGCGGCTGGGGGTCGCCCGCCCCTCGCACGGGGCGCCGGTGGCGGGCGAATAGTCAGGCCGCGGTCAGAAAGGCGGCGGTGGCCAGAACCGAGTCGCGCGCAGGCGTCAGCGGGCGGCCGAGCAGGGCGCGGACCCTGGCCGGGTCGACCGTGGCGTGCCAGCCGATCCAGGGCAGGATCAGCCGGATTTCCGGGTCGAACAGCGACAGCAGCCGCACCACTGGCTTTGGCGCGGTCATCGTGGGAATCCGGCGATCGGGGTAGGCGGCCTTCAGCGTCCGGGTCAGTTCGGGCACCGGCATGAAGCGGTCTGCCACGATGTAGCGGTTGCCTGCGCTGGCGGGCTGTTCCAGCGCCGCGAGATGCGCGGCCGAGACATCGGCGATGTCGGTCACCGGCAGGCTGAAATCCGGCACCATCGGGTCCTTGCCGCGCAGGAACCGCCCTACCACGCCGATCGACGAGGCCGTGTGCCCATCCATCGGCGTGCCCAGCACCACGCCGGGGTTGATCGCGGTCAGGTGCAGCCCGGGGTGGCTGCCCGCGTAGTCCCAGGCGGCGCGTTCGGCCAGCGTCTTCGATTGCGTGTAGGCGCTGACGGTGGGCGCGGTGAGGTCGGTCCAGTCGGCCTCGGTGATCGCGCCCGTCGTCTTGCCATGCATCACCGCCTCCATCGAGGAGGTCAGGATGACGCGGCCGACCCCTGACGCCGTGGCGGCCGTGAGCGCGCGCAGGGTGCCGTCGACCGCAGGGCGGATCAGCGTTTCGGGGTCTTTCGGCTGGGCCAGCGGAAAGGGCGATGCGGTGTGGATCAGCGCGTCCACCCCCTGCAACGCCTCGGCCCAGCCGGTGTCGGCGTTCAGATCGAGCGCAACGAAGCTCAGCCGCGCCAGCGCTTCGGCGTCAAGTCCGTGGGCCGAAAGCGCCGCGCGCACCTCGTCTGCGCGGGAGGGCGTGCGCAAACTGCCGCGCACGCTGTGGCCCGCCGCAAGCAGATCGAAGACGATGCGCTTGGCGATGAAGCCGGACGCACCGGTGACAAGGACGGACTGTGGCATGCGGCACCCGGGTTACCATGTAATCCCAGTTCACATGGCACCCGGACCGGGATGTTCAAGGGTCAGTCCAGCAGGCGACGCGCGATCACTTGGGCCTGGATCTCGGCCGCGCCCTCGAAGATGTTCAGGATGCGGGCATCGCACAGGATGCGGCTGATGCGGTATTCCAGCGCGAAGCCGTTGCCCCCGTGGATCTGCACCGCATTGTCGGCCGCGGCCCAGGCCACCCGCGCCCCCAGAAGCTTGGCCATCCCGGCCTCCAGATCGCAGCGTCTGTCGTGGTCTTTCGCCCAGGCCGCGCGGTAGGTCAGTTGGCGCGCGATCATGATTTCCACCGCCATCATCGCAAGCTTTCCCGCCACGCGGGGAAAGGCGACCAGCGGCTGCCCGAACTGCTTGCGGTCTTCGGCGTATTGCAGCGCGGTTTCCAGCGCGGATTGGGCCACGCCCACCGCGCGTGCCGCGGTCTGGATGCGGGCGGATTCGAAGGTTTGCATCAACTGCTTGAACCCCTGACCCGGCACCCCGCCCAGCAGGTTTTCGCCCGACACGCGGAAATTGTCGAAGGCCAGTTCGTATTCCTTCATGCCGCGATAGCCCAGCACCTCGATCTCGCCGCCCGTCATGCCGGGGGTGGGGAAGGGGTCAGCGTCGCTGCCCGGGGTCTTTTCCGCGAGGAACATCGACAGGCCGCGCCAATCGGTGCTGGCCGGGTCTGTCCGGGCCAGCAGCGTCATGACATGGGCGCGGGCGGCGTGGGTGATCCAGGTCTTGTTGCCGGTCACCCGCCAGTCGCCGCCGTCTGGCACCGCGCGGGTGCGCAGCGATCCCAGATCCGAGCCGGTGTCGGGTTCGGTGAACACCGCGGTCGGCAGGATGTCCCCGCTGGCGATGCGGGGCAGCCAGTGCGCCTTCTGCGCCTCGGTGCCGCCGCAGAGGATCAGTTCGGCCGCGATCTCGCTGCGGGTTCCCAGGCTGCCCACGCCGATGTACCCGCGCGAGAGTTCTTCGGACACCACCACCATCGAGGCCTTCGACAGACCAAGGCCGCCATAGGCTTCGGGGATGGTCAGACCGAAGACCCCCATCTCGGCCAGGGCCGCGATGATCTCCATCGGGATCAGTTCGTCCTTCAGGTGCCAGTCCTGCGCGTAGGGGATCACCCGCTCGTCGGCAAAGCGGCGGAACTGGTCGCGGATCATCTCCAGCTCGTCATCCAGGCCCGAGGCGCCGAAGGTGGCGCGGCCCCGGGTGTCCCGCAACAGTTGCGCCAGGCGCATCCGGGCGGCGGCGGAAGTGCCCCGGGCCATCAGGGTTTCCGCCGCCGCGCCGAAGCCAGGGACAAGGCCGAGGTCCTGCAAGCGCGCGACCTCGCCCTGGCTCATCGGGATGCCGCCCGATAGCTGGTTCAGATATTCGCCAAAGCCGATCTGAAGGATCAGCGCCTCGATCTCGCCGAAGGTGCCGGCTGCCGCCAGCCGGGCGGCCCAGTCGTGCAGCGCCTCAAGCGACTCGGTGTAGGTGGCCAGCCAGGACAGGCCGTGGGCCGCGTATTGCTCGGCCTCGAGCGCGGCGGACGACAGGCGGCCGCCGGGCGCCACCCGATCCTTCAGCGCGGCGACGGCGGCGCGGCGCAGGGCGGCCAGGTCCGGCAGCACGGCGCCGGTCAGCGCCAGAAGATCGGGCAGGGTTGCCGGGGCGGGCGGGGGGCTTCCGTCATGCGGCATGTGAATCGGCTCCTTCTGCATCGGCATGGTCATACGGCCTTCGCATCCGCAGCGCAATCATATTTCCAATTGGCACACCGCTGCGCACTAAAGTGTCGCATCGGATTTCGGCTGCGGCGGCACCCCGCAGCCGCTACAACGCCCCGAAAGGGGGGCAGCATGGCGCCGCATATCGTCGTGGGCGTGGTGGCGGTGACGCTGCTGGCCAGTTTCGTGAAGGGGGCCGTCGGCTTCGGGATGCCGATGCTGATGATCTCGGGCCTGGCCTCGCTTCTGCCGCCGCAAGAGGCGCTGGCGGCGCTGATCCTGCCCACGGTCTTCACCAACCTGTTCCAGGCCCTGCGCGACGGGCCCGGGGCCGCCTGGCGCTGTGTGCAGGACTGGTGGCGCCTGATCGTGACCATCAGTATCTTCATCGCGATCTCGTCGCAGCTTGTCACCCTGATCCCGGAACGGGCCCTGCTGCTTGCGCTGGGGGTGCCCATCGTCGGCTATGCGCTGATGGAACTGACGGGGCGCCACCTGGCGTTCCACCCCCGCCACCGTGCGCGGGCCGAGGTGGTGGCGGGCGCCGTGGGCGGCTTCTACGGCGGGCTGTCCGGTGTCTGGGGGCCGCCGACCATCGCGCTGTTGCTGTCGCTGGGGGTCGAGAAGCGCGAAAACGTCCGGGTGCAGGGGGTCGTCTACCTGATCGGGGCGGTGACGCTGCTGGCGGGCCACCTGCATTCGGGGGTACTGAACCCGCGCACTCTGCCGCTGTCGGCGGCGCTTGTCCTTCCGGCGCTGGCGGGGATGTGGCTGGGCTTCCGGCTGCACGACCGGTTCGATGCGGCCCGGTTCCGCCGCTGGACGCTGGTCGTGCTGGTTCTGGCCGCGCTGAACCTGATGCGGCAGGCGCTGGGCCGCTGACGCACAAGGGGCCCCGCGGCGGGGGCCCCTGGCGTTGGTCCGGTCAGGCGGGAACGGGCCGGGCGGATGCCCCCCTGGCCCGCCCTCAGCCGATCGCGGCGGCCTTCACGTCGGCGTCGATGAAGGGCACATACTGGGCGAAGTTGTTGGCGAACATGCCCACCAGCCGCCTGGCCTGCGCGTCATAGGCGGCCTTGTCGGCCCAGGTCTGCCGCGGGTCAAGCAGGGTCGCGTCGATGCCCGGGACATGAACGGGAACCTCGAAGCCGAAGTTCGGGTCCTTGCGGAACTGCCCGTCGTTCAGCGACCCGTCGAGCGCCGCGGTCAGCAGGGCGCGGGTTGCCTTGATCGGCATCCGCTTTCCGGTGCCATAGGCGCCGCCGGTCCAGCCGGTGTTCACCAGCCAGCAGGTGGCGCCGTATTTCGCGATCTTTTCCTGCAAGAGCTTGCCATAGACCTCGGGGCGGCGCGGCATGAACGGCGCGCCGAAGCAGGTCGAGAAGGTGGGCTGCGGTTCGGTCACGCCCACCTCGGTGCCCGCCACCTTCGAGGTGAAGCCCGACAGGAAGTGGTACATGGCCTGCGCCGGGGTCAGCCGCGCGATGGGCGGCAGCACCCCATAGGCGTCGCAGGTCAGCATGATGACGTTCTTCGGATGCCCCCCCAGCGCGGTCGGCGAGGCGTTCGAGATGCAGGTCATCGGATAGGCGCAGCGGGTGTTCGCCGTCAGGCTGGCATCGTCGAAGTCGAGCTGCAGCGTCTCGGGGTCGAACACCATGTTTTCCACCACGGTGCCGAAGGTGTGGGTGGTGGCGTAGATCTGGGGTTCCGCCTCGGGCGACAGGTTGATCGTCTTGGCGTAGCAGCCGCCCTCGAAGTTGAAGACGCCCGTATCGCTCCAGCCATGTTCGTCATCGCCGATCAGCGTGCGCGAGGGGTCGGCCGACAGCGTGGTCTTGCCGGTGCCCGACAGGCCGAAGAACACGGCGGTCTGCTCCATCTCGCCATGCGCGTGGTTGGCCGAGCAGTGCATCGGCATCACGCCCTTTTCCGGCAGGATGTAGTTCAGCAGCGTGAAGACGGATTTCTTGTTCTCGCCCGCGTAGGCGGTGTTGCCGATCAGGATCAGCTTCTTGTCGAAGTTCAGCGCGATCACGGTTTCCGACCGGCAGCCGTGGCGGGCCGGGTCTGCCTTGAAGCTGGGGCAGTTGATGATCGTGAATTCGGGGACGAAGCTGTCAAGCTCGTGCCGTCCGGGGCGGCGCAGCAGGTGGCGGATGAACAGCCCGTGCCAGGCCAGTTCGCTGACCACCCGGACATCCAGCCGGTGGGCGGGGTCGGCGCCGGCGAAGAGATCCTGCACGAAGTAGTCGCGCCCCGTCATGTGGGCCAGCATGTCGGCGTGCAGCCGGTCGAAGGCGTCGGGCGCCATCGGGGCGTTGTTTTCCCACCAGATCGCATGTTCGACCGAAGGCGTGCGGACGACGTGCTTGTCCTTGGGCGAGCGCCCGGTGTGCTTGCCGGTGGAGCACAGGAACGCCCCGCCAAGGCCCAGCGTGCCCTCGCCGCGCCTCAGCGCATGCTCGATCAGGGCGGGTTCCAGCAGGTTGTAATAGACTTCACCCAGACCGGTGATGCCCTGATGTTCCAGGCGATGCGAAGGGTTCACGTGTCCGTGTGTCATCTGCAAGCTCCGAAAGCCGTCCGCGCGGCTCATCCGATGGAAGAAACGGCGCCGGGGGCCAATCCAGCACCGAAGGCCCCCTCAGGGCACCCTCGAAAGACCTATACCACGCCGGATATGCAAAGGAACAGAAGGGTTTGCGGGCGTTAGCGCAACCATCGACCGGTTAGCGCAACCAACAGGCCTCGCACACAGAAAGGTGAGGCAAATTAGTCATTCCTTGGAAAATTTCGGCTTTGCTAGGCCATATCCAACGGGGTGATTCGCACATAGCGGTTGATTCCAAAGGGAGAAAACCGGACACTGTGGCAAAAAACAGGCATAGAGCAGTATAAGGGAACAATACATGTCGCGGATCGCGCTCGTCGACGACGACCGAAACATTCTGACATCGGTTTCCATGACCCTGGAAGCAGAAGGGTTCGAGGTGGAAACCTACAACGACGGCCAGACGGCACTGGATGCGTTTACCAAACGCATGCCCGACATGGCCGTGCTGGACATCAAGATGCCCCGGATGGACGGGATGGACCTGCTGCAGCGGCTACGGCAGAAAAGCTCTGTTCCGGTGATCTTCCTGACCTCGAAGGACGACGAGATCGACGAGGTGCTGGGTCTGCGGATGGGTGCTGACGATTATGTCAAGAAGCCCTTCAGCCAGCGCCTGCTGGTGGAACGCATCCGCGCGCTGCTGCGGCGGCAGGAAGTGATCTCGACCGGCGAGGTCGCGACGACCGAAGACACCAAGGTGATGGAGCGTGGCAGCCTGGTGATGGACCCGCTGCGCCACTCGGTGGTCTGGCGCGGCAGGGAAGTCTCGCTGACGGTCACCGAATTCCTGCTGCTTCAGGCGCTGGCCCAGCGGCCCGGTTTCGTCAAGAGCCGCGACCAGCTGATGGACATCGCCTACGACGACCAGGTCTATGTCGATGACCGCACGATCGACAGCCACATCAAGCGCCTTCGCAAGAAGATGCGCACGGTCGATCCGGATTTCTCCGCGATCGAAACGCTTTACGGCATCGGCTACCGCTACAACGAAGAATGACCTTCACATCGCGGATCGACATGGGCGAGACCACGCAGAGTTCCAAGGCCGAAGTCATCCTCGGCGAGGACTGGGTGGCCCCTGCGCCCGATGCCGACGGGGGTGCGCGGCCCCGCAAGCAGGGATTCGCGAACCTGAACCGCTCGCCGCTGGCGCGCAAGATCGTGACGTTCAACCTCGTCGGCCTGATCCTGCTGGTCGCCGGGGTGCTTTACCTCAACACCTTCCGCGACAGCCTCGTGATGCAGCACGAGCGCAGCCTGGTGGCGGAAAGCCGGCTGATCGCCAGCGGCCTCGGCACCCAGATCGACGCCAGCGGCAGCGCGATCGACCTGGCTGCCAGCCTTGCGCGGATGGATGTGTCGCCCGGGCTGGAGGTCGTGGTGTTCGACCCGAACGGCGTGCGCGTCGCCAGCATCGTGGGCAAGCCCGCGCCCGACCCGCTGGGCACCGTGCCGCGCGACCGCTCGACCGTCATCACGGATTTCCTGAACGGGGTCTGGGGGGGGCTCTCGCGGCTCTTCGGTCCCCCCGGAGTGCCGGAGAAGAACCATGACACGGCAGAGTTGCTGCGCGCACTGGTGCCCGGCGCCGCTGCGGGGCAGGTGCAGATCCGCTCGGCCCTGGATCCTGCCGGGCACGCGATCTTTTCCGTCGCCTCGCCGATTCGCCTCGCCGATGGCACGATCGCCGGGGTGCTGACCGTCGCCAGCGCGGCGGGCGAGATCGACCAGCTCGTGCGCAACGAGCGCGAGCAGGTGCTGCAGATGTTCATCATCGCGATCCTTGTCTCGATCGGTCTCAGCCTGGTGCTGGCCTCGACCATCGCAAACCCGCTGTCGGACCTTGCCGCGGCGGCCGAGATCGGACGCGACCGCAACGCCCGCAAGATGAGCCCCAGCCGTGTGCGCATCCCCGATCTTGCGGCCCGGCCGGACGAGATCGGACGGCTGTCGATCGCGCTGCGCGGGATGGTGGCGGCGCTTTACGACCGGATCGACGCGAACGAACAGTTCGCCGCCGACGTGGCGCACGAGATCAAGAACCCGCTGGCCAGCCTGCGGTCGGCCGTCGCCTCGATGCGGCTGGCCAAGCGCGAGGACCAGCGCGAAAAGCTGCTGGCGGTCATCGACCATGACGTGCGGCGGCTGGATCGGCTGGTCAGCGACATTTCCAACGCCTCGCGGCTCGACAGCGAACTGGTCAAGGAGGAGGAGGAATCCTTCAACCTGCTGCGCACCATCGCCAACCTGTGCGAATATCTTGGCCAGGAGGCGGCCAAGAAGAAGGTCGATTTCATCACCGACCTGCCGGCCGAACCGATCCAGATCACCGGGCTCGAGGCGCGGCTGGCGCAGGTGTTCGTGAACCTGATCACCAATGCGATCAGTTTCTGCGAGGAAGGCGACGCGGTGCGGGTCTGGGCGCGCAAGCGGGAAAACCGAGTGCTGGTCGTGGTGGAAGACACCGGCCCGGGCATCCCGGAACAGGCGCTGACGAAGATCTTCAAGCGCTTCTACTCCGAACGCCCGCCGGGCCAGTTCGGCGACCATTCCGGGCTGGGGCTTGCGATCTCGAAGCAGATCGTCGAGGCGCATGGTGGCGTGATCTGGGCCGAGAACATCCGCCCGACCGATGCCGACCCCACCTCTGATCCGCTGGGCGCCCGCTTCGTCGTGGGTCTTCCGGTGTGAGCGATGGCGCCACCGTCCATGCCTCTTGCGTGGCGGTCGAGGCGCAGGGGCTTCTGATCCTGGGCAGATCGGGCAGCGGCAAGTCGTCGCTGGCGCTGGCGCTGATGGCGCTGGGGGCGGACCTGGTTGCCGATGACCGCGTGATCCTGACGCCCGGGCCGCAGGGGCCGATCGCCAGCGCGCCCGCGGCGCTTTCGGGGCTGATCGAGGCGCGGGGCCTGGGCATCCTGCGCGCGGCGGCGCGGCCGTGGGTGGTGCTGGCGGCGGCCGTCGATCTGGACCGGGTGGAAACCGAACGATTGCCTCCGCCCCGGGCGATAGCGCTGGCCGGAACCGACCTCCCCCTGTTTCACGGGCAGGCGATGCCCTATTTCCCTTCGGCGCTGATGCAATATCTGAAAGCCGGGCGCGGGGCATGAGGCGAGGCGGGGAATGCGGCTGACGGATGCCGGCCATAGGGTGGTGCTGGTCACCGGGCCTTCGGGTGCCGGGCGGTCGACCGCGATCAACTGTTTCGAAGACCTCGGCTTCGAGGCGATCGACAACCTGCCGCTGTCGCTTGTGCCCCGGCTGATGGAAGGCCCGCCGCTGCCGCGGCCGATCGCGCTGGGCATCGATGTGCGCAACCGCGACTTCAGCGCTGCGGCGGCGATTGCGCTTGTCGAACGCCTGACGGCTGCGCCCCAGATCGATTCGCAGCTTCTTTACCTCGATTGCGCGCCCGAGGAACTGGAACGGCGCTATTCCCAGACCCGCCGCCGTCACCCGCTGGCCCCGGTGGAACCCCCGTCCGAGGGGATCGCCCGAGAGATCGACCTGCTGATGCCGCTTCGGGCGCGGGCGGATGTGCTGATCGACACCACCGAAATGTCGCCCCATGACCTCAAGCGCGAGGTGGCGCTGTGGTTCGATCATGGTGCCGGGCCGCGGCTGGCGGTGTCGGTCATGTCCTTCTCGTACCGGCGGGGGGTGCCGCGGGGGGCCGACCTGGTGTTCGACACCCGCTTTCTGCGCAACCCGCACTGGATGGAAGACCTGCGCCCGCTCGACGGCCGCGCGCCCGCCGTGGCTGCGCATGTCGAGGGAGACGAGCGATTTGCCGAATTCTTCCGTCTGCTCCGTGAGATGGTGCTGCTGATGCTGCCTGCGCAGGTGCAGGAAGGGAAATCTCATCTTGCGATTGCAATCGGGTGTACCGGAGGGCAACACCGGTCGGTTGCTGTTGCAGAAAAACTGTCGGCGGTGCTTGCGGAGGCCGGATGGCAGGTGTCTAAACGTCATCTGGAACTGGAGCGCCGGGGCGGTTAGGTCCGGCGGGCAGCAGGGTATCTTGGCGTGATCGGAATCGTGATCGTCGCACATGGCGGGCTGGCGCGGGAATATCTCGCGGCGGTCGAGCACGTCGTGGGCAAACAGACCGGCATCCGCGCCATCGCGATCGAGGATGACCACGACCGGGCGCAGAAGCAGCGCGAGATCTGCGATGCGGCCGATGCGGTCGACGAGGGCAGCGGTGTGGTGGTGGTGACCGACATGTTCGGGGGCTCGCCATCGAACCTCAGCATCCGTGCCTGTACGGCAACGGATCGCCGCATCCTTTACGGCGCGAATCTGCCGATGCTGGTGAAGCTGGCGAAATCGCGCGAAAAGACGGTGGCGGATGCAGTGGCCTGCGCGCTGGACGCCGGGCGCAAGTACATCAACAGTATCGACCTCGGGAGCGGGCAGGAAACCTGATGGCCGACAGGGTGTTACGGATCGTCAATGAAAAGGGGCTGCACGCCCGTGCCTCGGCGAAATTCGTCGAGGTGGTCGAGGCGCACAAGGCGCAGGCCCAGGTCAGCCGCGACGGCATGACCGTTTCGGGTGACAGCATCATGGGGCTTTTGATGTTGGCAGCATCGCGCGGAACCTCTATTGAGGTGCGGACCAGCGGGGCGGAAGCCGACAAGCTGGCCGATGCGCTCGAGGCCCTTGTGGCAGACCGCTTCGGCGAGGAATTCTGAGGCGGGGGCGCCCCGCCCAAGGGGACCGATTGCCTGTGAACGACCACACCGCACAGCCTTCGCGCTTTGTCGGAGACCCGAACTACAGGCCGTATGACAAGCGCCGCCTGTCTTACGGCGGGACCTTCACCGACCCGTGGAAAGCGAACACGATCCGCGTGCTGGAGTGGATGACCGGCAAACTCACCCTGCTGCGCCTGATCCGCCGGTTCGAGGCACTTGGCCCCGCCCGCGGGCCAGAGTTCTGGGACCGCGCGCTGAAGGTCATGGGGATCGACATCGAGACCCCGGCCGAGCAGATCGCGCGAATTCCCAGGACAGGGCCGGTGGTGGTGGTGGCGAACCACCCGCACGGGTTGGTCGACGGGCTGGTGATGGGCCGACTGGTCGGCATGGTCCGGCCGGATTTCAAGATCCTGACGCGCTCGCTGCTGACCGGGATCGAGGAGATCGCCTACAACATGGTGCCGGTGCCCTTCCCGCATGAGGATGGCGCGCTGGAAAAGGGTCTCGAGATGCGGCGCATCGCGATGGAGCACCTGAAGGATGGTGGCGTCATCATCCTGTTCCCGTCGGGGCAGGTGGCGACCTCGGAAAGCTGGTTCGGCCCGGCGATCGAGGCCGAATGGAACCCCTTCACGGCCAAGATGATCCTGAAGA
This sequence comes from Pseudomonadota bacterium, assembly GCA_021845805.1. GTDB lineage: Bacteria > Pseudomonadota > Alphaproteobacteria > Rhodobacterales > Rhodobacteraceae > Solirhodobacter. The sequence continues at coordinate 13,422 of JAJZVD010000006.1, read as the reverse complement.
GCGGCGCGCAGGTGTTGCCGATCCGGTTCCAGGGGCAGAATTCGCGCTGGTATCTGATGGCCAACAAGGTGTCGGCCACGCTGCGGCAGGGTCTGTTGCTGCATGAGATCGCGCACGCGCTGAACAAGCCGCAGGCCCCCATCATCGGCACCCCGCTGGATCCCGAAGAGGTGGCGAAATGGTCCGGCAACCCGCGCGGGTTCATGGCGTGGTTGCGGGAATCGACGCTGGCGCTCGGCGCGGACTGAGCCGTTATCCCACCGTCATCCGACCCGGCTGAAGGCTGGGTTCTGCGTGCGGCTCCGGGGGTGCCCCTGGGGCTTGCACGCCGCGCCGCGCCCGGTGCAGGATGGGCGATCCGCAAGAGAGATGACCGATATGACACCCGCCGATCCGCACCTGCCGATCCTGACCCCGCCCGCCGCCGAGACCCGCAGCTTTGACACCCCCGCCGCAGCGGTGGACTGGTTGCAGCAGCTCTATTCGCAGGCCACCGGGTTCCTGACCGACGCCTTTTCCCGGGCGGTTCGTGAAGGGCGGCCCGCGGCGCGGTTCCGGGCGTTCTATCCCGAAATCCGGCTGAGCGTGACCAGTTTCGTCAAGGCTGACAGCCGTCTGAGCTTTGGCCACGTTACCCAGCCCGGCAGCTATTCCACCACCGTCACCCGGCCGGACCTGTTCCGCAACTATCTGGAACAGCAGATCGACCTGTTGATGAAGAGCCACGGGGTGTCGGTCAGCATCGGCCCTTCGGGCACCCCCATTCCGGTGCATTTCGCCGTCGCAGGGCGATCCGACGTGAACATCCCGCAGGAGGGGGTGCTGGACTTCTCGCTGCGCGACCTGTTCGACGTGCCCGACCTGTCCACGACAAACGACGACATCGTGAACGGCGTGCGCAAGACGAACCCCGACGGCTCGATGCCGCTGGCCCCCTTCACCGCGCAGCGGGTGGATTATTCGCTGGCGCGGCTCAGCCATTACACGGCGACCGATGCCGACCATTTCCAGAACCATGTCCTGTTCACGAACTACCAGTTCTACGTCGACGAGTTCGAGACCTTCGCCCGCGCCGCGCTGGCCGATCCGGCCAGCGGCTACACGGCCTTCGTGGCGCCGGGCAACGCGGTGATCACAGCCGCCCATCAGCCGCTTGCCGTCAGCCAGAAGACGCCGCAGATGCCTGCCTATCACCTCAAGCGGCCCGGAGGGCAGGGGATTACGCTGGTCAACATTGGCGTTGGCCCGTCGAATGCAAAGACCGCGACCGACCATATCGCGGTGCTGCGCCCGCATGCCTGGCTGATGGTCGGCCATTGCGCGGGCCTGCGCAACAGCCAGAGCCTTGGCGATTTCGTGCTGGCCCATGCCTACCTGCGCGAGGATCATGTGCTGGACGACGATCTGCCGGTCTGGGTGCCCATCCCGGCGCTGGCCGAGATCCAGATCGCGCTGCAGGAGGCGGTGCAGGAGGTCACGCGGCTGGAAGGCTACGAGCTGAAGCGGATCATGCGCACCGGCACCGTGGCCACCATCGACAACCGCAACTGGGAATTGCGCGACCAGTCCGGCCCGGTCCACCGGCTGAGCCTGTCGCGCGCCATCGCGCTCGACATGGAATCCGCCACCATCGCCGCGAACGGCTTCCGCTTCCGGGTGCCCTACGGAACGCTTCTGTGCGTGTCCGACAAGCCGCTGCATGGCGAGCTGAAGCTGCCCGGCATGGCCAGCGAGTTCTACCGCACGCAGGTGTCACGCCACCTGCAGATCGGCGTGCGGGCCATGGAACTGCTGCGCGACATGCCGCTGGAACGCATCCATAGCCGCAAGTTGCGCAGCTTCGAGGAGACGGCGTTCCTCTGATGTGAAGGTTTCCGGCCGGAAATGCCGAAAAGGCTTGAACTGTGCCTGAAAAAACGGTGTAGCGAGGGCCATTCGCCCGGGACGGGGCAGCGAAGACCCTGCGGCAAGCAGGGCAGGACACTAGGAGATATTGATGTCCAAACCGATGACGAAGACCCAACTGGTGGCGGCGATCGCCGATGCCATGGGGGCGGACAAGAAGTCGGCCACGGCCGCGCTGGACGCCATCACCGAAGTCGTGACGCGCGAAGTCATGGCCGGCGGCGCCGTGACCCTGCCGGGGCTGGCCAAGATCAGCTGCCGCGCCCGGCCCGAGCGCCAGGTGCGCAACCCGGCCACCGGCGAGCAGATCATGAAGCCGGCCGACAAGGTCGTGAAGATCGCGGTGGCCAAGGCGCTGAAGGACAGCGTCAACGCCTGATCGCGCCTTGCGTCCGGCCTCTGGCCGTGTAGGGTCGCCACCCGGCGGCCCTTTTTCATGTGGCGCAGGGGAGGCGCGGATGGACCTGACGGCAATCGGCATGGGGTTGGCCTTTGCGCTGATGTGGTCTTCGGCCTTCACCTCGGCGCATATGATCGTGGCGGATGCGCCGCCGCTTTTCGCGCTGGCGCTGCGGTTCCTGGTATCGGGCACGCTCGGGGTCGCGATCGCGGCCGCCATGGGCCAGACCCTGCGGCTGACCCGGGCGCAATGGCGGGCCACCTTCATGTTCGGTCTGTGCCAGAACGCGCTGTACCTCGGGCTGAATTTCGTGGCGATGCAGACGGTCGACGCCTCGCTTGCCTCGATCATCGCCTCGACCATGCCGCTGGTGGTCGCGGTGGCGGGCTGGCTCTGGTATGGCGAAACGGTGCGCCCGCTTGGTGCGGCGGGCCTGCTGGCCGGGCTGGTTGGCGTGGTGGTCATCATGGCGTCGCGCCTGTCGGGCGGCGGCATCGGCGAAGGGTTGATCCTGTGCGTTCTGGGCGTGCTGGCGCTGGCCTTCGCGACGATCACGGTCCGCAGCGCCTCGTCCAGCGGGAACCTTCTGATGATCGTGGGCTTGCAGATGTTCGTGGGCGCCGTCCTGCTGGGCATCGTTGCGGCCTTCACCGAGACGCCGGTGGTGCATCTGACCCCGCGCCTGATGCTGGCCTTCGCCTATACCACGCTGGTGCCGGGGCTGATCGCCACCTGGGTCTGGTTCAAGCTGGTGAACCGGATCGGGGCGGTCCGGGCCGCGACGTTCCACTTCCTGAACCCGTTCTTCGGTGTGGTCGTCGCTGCGATCCTGCTGCACGAGAAGATCGGGCCGACCGACATCCTGGGGGTCGCGATCATCGCGGCGGGCATCCTTGCGGTGCAACTGTCGCGCGCCCCGGCCGCGCGGCTGAAAAAAACGTGATCGTGCATCCGTAACGGAAGCCGGGCCGTATCGTCGTTAAGGCAGTGATGCCAGAACGGGGCCCCGGATGACGACGCTGTTTCTTGCCTATGCCGCAGGGCTGCTGACACTGGTGAACCCCTGTGTCCTGCCGGTGTTGCCGCTGGTGCTGGCGTCCGCGTTGCAGCGTGGTGCGCTGGGCCCGCTGATGCTGGCCGCCGGGATGGGCAGCGCCTTCACGCTGGCGGGCCTTGGCCTGCGCGCGCTGACGCAGGCCCTTGGCCTGTCGCCGGATGCCGTCGCGCAGGCGGGGGCGGCGGCGCTGGTGGCCTTTGGCGCGGTGCTGCTTGTGCCTGCCGCGAACCGGCGCTTTGCGCTGGCCACTGCCGGGCTGGCCGGGCGGGCGGATGCCGGCGTGGGCCGGGTCGATCGCGGCGGGGCATGGGGGCAGTTCCTGGGCGGCGCGCTTCTGGGCGCGGTCTGGAGCCCCTGCGTGGGTCCCACGCTGGGCGGGGCGCTGGCGCTGGCCGCGCAGGGGCAGGGGCTCTTGCAGGCGGGCGCGGTGATGGCCGCCTTTGCCGCGGGGACCGGCACCGTGATCCTTGCGCTTGGCTATGGTGCGCGCGGGCTCTTGGCGCGCAACCGCGGCGCGCTGCACCGGCTGGCCGAGATATCGAAGCCCGTCACGGGGCTTGCCTTCCTTGCCGTGGGGCTGGCGCTGCTTCTGGGGCTCGACCGGCTGGCCGAGGGCTGGCTGGTGGCGCACCTGCCCGCGTGGCTTCAGGACCTTTCCGTTTCCATCTGACAGACCAGAGAGACCATCATGAACCGTCGCGATTTCCTGACCCTGACTGCCGCCGTCACCCTCGCCACGCCGCTTGCCACGCCCCGCGCCCGCGCCGGAGCGCCGGTGCCCTATGCGCCGGGGCTGGTGAAGGACGAACTGGCCAAGGGCCAGACTGTCTTCGTCGATTTCTTCGCGACCTGGTGCAGCACCTGCGCGGCGCAGAAGCGTGTGCTGGACCGTCTGCGGGCCGCCAACCCGGCCTATGAAAAGGCGGTCAGCTTTGTGGTGGTGGACTGGGACACCTACAAGAACGACGCCTTCACCAAGGGTCTGAAGGTGACCGACCGCGCCACGCTGATCGTCTTGAAGGGCGACAAGGAACTGGGCCGTCTGAACTGGGAGACTGGCGAGGCGAAGATCAAGGCGTTGCTGGATACGGCGCTGACCGCCGCCACCAGCGCCTGAGGCGCGGGCGGCGGTCTTTGGGGCGCGGGCCTCAGGGCCGGGCGGGGAAGCCGCTGAAGAAGGCCCAGATCTCGTCCGGCGCCGAGATGTCGGTAGTGCTGCGGCCGGCCATCATCGTCGGCAGCAGCGCCTGCCCCGAGGGCCAGGAATGCCCGCCGCCGTTCACCCTGTCCATCCGGGTTGGCGCCATGCAGCCCTGCCAGGTCAGACGATCGACGGCCCCGATGGAGTCGACCTGCGCCACCCCGGCACAGCGGTTCACACCGCGGAAAAGGTCCATCGTGGCATCGGCCGACAGGACGGAATCGCGCTGGCGCCCCAGCACCGTGACCCGCCCGCCGCCATAGGGAACAAGGGGGTCGGCGGTGCCCTGGATCAACAGCACCCCCGTTGGCGGTGCCTTGGCGCAATCGGCGGCAAGACCGGCGGGAAGCGTCATGGCCACCGGCGCGATGGCGCGGAACAGGCCGGGCGCGCGGCAGGCCAGCATGTAGCTGGCGTGGCCGCCGCGGGAGATGCCGGTGGCGAACAGGCGCGAGCGGTCCACGGGGTAGCGCGCCGCCACAGCCGCCACCGTGGCCTTGAGGAAGGCAAGGTCATCGCGCGGGCTGCGCAGCGCAGCCGAAACCTCGCCTTCGCCCGTGTCCCAGATCCGGCCGATGGCGTCGGGGTAGACCACGATGAAGCCCGCCTGATCGGCCAGCGTCTCGAACCGGTGGCGGGTGCTGCGCGCGACCTCGCGGCCAGAGCCGCCGCCGCCATGCAGCACCATGACCAGCGGCACCGGCGTCGCGCCTGCTGCAACCGAGGCGGGCACATAAAGGAGGAAGTGCCGCGTCAGCCCGTCGACCGTGATCGTCTGCCGCATCGGCGCGGCCCGCGCGGCGGGGGCAACAAGGAGCGCCAGAAGGCATATCAGGATGGCGCGCATGGCCGGGTCTCCCATGATTGGCAGACAAACGCGCGGCCGTCCCGGTTCCGTCGCTTCAGCCGATGCGGCCGCGGGCGCCCCCGGTCTGGCCCCGATCCAGCAGCAGGTGATCCAGGATGACGCAGGCCATCATCGCCTCGCCCACGGGGACGGCGCGGATGCCGACGCAGGGGTCGTGCCGTCCCTTGGTGACGACCTCGGCCGCCTCGCCCGCCAGCGTCACCGACCGGCGCGGCGTCAGGATCGACGAGGTCGGCTTCACCGCGAAGCGCACCACAACATCCTGCCCGGTGGAGATGCCGCCGAGAATGCCACCCGCGTGGTTCGTGAGGTAGCGCGGGCCGTCGCTGCCCATCTCGATCTCGTCGGCGTTCTCGACCCCGGTCAGGGCGGCGGCGGCCATCCCCTCGCCGATCTCCACGCCCTTGACCGCGTTGATCGACATCATTGCGGCGGCAAGGTCGCTGTCGAGCTTGCCGTAGATCGGCGCGCCAAGGCCGGGTGGCACGCCCTGCGCCACCACCTCGATGACCGCGCCGACCGAGTTGCCGGATTTCCGCAGGTCATCCAGGTAGGTTTCCCAAAGGGCGGCCGTCCGGGCGTCGGGGCCCCAGAACGGGTTCCGCTCGATCTCGTCCCAGTCGAAGCGGGCGCGGTCGATGGCCAGCGTGCCCATCTGCACCAGGTAGCCAGTGATCCGCAGGCCGGGGACAAGCGCAGCCAGCGCCGCGCGCGCCACGCCGCCCGCCGCAACCCGTGCCGCGGTTTCACGCGCCGAGGAGCGGCCGCCGCCACGCGGATCGCGGATGCCGTATTTCTGCCAGTAGGTGATGTCGGCATGGCCGGGGCGGAAGGTCTGGGCGATCGCGCCGTAATCCTTCGACCGCTGGTCGGTATTCTCGATCATGAGCTGGATCGGCGTGCCGGTCGTGCGACCCTCGAAGGTGCCCGAGAGGATCTTCACCTCGTCGGCCTCGCGGCGCTGGGTGGTGAACTTGTTCTGGCCGGGTTTGCGGCGATCCAGCCAGGGCTGGATGTCCGCTTCGGTCAGCGGCACACCAGGTGGGCAGCCATCGACGGTGCAGCCAAGCGCGGGCCCGTGGCTTTCGCCCCAGGTGGTCACGCGGAACAGGTGGCCGAAGGTATTCAGGCTCATGGCGCGGGCTCCTTAGCTTCGGGCGGTCTAGCGGGGCAGGGGGGCGGCCTCAAGAGGGCAAAGAAAAACGCGCCCCGAAGGGCGCGTCTGGTAGCCATTTGGCGGTGCCTCAGGCGGTCTTCTTGCCCTTCAGCCCGGCCCAGAGCCGCTTGTTGGTGAGGTAGAGCAGCGTGGTGAGGATGATCAGGAAGAACACACCCACAAAGCCCGCGTGCTTGCGTGCCATCATCTTCGGCTCGGCTGCCCACATCAGGAAGGCCGCCACGTCTTCCGACATGTGCTTCACGTCGTTGGGCGAGCCGTCGGCAAAGGTCACCTGGCCGTCGGTCAGGGGCGGGGGCATGCGAATCCAGCCACCGGGGAAGATGTGGTTTTCATAGACGGTGTTCCCCGCAACGTCCTTGGTGTTGCCGGTGAAGCCGTTCAGCAGCGCCACGATGTATTCCGGGCCGCCGATGCCGTGGATCAGCTGGTTGATGCCCAGCTTGTACGGCCCTTCGAAGGCCTTGCGGGCCTTGGCCATCACCGACAGATCCGGCGCGCCCATCGAGTTGTTGGCGGGGAAGTGGTCCGCGGGAACAAGCTTGCGCGCCTGGCCCGTGGCGGGGTCGACATACTGCGGGTTCGACGCCGTGTCGTTCACCGGGAAGGCCGCGGCATAGGCCTTCACCTGATCGCGGGGCAGGTGCGGGCCGCCTTCGTCGCCCAGCGTTCGGATCGCGACAAGATCCATACCGTGGCAGGCCGAGCAGACCTCGGTATAGACCTGCAGGCCGCGCTGGAGCTGATGTTCGTCGAACGTGCCGAAGGGCCCGTCGAACGAGAACGGGATATCGGGGATTTCGGCCGTCGATTCGGCCGCGACAACGCCCTGCGCCGAGAAGAGCGCCACCGCGGTCGCCGCGGCAAGGCTGAGTTTCCGGATCATCTCAGTCGGTCCTTTCTCTCACTCGGCCGGATGGGCAGAGCCCGCGCCGTAGTGGGCATTGAAGTCTTCCTCGATCGTGGCCGGCATCTTCATCGGCTTTTCCAGCACGCCCAGCAGCGGCAGGATCACCAGGAAGTAGGCGAACCAGTAGGTCGACGCGATCAGCGAGACCCAGCCGATGATGGCGGTCGGGAATTGCGAGCCGCACCACATCAGCAGCAGGAAATCCACCAGCAGCAGGCGGAACCACCACTTGAACGAGGGACGGTAGCGGCCCGAGCGCACCGAGGAGGTATCAAGCCAGGGCGCCAGCGCCATGACCGCGATGGCCCCGAACATCGCCAGCACGCCGAAGAACTTCGCATCGACGATGCCGAAGCTCACGAAGTGGGCAAACTGCACGATCCACACGTCCTGGGTGAAGGCGCGCAGGATCGCGTAGAACGGCAGGAAGTACCATTCCGGCTCGATCGAGGGCGGGGTCTTCAGCGAATCCGCCATGATGTAGTTGTCGGGCGAGCCGAAGTAGTTCGGCATGAAGGCGACGACCGCGAAGAAGATCGTGATGATCAGCGACAGCGCGAAGAGGTCCTTGATCACGAAATAGGGCCAGAACGGAACCGTGTCCTTCTGCGCCTCGGCCTTCGACGAACGGCGAACTTCGATGCCGGTCGGGTTGTTGTTGCCGGTGTTGTGGAACGCCCAGATGTGCACCGCGACCAGCGCCGCGATGATGAACGGCAGCAGGTAGTGCAGCGAGAAGAAGCGGTTCAGCGTCGCGTTGTCGACCGAAGGCCCGCCCAGAAGCCAGGTCTGGATATGCGGGCCGATGCCGGGAATGGCACCGAAGAGCCCGGTGATCACCGTGGCGCCCCAGAACGACATCTGCCCCCAGGGCAGCACATAGCCCATGAACGCGGTCGCCATCATCGCCAGGTAGATCAGCATGCCGATGATCCAGGTCACCTCGCGCGGGGCCTTGTAGCTGCCGTAGAACAGGCCGCGGAAGATGTGGATGTAGACCGCGATGAAGAACAGCGAGGCGCCGTTCATGTGCATGTAGCGGATCATGAAGCCGCCGTTCACGTCGCGCATGATATGCTCGACCGACGCGAAGGCCAGATTCACGTTGGGGGTGTAGTTCATCGCCAGAACGACGCCGGTGACGATCTGAAGCACCAGGCAGAACGCCAGGACGATGCCCCAGATCCACCACCAGTTCAGGTTCTTCGGCGTCGGGATCATGATCGTGTCATAGGCGAGACCAACGATCGGCAGGCGCTTGTGCAGCCACTTCTCGAAGCCCGACTTCGGCTCGTAATGGTCGTGAGGAATTCCAGCCATCGGTCTCTCCCTTAGCCGAGCTTGATGGTTTTCGCGTCGGTGAACTTGGCGACGGGAACCTGAAGGTTGCGCGGGGCCGGGCCTTTGCGGATGCGGCCGGCGGTGTCGTATTGCGACCCGTGGCAGGGGCAGAACCAGCCGTCGAACTCGCCCGCGTTGTTGCCCAGCGGCACGCAGCCGAGGTGTGTGCACACACCCAGCATCACCAGCCACTTGCCTTCCTTGTCCAGGGTGCGGTTCTCGTCGGTGGCCTGGCTGCCGGCGGGCAGGTTGTCGTTCTCGGCCAGCGGGTCGGGCAGTTCGGCCAGCTTCACGGCGCGGCCTTCCTCGATCTCCTTCGCCGTGCGATGGCGGATGAAGACCGGCTTGCCCAGCCACTTCACGGTCAGTTGCGTGCCTTCGGCGACGGGCGAGATGTCGACATCGATCGAGGCGACCGCGAGCGTATCGGCCGAGGGGTTCATCTGGTTGATGAGCGGCCAGATCGCGGCGCCCGCCGTGACAGCCCCGGCCCCGGCGGTGGCGTAATACAGGAAGTCCCTGCGGCTGGCTTTGTGGTCTTCTGCGTGGGACACGTAGCTTCTCCCTTCCGTGGCCGGTGCGGCGGCCTGTGCAAAGCATGGCCGCAGTTTCCTGCAGCCTTCCTAATGCGGCTAATTAGCGCCCTGACCTTCGCCCGTCCAGCGGACAATCGGGCGCAGCGTCAAGGGCATCGCCGTAAAAACATTTCGTGATGGCGGATTGCCCCCCATCCCGGCCCCGGCGCGGTGGTCGCGTGCGGTTTTTCGGGCGATCCGGCACATCAGACCGGCGCCGTGGCGGCCATGCTGGGGCGCGTCGCAAAGGCGGCGTACCACCCCGCCAGCGCGGGCCGCCCGCTGCGCCAGTCGCGCGCGGCATGGCGGAAGTCAAGGTAGCCCAGCGCGCAGCCGACGGCGATCTGGCCGATGTCGAGCGGGCCGGACAGGTGGCTGATCCAGCGGCTTTCCAGCGCGTCGAGGCTGCGGGCGATCTTGGCCCACTGGCCGTCTAGCCAGTCGGGCCATTGCCTGTCTGCTGGCCGTACCGCGGTTTCATAGCGCATCAGCACGGCAGCGTCGCTGATCCCGTCGGCCGTCGCCTCCAGCGTCAGCGTCTCCCACAGCCGGGGCCCGGCGGGGTAGAGCTTGCCCCCCGCGCGGTCGTCAAGGTAGCGGCAGATCACGCGGCTGTCATACAGCGCGGGGCCATCGTCGCGCTCCAGCGTGGGGATCTTGCCAAGCGGGTTCAGCGCCACCGGCATGGCATCGGGATTGACCGGCGTTCCGGTTGCGGTGACAAGGGCGACATCGCCCTCCTGCCCGGTTTCCTTGAGCACGACAACCACCTTGCGGACAAACGGCGAGGCGGGGGACTGGTGAAGGCGCATGGCGTTCCTTTCGCGACGATGCGCGGAAGGTAGGCCGCGGGGGCGGGGCTGTCCACCGCCTGTCAGAGGTCGCGCATCAGGGCGGCAAGCGCTGCGGCCTCGGGGGCAAGGCCCGCGGCCTCCAGCCCGTCGGCGGCCCCGAGGCGGGCGGGTTCAGGCTTGTTCTGGCCAAGTTTCCAGGTGCCGTTCACCTCGTCCACATGCAGTCGGCAGGGCAGGATCATCCGCATCATCCGGTCCATCGTGCCCGGCGTCATCTTCTCGGCGGTCCACGGCGTCTTTGGCAGCAGCAGCGCCTCGAACTGCGCCGAAAGACGGTCAAGCACGCCGCGCAACTCGCCCTCGGGCATCAGCTCCAGTCGGCCGCGCAGGTGGACGGCGACATAGTTCCAGGTCGGCACCTGGTCGGGCAGGCCATACCAGTCGGGCGAAACATAGCCCTCGGGCCCCGTCACCGACAGCACGGCGCGCGCGGGCAGCAGCGGGACGATCGGGTTCGAGCGGACAAGGTGGATCTCGACCGAGGCGCCATCTTCGGCCAGCCGGAAGGGAATGTGCGACAGAAGCGGCCCCGTCTCGGCATTCACCACCAGCGTGCCGAAGCTGCGGCTGCGGGCAAAGGCCAGGTTGCGGTCGGCCGGGGTCTGGCGGAAGGCGGGATTGGGATGCATCGGTCAGGCCTGAAGGTGCGTGCCGTCATGACCGGTGATGACCGCCGTCACGATCCGGCCTTCGGGTTGGTCGGTGGCGAAGGCCACCTCGGTGAACCGTTCGGTGCGCCCCATCCGGGGGCGTTCCATCAGGATGCGGTGGGTCGTGCCGACCTCGTTCGCCAGGTGGCGCGCCAGCGCGGCCTCGCCCGCCGCGCGCAGGCGGGCGGCACGCTCGCGGATGGCGGGGCCCGCCACCTGCGGCATCCGCGCGGCCGGCGTGCCGGGGCGGCGCGAATAGGGGAACACATGCAGGAAGGTCAGCCCGCAGTCCTCGACCAGCCGCAGCGAGTTTTCGAACTGCGCCTCGGTCTCGGTGGGGAAGCCTGCGATGATGTCGGCGCCGAAGGCGATGCCGGGGCGCAGCGCGCGGGCCTCTTGGCAGAAGCGGATCGCGTCGTCGCGGCTGTGGCGCCGCTTCATCCGCTTCAGGATCAGCGTGTCGCCATGCTGGAGGCTGAGGTGCAGATGGGGCATCAGACGCGGCTCGGTGGCGATGGCCTCCATCAGGCGCGGATCGGCCTCGATCGAATCGATCGACGAGATGCGCAGCCGCGGCAGGTCCGGCACCCGCCGCAGGATCGCCATCACCAGATCGCCCAGCCGCGGCGCACCGTCGAGATCGGCGCCCCAGCTTGTCAGATCGACCCCGGTCAGCACCACCTCGTTGAAGCCCTTGCCCACGAGCCGCGCGATCTGGTCCACCACCTGATCCGCGGGGACAGACCGGGAATTGCCGCGGCCGAAGGGGATGATGCAGAAGGTGCAGCGGTGGTCGCAGCCGTTCTGCACCTGGACATAGGCGCGATGGCGGCCGAAGCCGTCGATCACCGGCGCGGCCGCACGGGTGACGGCCATGATGTCATCGACCTGCACCCGCGGTGTGTCGCCCTTCAGCTCGGCCCAGGTGGCGGGGGCGAGTTTCTCGGCATTGCCAAGGACACGGGTGACCTCGGACATCTCGGCGAAGGTCTCGGGCTCGGTCTGGGCGGCGCAGCCGGTCACCACCAGCGTCGCATCGGGGTGTTCGCGGCGGAGCTTGCGGATCTCCTGCTTGGCCTTGCGGACGGCCTCGGCGGTCACGGCGCAGGTGTTCACGACGACAAGGTTGTCGTGCCCCGCCGACAGCGTCTTCATCGCCTCGGATTCATAGGCGTTCAGGCGGCAGCCCAGGGTGGCGAAGACCGGCGCGCTCATGCGGGGGCCATCAGTGCCGGATCGAGCACGCCGGTGAAGACGGTCGCCGTGGGGCCGGTCAGCCAGACACCGTCATCGCGCCAGTCCACGGTCAGCGTGCCGCCGTCGACCTCGACCACCACCTGGCGCCCGGTCAGACCCCGGCGCGCGGCGGCAACCGCGGTGGCGCAGGTGCCCGAGCCGCAAGCCAGCGTGATGCCCGCGCCGCGCTCCCAGACACGCAGCCGCAGCCGGTCGGGGCCGATGACGCTTGCGAATTCGACATTCGTCCGCGCAGGGAACAGCGGGTCATGTTCCAGCGCGGGGCCGCGGCCTGCCACATCGGCTGCCGCCGCGTCCGGCACGAAGAAGACGCAATGCGGGTTGCCCATGCCCACCGCGGAGGGGTCGCCCGGCATCGGCAGGTGCAGCGTGTCCACGGCGCGGGCCAGCGGCACGTCGGCCCAGTCAAGCTGCGGCTGCCCCATGTTCACCCGCACCAGCCCGTCGGCGTCACATTCCGCCGCAAGCAGCCCGCGCTCGGTGCGCAGCGTCAGGCGGTCCTTCCCGGTTTCGTCCATCAGCAGCCGGGCCACGCAGCGGGTGGCGTTGCCGCAGGCGCCTGCGGTCGATCCGTCGGCATTCCAGAACACCAGCCGGGCGTCGGCATCCTCGGCCCTGTCGATCGTCACGAGCTGGTCGAAGCCCACGCCGCGGTGGCGGTCGCCCACCGCGCGGGCCAGCACCGGGGTGACATGCAGGGGCTGCCCCCGCTGGTCGATGACCACGAAGTCGTTGCCCGCGCCGTGCATCTTGCGAAACGGCAGGCCGGAAGGGGAAAGTGCGCGATCCATGCCGCGGATATACGGCGACGGGGCGCGGGAATCCAGCGGCGGGGCGGGAAATGCGCCGCGGTGCCGAATTTTCCGCTTGCGCCCCCGGATCGAGGCGTCTATCAGGCCGCCCCGTGGGGCCGTTAGCTCAGTTGGTAGAGCAGCTGACTCTTAATCAGCTTGTCGCAGGTTCGATCCCTGCACGGCTCACCACCCTCTCTGATCGCAAACGAAAAATCGTCGAGGGTGGCGAAAAGGGGGCTTGACCCCCCTTCGTCCTTTCCGTAGCACCCCGGCCTGTGTGGGCCCGTAGCTCAGTTGGTAGAGCAACTGACTTTTAATCAGTGGGTCTCCGGTTCGAATCCGGACGGGCTCACCATCCCCCCTCGTGCGGGGTTCCCTTTTCGATGCCGTTGTGCCTGCCTTTCGGCGGGTGTAGCCCGGCGGAAAAGGAGGC
>JAJZVD010000063.1 GCA_021845805.1 Pseudomonadota bacterium | reverse complement strand
TGTTCGGCCGAGACCGAGCCGCCAAAGCCGCGCAGCGTGTCGTAGATCCGCGCCTCGGCGGCGTGCTCGCGGGCGGGGTCGGGGTCGGGCAGGGCCAGCGCAATATGGATGTTGCCATCGCCCAGATGGCCGAAGACCATCACCTGCGCCGCGGGTTCCGCCGCCAGCACCGCTGCGCGCGCCGCCTCGGCAAAGGCGCCGATCCGCTCGACGGGCAGGCTGACATCGAGGTTCATGAGCCCCGGCAGCGCCGTGTCCAGCCCGTGCCCCTCGCGCACCGCCCAGAACCGACGCGCATCCGCATGCGACCGGGCGATCAGCGCATCGGCAATCACCCCGTCAACGAGCGCGCGGGCAAGATGCGCCTCGAGCGCCGCGGCGGCATCCTGCGGGCCATCGGTTTCCAGGATCACGGTGAAGGGCGCCACCTCGGCAAAAAGCCGCACGCCTTCCGACCACTGGCAGGCCGCGACGTAATCGGCCCACATCACCTCGAAGGCCGAAAGCCCGGCCAGATCCTGCCGCGCGCGGCGCAAGAGCGCCAGCACCGCCGCGAAATCCGGCAGGGCGCACAGCGCGCTGTGCCGCCCCGCCGGCAGCGGCCTGAGACGGATCACCGCCCGGGTGATCAGCGCCAGCGTGCCTTCCGACCCCGCCAGCATCTGCGCCAGCGGATAGCCGGTGTTGTCCTTCGGGGCGGTGTTCATGTGGCAAAGCACCGTGCCATCGGCCAGCACGGCTTCCAGCCCCAGCAGGTTTTCCCGCATCATCCCGTGCCGGATCACCCGGATGCCGCCCGCGTTGGTGGCGATCATGCCGCCCACCGTCGCACTGCCGCGCGCGCCGATGTCGACCGGGAACATCAGCCCCTGCGCCTCGGCCGCCGCCTGCGCGCGGGCCAGAACGCAGCCCGCGCCCAGCGTGATGGTCAGCCCCTCGGGGTCGACGGCCTCCACCGCCGACATCCGGGCGGTCGAGATCGCCACATCCTCCGCACGCGGGCAGGCGCCCCCGGCAAGACCCGTCAACCCCCCTTGCGGCACCACCGCCTGCCCGTGCCGGTGGCAGAGCGCCAGTGCAATGGCGGCCTCGGCGGTGTCGCGCGGGCGGATCAGCAGGCGCGGCAGGGCGTGGCCGCTGCGGCTTGCATCCGACGCGGCCGCCGCGGGCACGGCATCCCCCGCCAGCACCGCCCCCGGCGACAGCGCCGCCCGCAGGTCGGCATCGAGGCTCACGCCGCCTCGCGCCGGAGCGCCTGCGCCATGCAGTGAATGCCGCCGCCGGTCTTCGAGATCTCGCCCATCTCGACCGCCGCCACCTCGAAGCCGCGCGCCTTCAACTGGCCGATCAGCGCCTTGGACGAGGTCGGCGCGATCACCCGGTCGCGGCCCAGCGACATGAAGTTGCAGCCCAGCGCCATCGTGTCCTGGAACGGCACGTCGATGATCTCGTGCCCCTTGCCACGCAGCCAGTCGACGATGCCGGGTTCGGTGCAGGCAAGGCAGACGGCCGTCAGGCTGGGCGCGATCGGCACCACCATCAGGTCGATGTGCACATAGTATTCGTCGATGAACGCCAGCCGGGTTTCCCAGCCCTCGGCCTCGAACCAGCCCTGGACCTGGCGCGCGCCCTCCTCTTGCGTGCGGGCGCCACCGCAGCCGATCAGCACGCAGCCTTCCTCGATCACGTTGAAGTCGCCGCCCTCGAACGTACCCGCCGTCACCATGTCGTAGATCGGGATGCCCAGCCGTTCGTAGCTGCGGATCGCGGCATAGTTCTCGCCCCGCCGCCACCACTGGGCCATCGCGGTGATGATTGCGCCATAGGGCGTCATCACGCTGGAATCGCGGGCATAGACCTGCATCGGCAGTTCCGGCTCGGCGCGATGCATGTGCACCTTGACCCCGAAATGCTCGTAGGCGGCGACCAGTTCGGCATGTTGCGACTGGGCCACCTGGATGTTGCAGGGCGCCTCGCGCAGGTGCTTGCGCGACAGCGACGAGGTGGACAGGTGCCGCAGATGCGCGGGCGGGCCCAGCAGGACATCGGTCAAGGGGTCGGTCTCGTTGCAAAAGCCCCAGCCGGTCAGCGGCGCGGTGCCGCCGCCGGGCTTGCGGCGCTGAAGGCTGAAGGGGTCGGGCATGGCTGTCTCCTGTTGCTCAGGCGCCGGGCAGGGTGGAGGGGATCCACCAGTCGCGCCCACGGGGGGTGGTGATGTATTCGGGCCAGCGGAAATGGATCGGCGGCGGGTAGTCGCAGAGCGGCGCCACCCAGGCCGCGCCGCCAACCCCGCCGCCGGTGCGGGCCTCGAACTCGGCCATCGCGGCGGTGCGGGCGCCTTCGTCCTCCAGCAGGCGCAGGGCCGACAGCGCCAGCACCCGGGCCGCGGTCTGCACCATCGGGTCGATGGTGGCGGGAATTCCACCCAGCGCGTTCATCACCCATGCGGGGTAGGGCGCGGCCCCCGCGGGCAGCGCCAGCGCGGGCCGGGCGATGTAGAACCGCGCGGTGGGCGCGTGCCAGGTCATGTCGGTGTAATCGTCCGAGGTGGAATTCGCCTGCGAGGGCGGCAGGTCGCGGCGCAGGATCGCCTCGGCCTCCTGCGGGGGGACCAGGCGCGTGCAGGCATCGAGGAAGGGCTCGGCCATCGGTGCCACGCCTGCGGCCTCTTGCACCTGCCGGGCCACGGCCTTCGCCGCCTCGTCCCAGACCGGCGCGCCCACCTGTTGCAGCGCGCCCCAGACCAGATCGGCCATGGCGTGATTGGCAAGCCCGGGGCGTGATTTGCAGACCCAGTGGCGTTCCCACCGGCAGCCGGTCATCGCCGCGGCGGCGGCGGCATTGCGGTCCAGCGCGGCCGTCACCTGTTCGGCCATCGCCAGCGTCGGCACCCGGATCATGTATTGCAACTCGGCCAGCCCCGCGGGCAGGTTGTCGGCGGTGGCCTGCCCCGCGGTCAGCACCGCTTCCGAAATCGACCAGCCGCCCTGATGCGGCAGCATCGCCTCGCGCAGCGCCTTCGAGGCCTGATACATCGTCACCAGCGCATCCATCGCCCCCGGCGCGCGCACCGCGGAATGCGATTGCGGAATGGGCGCGCCGTCATGCGCCCCCCAGACCTCGGGCGCGTCGCACAGGAAGCGGTAGACCATCGCATAGGCCGCGCCGCAATGCGTATCCCAGCGCACGGTGTTGCACAGCGGCAGCATGTAGAACGGGTGGAACGAGAACAGGCCCGCCAGCCCGTCGTAATACCCCTTTGCCGCGTGGATGGGTTTCGACCCGCGCACCTTTTCCGCAGGCTCGCCGGTAAAGCGCAGCCCGCCCGTCAGCCCGTGGCGTTCCATCGCGGCCTTGGTGGCCAGAAGCCCCCCCAGCGCGCCGATGCCAAGCCCCGAATGCGGATCGGTGTGGCCGCCCGCCTGATAGCCCAGACCGTCGCGCGGCGCGCGCCAGGGCACCGCCGCCTGGCAGTTGCCGGGCACGGCGTCGTATTCGGCATACATGCCGATCACCGGCCCCGGCCCGTTCGACCACTCGGCACAGAAGGCCGTGGGCATCCCGCCCGAGCCTTCCTCGACGCGGAACCCCTCGGCCCGCAGGCGGTCCGCATACCACGCGGCCGACCGGTATTCGCGCCACGCCGTCTCGCCGTGCTCGAAGATCGTCGCGGTCCAGGCCGACAGGTCCGACGCGCGGGCCGCGACGGCGGCAAGGGCGGTGCTCTGGGCGGCAGAGAGGGTCATGGGCGCGTGCTCCTTCCCGGCCAAGCTAGGCCCGGCAGGCGCCGCGGATGAAGTGAAACCTTTTCGCCCGAACGGCAAACGGATTTCACCGAGGCTGGATTTGCCGCGGGATCTGCGGCAGGGTCTTCCCGAACCGCCGGAGGATCGCCCGTGCCCCGTGTCCCCTCGACCCAGGCGCTGCGCGCGCTGGAAAGCTTTGCCCGCCTGGGCACGGTCTGGCAGGCGGCCGAGGACCTGAACCTGACGCGCAGCGCGGTCAGCCACCAGTTGCGCCTGCTTGAGCGCGATCTGGGCTTTAGGCTGCTGGACCGGGTGGGCACGCGCGTGGAACTGACGCCGCAGGGCGAGGCCTATGCCGCCGACGTGCGCCGCGCGCTGTCGATGCTGACCGGATCGGCCGCGCGCAATGCCGGGCGCGGGATCACCGGCGCCCTGCGCGTCAGTTGCGCGCCGGGCTTCGCCTCGTCCTGGCTTTGCCCCAAGATCGGGCGGTTCTGCGAAAGCTTTCCCGATGTGCATCTGGATCTGGTGACCCCGCACCGGCTGGAGGATGTGTCGAACCCGGATGTCGATCTGTTCATCGCCTTCGGGGCGGGCGAGATGCCGGGCCTGCGGGTGGAAACCCTGCAAGAGGTGCAGTTCACCCCGATGTGCAGCCCCGCGCTGATGAACCGGATGGGCTTTGCCGAACCCGACGACGTGCTGCGCTGCGTGCTGTTGCACCTGTCCGACCATGCCGACTGGCGCGAGTGGTTCCGGCTGGCGGGGCTGCATGACGGCCGGGCGCGCACGGGCGTGGTGTTTTCCGACATGAACCTGGTCTATGCGGCGGCGCTTGCCTCGCAGGGGATCGCGATGGGCGATGAATTCATCTGCCACGACGCGCTGGCCAAGGGGGCGCTGGTGCGCCCCTTCGGGCTGACCATCCGATCGACCCGCGCCTATCAGCTTGTCCGCCCGGCAGACCGGCCCGAAACGCCCGCCGCCGCCGCCTTTCGCGGCTGGATCATGCAGGCGCTGCACGAAAATCGGGCGACCCCGGACAGCTAGGACGCGCGGCCCCCTTTCGACAAAATCCATTTGTCGTTGAGGGGAAAACAATTCAGTTGTCCGCGGCGGCGACCGGACCCTAGGCTTCGCGGACGGAGGCCCCGATGGCAACAGCAAGACGTGCGGCAGAAATCGGCGCCGAAGGCATCGGCAAGATGTTCGGACCCTTCGCCGCGCTGACGGACGTGTCGCTGAAGGTCGGGCGGGGCGAGTTCCTGACACTGCTGGGGCCGTCGGGATCGGGCAAGACCACCTTCCTGATGATCCTGTCGGGGTTCGAGCGCCCGACCGCGGGCCGGCTGACGCTGGACGGGCGCGACGTGACCGCGACCCCGGCCGAGGCGCGCGCCTTCGGCATGGTGTTTCAGGGCTACGCGCTGTTCCCGCACATGACGGCGGCACAGAACATCGCCTTCCCCCTGCGCGTGCAGAAACGCAGCGAGACCGAGATCCGCCGCCGGGTGGAACAGATGGTCGAGATGGTGGGCCTTGCGGGCCACGCCCACAAGCGGCCCGCGGGCCTGTCGGGCGGCCAGCAGCAGCGCGTGGCGCTGGCCCGCGCGCTGGCCTACGAGCCGCCGGTGCTGCTGCTCGACGAGCCGTTCTCGGCGCTTGACAAGAACCTGCGCGGCCAGATGCAGGACGAGGTGCGCCGCCTGCACCGGGAGACCGGGACCACCTTCATCTTCGTCACCCATGACCAGTCCGAGGCGCTGGCGCTGTCGTCGCGGGTGGCGATCTTCGATCACGGCCGGCTTCAGCAGATCGCCCCCCCGCGCGAGGTCTACGAACGCCCCGCCAACCGCTTCGTGGCCGAGTTTCTGGGCGACATCAACCTGTTGCCGCTGGAGGGCGCAGAGGGCGGCGTGGCGCTGGCCACCGCGCGCTGCGAAGGCCATGCGGTGCGGGTGGCCGATGCCGGGCGTGCGCCCTCTGGCCTTCTGGCGGTGCGGCCCGAATACATGCGCCTTTGCCCCCTGCGCCCGGTCGACGGCAACGCCCTGCCGGTGCGGGTGGCCGACATCACCTATCTGGGCGCGCAAAGCCGGCTTGCGCTGCGCACGCCGGGCGGCACTCCGCTTACGCTGCAACTTGCCACCGCCGATCTGCCCGCGGGCCTCGGCCCCGACAGCGCGCTTTGGGTGGGCTGGCCCGAAGACCGCGGGTTCTTTCTTTGAGCGTATCGACCTGCAGACCAACCAACGACGAAACAGGGAGACTGCGATGAACGAACATTTCCAACGCGATTGCCTTGAAATCCTGGCCGACAAGGCGCGCAAAGGCGAGATCAGCCGCCGCCGCTTCACCCAGCTTGCGGCGGCCCTTCTGGGCACCGGCGCGCTGGCGCTGCGTGGCACGCCCGCGCTGGCGGATTCGGGCGAGCTGGTGTTCGTGAACTGGGGGGGCGACGCCAGCACCGCCTATGACAAGGCCTATGGCGCCCCGTTCAAGGCCGCGACCGGCATCACCGTCAAGCAGGACGGCTCGGGCCCGACCGAAGGCGCGATGACCGCGCAGGCGCAAAGCGGCAAGCCCGGCTGGGACATCTGCGATGCCGACCCGTTCTCGGCCCAGGCGCTGGGAAAGAAGGGCCTGATGGAGGAGATCGACTACAGCGTGGTCGACAAGGCCAAGATGCGGCCGGGCTTCGGCTGGACCTACGCGGCCTCGACCTATTTCTATTCCTACATCCTCGCCTATGACGCCCGGAAGTTCAAAGATGCCCCGCCCGCGACGATGGCGGATTTCTTCGACGTGGCGAAGTTCCCGGGCAAGCGGTCGATGTACAAATGGGGTGCGGGGATGTGGGAGGCACTGCTGCTGGCCGATGGCGTGCCGGCGGACAAGCTCTATCCGCTCGACATCGCGCGCGCGCACAAGAAACTGGCCGCCTTCAAGCCCAACGTCGCCGCCTTCTGGGGCGGCGGGGCGGAAAGCCAGTCGCTGCTTCTGAACGGCGACGTGAGCATGGCGCTGATCTGGTCGACCCGCGCCAAGCTGATCGAGCATGACTCGGACGGTGACGTGAAGTTCACCTGGAACCAGGGCCTGATCGCGCCCGGCGCCATGGCGGTGCTGAAGAACAACCCCGGCGGCAAGGCCAATGCGATGAAGTTCATCGCCGCGGCGCAGGATCCGAAGGGGCAGCTTGTCATGTTCGACATGCTGGCGCAGGGCCCCGCCAACCCCGCGACCGACGCGCTGGTGCCCGCCGCCGACCAGCGGTTCAACCCGGTCGATCCGAAGAACTTCGCCCAGCAGATCCCGCTCGACATGGACTGGTACGAGGCGAACTATGGCGCGGCGCTGGATGCCTATCTGAAGATCATCTCGGCCTGATGCGGACACGCGGTCGCGCCCGCCCGTGGCGCGGCCGCCCTTTTCGGAAAGACCGATGCCGTCCTTTGCGCGCCATGCCCTGATGCTGGGCCCGCTGCTGCTGTTCCTTGCGCTGGCCTATGCCTTGCCCTTTCTGGGCGTGCTGGAATGGAGCGTGACCCTGCCCCGGCCGGGGCTGGGGCAATACCGCACGGCGCTCAGCGATCCGCTGGTGCTGTCGGTCTTTCTGCGCACGCTGCGCATCTGCCTGACGGTGACGGCGCTGTCGCTTGTCGGCGGCTATGTCATCGCGCTTCTGTGGGTGCGGGGCGGGCCTCTGACGCGGGCGCTGACGGAACTGTGCATCCTGATCCCGTTTTGGATCTCGGTCTTGACGCGCGCCTTCGGCTGGCTTGCGCTGTTGTCGACCAAGGGGATCATCAACGTCTGGCTGGAACGGCTGGGGCTGATTTCCGATCCGCTTGCGCTGGTGCGAAACGAATTCGGCGTGGTGGTGGGGATGACCCATTACCTGATCCCCTTCGCGGTTTTTCCCATCGCCTCGGCCATGCGCGGGCTGGATGAACGGGTGCTGATGGCCGCCCGCGGCATGGGGGCGGGCCGCGCGCGGTTGTTCTGGACGGTGTTCCTGCCGATGACCGTCTCGGGTGTGCTGGGGGCGGCGCTGCTGGTCTTTGTCTTCGCGCTGGGGTTCTTCGTGACGCCTGCGATCCTGGGCGGCGGGCGCAGCGTCATGGTGGCCGAACTCATCTACCTCAACATCTTCCAGATCCCGAACTGGGGGCTGGCGGCGGCGATCAGCGTGATCCTGATGGCCGCGGTGGGCCTGCTGGGCGTGGTGATGCTGCGGGTGATCCGCCCCGCGGGGCTGCGATGAGGGCGCTGCGGCCCCACCGGCTGACCCTGATCGCGGGGGCGCTTGTCGCGGTCTTCCTGCTGTTGCCGCTGGTCTCGGTGATCCCGGTCTCGTTCACCCCGCGTCGGTTCCTGTCGCTGCCCGAGGGCGACTGGTCCTGGCGGCACTATGCCGATCTGGTGAACAAGCCCGAATGGGGGCAGGCGATCCTGATGTCGATCCGCATCGGGGTGGTCAGTTCGGTGGTGGCGACCGTGCTGGGGCTGTTCTTCAGCCTGGGCGTCTGGATGGCCCGGCCGCGGATGAGCGCGCTCCTGATGGGGTTCGTGCTGCTGCCGATGGTGGCGCCGCCCGTGGTCTCGGCGCTGACGCTCTATTTCTTCCTGACCGCGCTGAGCCAGGTGAACGACCTTGTGGGATACGACACCTGGGCCGGCGTGGCGCTGGCGCATACGGTGATGATCGCGCCCTTTGCCGTGGTGATGATCAGCGTGGCGCTGGCGCAGGTGGACCGCCGGATCGACCTGGCCGCGCGGGCGATGGGGGCGGGGATGATGACGCGGGTGTTCCGGGTGATCCTGCCCAACATCCGGTTCGGCGTCGCCACCGCGCTGTTCCTGACCTTCATGCTGTCCTGGGAAGAGATCGGGGTGACGATCTTCATCACCTCGGTCAACGTCATCACCCTGCCGCGCCTGATCTGGATGGGCCTGCGCGACAACATCGACCCGGCCGTGGCCTCGATTTCGGTCGTGATGATCGTGCTGGTGGTGCTGGTCATCGGGGCGAAGACGGTGCTAGAGCACGCGCTGAAACGGCGCGGCCCCCTGTAGGCCCGCCGTCAGGCCGGATCGGCAGGATCCGGTCGCGACACGGGATGGAAGGCGGGGCGCGATGGCGGGCGGGGCAGGACGGGCACGGCATATCCTCAGCTTCGGGCTGACGGGGCTGGGATCCTTCGGGGTGGATCTGGCGGTGCTGCTGGCGCTGCGCCACGGGCTTGGCCTGCCGCCGCTGGTGGCGCGGCTGCCCGCGATTGCCACCGCGATGGTGTTCGGCTGGCTCTGCAACCGCCGCTTCACCTTCCGCATCGCAGGCCGGCCCCGGCTGGCCGAGTTCCTGCGCTATTCCGCGGCAAGCGGGCTGGCGGTGGCGGTGAACTACCTGACCTTCGCCGCGCTGCTGCTGGCGCTGCCGCGGCTGGCGCTGGCGGCGGCGGCCTTCGCGGGGTCGGTGGCGGCGGCCGGGGTGTCCTACCTCGGCTACCGCCACTTTGCCTTCCGCCCGGCCCGCCGGGCCCCGCCGCCCGCGCCCTGAACCCCGCGCCCTGAACCCCGCGCCCGGGTCAGGCCGGGCGGTAGCCTTCGGATGCGGTCAGAAGCGCGCGCGTATAGTCCTGCGTCGCCGCCTGGGCGCGCAGGCTCTCGCGCGTCATCTCCTCGACCGCGCGGCCGTGCTGCATGACCAGAAGCCGCTCGCACATATGCGCCACCACCGCCAGATCGTGGCTGACCAGCACATAGGTCAGCCCGCGTTCGCCGCGCAGCCGGTCGAGCAGGTTCAGCACCTCGGCCTGGATCGAGGCATCAAGCGCCGAGGTGGGCTCATCCAGCAAGAGCACTTCGGGTTCAAGGATGATCGCGCGCGCGATCGCGACCCGCTGCCGCTGGCCGCCCGAAAGCTGGTGCGGATAGCGGAAGCGGAAGCCCTGGCCAAGCCCCACGTCGTCGAGCGCCCGTGCGATCCGCGCATCGCGGTCGGTGAAGCCGTGGATCGCCAGCGGCTCTGACAGCACGCGGTCGACCGTGTGGCGCGGGTGCAGCGAGGCGTAGGGGTCCTGGAACACCATCTGCACCTTGCGGTAGAAGGCGGCCGGGCGGGCGCCCTGAAGCGCCGCCCCGTCCATCGTCATCTGCCCGCCGCTGACCGGGGCCAGCCCCACCAGCGCGCGCAGCACGGTGGACTTGCCCGAACCGGATTCGCCCACGATCCCGTAGCTTTCGCCGCGCCCGACCGAGAACGAGACATCGCGCACCGCGCGCACCCGGCGCCCCGCGGCGATGAAGGTGACCGACAGGCCCGAGACATCGATCAGCCCCATCAGCGCGCCCATTCCGCGTCGCGTTGCAGCGTGGGCAGCGGCCGCGTGCCGCCCTCGATCCGGGGCAGGCAGCGGAAAAGCCCCTGCGTGTAGGGATGTTTCGCCTGCATCAGGTCCGATGCCTTCACTTCCTCGACCACCCGGCCCGCATACATCACCAGCACCCTGTCGCAGAAGCTCGACACCAGCCTCAGGTCGTGGCTGATGAAGATCAGCCCCATCCCGCGTTCCTTCACCAGCGCGTCAAGGATGCGCAGCACCTCGATCTGCACCGTCACGTCCAGCGCCGAGGTGGGCTCGTCGGCGATCAGCAGGTCGGGTTCCGGGATCAGCATCATCGCGATCATCACCCGCTGCCCCATTCCGCCCGACAGCTCGTGCGGGTAGGCGTGAAACACCCGTTCGGGGTCGCGGATCTGCACGGCCTCCAGCATGGCCAGCGCCTTGGCGCGCGCCTCGGTGCGGCTGGACGCGGTGCGGGCGGCGGCCTCCATCAACTGGCGGCCGATGCTCATCACCGGGTTCAGGCTGAACTTCGGGTCCTGCATCACCATCGAGATGCGCCGCCCGCGCAGACTGCGCCAGTCGGCCGCGGTGGCGTGGCGCAGATCGCGCCCGTCGAAGCGCAGCGTATCGGCCTCGGCCCGGCCGGGGGGCGGTGTCAGGCCCAGGATGGCGCGGCCGGTCTGGCTTTTGCCCGAGCCGCTTTCGCCCACGATCCCCAGCCGCTCGCGGCCAAGCGTGAACGACACGCCGCGCACCACCTCGGCCCGGCCCTGCCGGGTGGGAAAGCTGATGCGCAGGTTGTCCACCGTCAGAAGCGCGCCGCTCATGCGCGCGGCTCCGGCCGGAACGCCCCTGGGGGCAGGGAGGTCAGAGACATCGGCACCCTCGTCATTTACGCGCCTTCGGGTCCATCACGTCGCGCAACCCGTCGCCCAGGAAGTTGAAGCCCAGCGAGACGACGAAGATCGCGATGCCCGGCATGGTCGACACCCACCAGTTGTCGATGATGAACTGCCGCCCCTCGGCGATCATCGCGCCCCATTCGGGTTGCGGCGGCTGCGCGCCAAGGCCCAGAAACCCCAGCCCCGCCGCCGTCAGGATGATCCCCGCCATGTCAAGCGTCACCCGGATCACCACCGACGACAGGCAAAGCGGCACCACATGCCCCCAGATGATCCGAAGCGACGAGGCGCCCTGAAGCTTGATCGCGGCGATGTGGTCGGCGTTGCGGATCGTCAGCGTTTCCGCCCGCGCAAGCCGCGCATAGGGCGGCCACGAGGTGATGGAGATCGCGATGATCGCATTCTCGATCCCCGGCCCCAGCGCGGCCACGAAGGCCAGCGCCAGCACCAGTTGCGGGAAGGCCAGGAAGATGTCGGTGATGCGCATCAGCACCGTGTCCACCACGCCGCCGAAATAGCCCGAGATGGTGCCGACCAGCAGCCCCACCGGCGTCGCGATCACCGCCACCAGCGCCACCACCATCAGCGTGATGCGGCTGCCATAGGCGACCCGGCTCCAGATGTCGCGGGCCAGGTCGTCGGTGCCCATCAGGTGCTGCCACGAGGGCGGCAGAAGGCGTTCGGTGCGCAGATCGCCGCCCTGGATCGGGTCATAGGGCGCGATCAGCGGCGCAAGGACCGCCATCAGGATCAGGACCACGATGATGCCCAGCCCCACCATGGCCAGACGGTTGCCCCGCAGCGCAAGCCAGGTGCGATAGGCCTGGCCCACGTGCGCCTGCCTGCGCGAGGCGGGCTGCTCGGTCAGCAGCCATTCGCGGGACATCACGCTCATCCGCGCCTCCGTACCCGTGGGTCAAGGACGGTATAGAGCACGTCCGACAGCAGGTTCAGCGCCACGAACACCGCGCCGATGACCAGCGTGGCCCCCAGCACCGCGTTCATGTCGGCCGACCCCAGCGAGTTCGTCAGGTACATCCCCAGCCCAGGCCAGGCAAAGACCGTCTCGGTCAGCACCGCGCCCTGCAACAGGTTGCCGTAGCTCAACGCGATCACCGTCACCAGCGGAACGGCCGCATTGCGCAGCGCGTGGCGCCAGATGATGCGGGATTCACGCACGCCCTTCACGCGGGCGGTGATGATGTATTCCTGCCCCAGTTCGGCCAGCATGAAGCTGCGCGTCATCCGGCTGATGTAGGCCAGAGAATAGTAGCCCAGCAGCGTGCCCGGCAGCAGGATGTGCGACAGCGCGTTCCAGAACGCATCCCACTGGCCCTGCAACAGCGTGTCCACCAGCATCATCCCGGTGATCCGCTCCACGTCGTACTGATAGGCGATGTCGATCCGTCCCGGCCCCGCGACCCAGCCCAGGCGCGCATAGAACACCAGAAGCCCGGTCAGCCCCAGCCAGAAGATCGGCGCCGAATAGCCCACGAGGCCCAGGACGCGCACGATCTGGTCAACCAGCCGGCCCTGCCGCACCGCGGCCCAGACGCCCAGCGGCACGCCCACGCAGGTGCCGATCAGGATCGCGAAGGTCGACAGTTCCAGCGTCGCGGGGAAGGTGTCGGCGATGTCGTCCAGAACGGGCCGGTTGGTCAGGACGGATTCGCCCAGGTTCCCGTGCAGGACGTTGTTCACATAGATCAGGAACTGTTCCCACAGCGGCTTGTCGAGCCCAAGCTCCAGATAGACCTTGTGATAGGTCGATTCCGACGCCCGGTCGCCCACGGCGGCCAGCACCGGGTCGATCGGCACGACGCGGCCGATCAGGAAGGTGACGAACAGCAGCCCGACCAGCGTGATGACCAGCGTCACCAGAAGCCGGCCGAGCCGTCCGACCCACGGGGGAAGGGCGCCGTTGCGCCCTTCCGTTTCTTCAACCGCGGTCATCAGTGCTTGGACACGGCGTAGAAGCCGTTGTCGTTGAACGACGGCCCGATGATGACCCCATCCACGTTCTTGCGGATGCCGAAGGCCTCGACCTGCTGGAACATGATGACGAAGGGCGAGGTATCCAGCGCCTTCTGTTGCAGGTCTTCATACATCGCCGCCCGCTTGGCCGGATCGGCCTCGAGCAGCGCCGCGTCGGTTTCCTTGGTCAGATCGGGAATGTCCCAGGCGTTGCGCCAGGCCAGCGTCTTGGTCGAGGCGTTGTCGCCGTTGTCGGGGTTGGACACGAAGCCCTGCGCGTTCGAGTTCGGGTCCTGGTAGTCCGGGCCCCAGACACCGATGTAGATGTCGTGGTTGCGCGCGCGGTACTTGGTCAGGGTCTGCTTGCCGTCACCCGGGATCAGCTCGATCTGGATGCCCGCCTGCGCCATGGTCTGCTGGATCGCCTGCGCCATGCCCGTGATGTCGGGCGAGTTGCGGGTGTCCATCGTCACCTTGAAGCCATCCGGCAGCCCGGCCTTGGCCAGCAGTTCCTTGGCCTTGGCCACGTCGAGGCTGAAGGGGTTCTTTTCCAGCGTACCCAGCATCCCGCTGGGCTCGAAGGTCTGGTGCACCTTGACCAGCCCGCCCATGATCGTGTCGGCGATGGTGGCGTAGTCGACCAGATACTTCATCGCCTGCCGCACTTCCGGCTTGGCGAGGTTCGGGTTCTTCTGGTTCAGGCCCATGTAGTAGATCGTGCCCTTCACGCCGCTTTCCAGCTTGATGTCGGCATCGGTCTTCAGCGCCTTCAGATCGTCCGCGCCCAGGTTGCGGGCGATGTCGATGTCACCCTTCTGCAGCAGCAGGCGCTGGGTCGCGGGTTCGGGCACATGGCGGTAGATCACGCGCTTGATCTTGGGGGCCGGGCCATCCCAGTTCGCGTTGCGCTCCATCACCACGGAATCGTTGGGCTTCCACTCCTTGATCGCGAAGGGGCCCGAGCCTGCGTAATGGGTCTTCAGCCAGCCATAGCCCATGTCGCCATTGGCCTCGTGGCTCATCACCAGCTTCTTGTCCACGATCATGCCGACCGTCGAGGTCAGGCAGTACAGCACGAAGGACGGCGAATAGGCCTTGTCCATGTGGAAATCGAGCGTCATCGGCCCGGTCTGCACCACCATCTTGTCGACGTTGTCCTTGGTCAGGCCGAACTGATCCAGGATGAAGGCGGGCGACTTGTCGAGCTTGACCGCGCGCACGAACGAGAACACGGCGTCTTCGGCGGTGATCGGGTTGCCGCTGGCGAATTTCAGGCCCGGCTTGATGGTGAAGCTGATGGTCTTGCCATCGGGCGAGATGGTCCAGCTTTGCGCGATCTCGCCGTGCAGCTTCGAGACGTCGTTGACGTCATAGCCCACCAGCCGCTGATAGCTGTTGCCCAGGATCTCGGAGGCCGAGATCTCATAGACTTCTGCCGGGTCGATCGAGATCATGTCGTCGATTGCCCAGGCCTGCACCAGCGTGTCGGCCGGTGTCGCGGCGCGCACGGGCGCTGCGGTGGCCAGCGCCAGGGCCGAGATCGCCCCCAACGCAAACAGCCGAATTCCAGACAGCATCGGAACCCCCTAGTTGGATGAATCATGTCGTTGGCGCAGCCGGTTCCTGCCCGCGGGCCGGATGGCGCACCGGGCCATTTGCGCCTGCCGCGCCGCCAGCGTCAAGGCCCGTCGATGGCGAAGCGCAAGCCGCAAGTGCCTGCGACGCCGACAAAAGCGTGGCTTTCGCGGCCCGGTTGCGGGGCCCGGACGGGGCAGGGCCGCGCGATCCTTCAAGTTTCAAACGGCTTTTGGCCCCGCCCGGCGGCTGCGCAGCACGTCGCACAGCAACTCGTGGCAGCGCGCCGCGGCGGGCGACAGGCGGCGCGCGCGCAGCGTGATCAGCGAATAGGGGCTGACCGCCACGGTTTCGCGGATGTCCAGCCGGCAGAGGTCGCTGGCCGTCGTCACGATCAGATTCGCCACCTCTTCGGCCACCGGCGCCACCACCGTGGGGTCCCGCAGCAGGGCCAGGATCACCAGAAGCGACGAGGTATTGGTGACATTGCCCGGCAGCGGCGCGCCGATCTC
The DNA here is from genome assembly GCA_021845805.1 of Pseudomonadota bacterium. Taxonomy (GTDB): domain Bacteria; phylum Pseudomonadota; class Alphaproteobacteria; order Rhodobacterales; family Rhodobacteraceae; genus Solirhodobacter. The sequence continues at coordinate 3,705 of JAJZVD010000063.1, read as the reverse complement.
GCGCAGGGTCTGTTCCAGCGCCTGCCGGATCGGCGCGCCGGGGCCCTGCACCACCCAGCTGTCGCCGGTCAGCTCGGCCAGCGACAGCCCCGCCGCCGCCGCGGCCCGGTGGCGGGCGTTGGCGATCAGCCGCACCCGCTCGCCCTTCGCCGGCACAAGATCCAGATCGCGCGACGACAGGCCCGGCGGCAGGCGGCCCAGCACCATGTCATAGCGCATGGCCACAAGCCCGTTCACCAGTTCCTCGCTGGTGGCGACCTGCACATGCAGTTCCACCGCCGGGGCCGCGGCCTTCAGTTGCTGGATCGCGGGCACCACATAGCCCACGGCCGCGCCGGTGACCGCGCCGATCCGCACCACGCCGCCGCTGCCCGTGCGCAGCCGGTCCACCTCCAGCGCGGCCTCGCTCAGTTCGTCCAGCAGGTTGCGCGCGTGCCGCACCAGCCCCGCGCCCAGCGGCGTTGGCGTCATCCCCTTCGGCCCGCGGTCGAAGGCAGGCGCGCCCACGATCTCTTCCAGTTCGCGCAGCGCGCGTGAGGCGGCGGGCTGGGTGATCCCCAGCGCCTCGGCCGCCAGCGAAAGCTGGCGCAGGTCGGCGATGGCCACGATCAGCCGGAAATGGCGGATTTGCAGGCGCCGGGCGAGAAGATCGGACATGCTATACCGGAAACGATATGACGATTCGCAGAATGTGAATTTGATTGATATGCCAATCCGAGTCTAACCTTTTCCGGGGGCGCCAGATGGCCCCCGCAACGCAGACAATTCTGGTGCAGGACCGGGCCGAAGCCCGGCCGCGCCAGGGGTAGGGAGGACGACCATGAAGACCATCACCGCCGCTCTGGCGGCCCTTGCGTTTGGCGCGGCGCTGTCCGGCCCGGCCCTGGCGCAGGACAAGGGCACCATCGGCATCGCCATGCCCACCAAGTCGTCGGCCCGCTGGATCGCGGACGGCAACAACATGGTCAAGCAGTTCGAGGCGCAGGGCTACAAGACCGACCTGCAATACGCCGAGGACGATATTCCGAACCAGCTCAACCAGATCGAGAACATGATCACCAAGGGTGACAAGGTTCTGGTCATCGCGGCGATCGACGGCACGACGCTGTCGAACGCGCTGGCGAACGCGGCGGCGGCGGGGATCAAGGTGATCGCCTATGACCGGCTGATCAACGGCACCCCGAACGTCGACTATTACGCCACCTTCGACAACTTCCAGGTGGGCGTGCTGCAGGCCAATTCGCTGATCGACGGGATGAAGCAGCGCTTCCCCGACGTGCATCCGTGGAACGTGGAACTGTTCGGCGGCTCGCCCGACGACAACAACTCGGGCTTCTTCTACAACGGCGCGATGTCGGTGCTGCAACCGCTGATCGACAAGGGCGACATCAAGATCGTGTCCGGCCAGATGGGCATGGACAAGGTGGGCACCCTGCGCTGGGATGGCGCGGTTGCGCAGTCGCGGATGGATAACCTGCTGTCGGCCTATTACACCAAGGCGCATGTCAACGGCGTGCTGTCGCCCTATGACGGGCTGTCGATCGGCATCCTGTCCTCGCTCAAGGGGGTGGGCTACGGCTCGGGCGACCTGAAGATGCCGATCGTCACCGGCCAGGACAGCGAGATCCCCTCGATCAAGTCGATCATCGCGGGCGAGCAGTATTCCTCGATCTTCAAGGATACCCGCGAACTGGCCAAGACCACGGTCGAGATGGTGAACGCCATGCTGACCGGCGGCACCGTTCCGGTGAACGACACCAAGACCTACAACAACGGCGTGAAGGTCGTGCCCTCGTTCCTGCTCAAGCCCGTGCTGGTCGACAAGACCAACTACGACAAGGTTCTTGTCGGCTCGGGCTACTACAAGGCCGACCAGCTGAAGTAACCTCTCCCCGGTGACACGGCTGATCCGACCCCGCGGCGGGCGACGCTGCCGCGGGGTCACGCACCCCCGAATGACAGACTGGATGGCGCGATGGCCCCGATCCTGCAGATGCGCGGCATCACCAAGACATTCCCCGGCGTCCGGGCGCTCGACAACGTGACGCTTTCGGTCGAGGCGGGCGAGATCCACGCGCTGGTGGGCGAGAACGGCGCGGGCAAATCCACCCTGATGAAAGTGCTCTCGGGCGTCTATCCGCATGGCAGCTACGAGGGCGAGATGCTCTTCGAGGGCCAGCCCCTGCGGCTGTCGGGCATCCACGACAGCGAGGCCCGCGGGATCATCATCATCCACCAGGAACTTGCGCTGGTCCCGCTGCTGTCGATCGCCGAGAACATCTTTCTGGGCAACGAGATCACCCGCCGCGGCGTGATCGACTGGAACGAGACGTTCCGGCGCACCGAGGGGCTGCTGGCCAAGGTGGGGCTGGAGGAAAGCCCGCAGGCGCGCATCGACACGCTGGGCGTGGGCAAGCAGCAACTGGTGGAAATCGCCAAGGCGCTGTCGAAACGCGTGAAGCTTCTGATCCTCGACGAACCCACGGCGGCGCTTCAGGAAACCGACAGCCGCAAGCTTCTGGACCTGCTGCTGGAGTTCAAGGCGCAGGGCATCACCTCGATCCTGATCAGCCACAAGCTGAACGAGATTTCCCGCGTGGCCGACCGCATCACCGTGCTGCGCGACGGCGCGACCGTGGCGGGGATGGACCGGCACGAGATTTCCGAAGCCCGCATCATCCGCGACATGGTGGGCCGCGACATGGCGCACCGCTTCCCCGAACGGACCCCGCAGATCGGCGAGGTGCTGTTCGAGGTGCGGAACTGGTGCGTGCATCACCCCGCCCATGCCGAACGCCGCGTGATCGACGGCGCGGGCCTGACCGTGCGGCGGGGCGAGGTGGTGGGGATCGCAGGCCTGATGGGCGCCGGGCGGACCGAATTCGCCATGAGCCTCTTTGGCCGAAGCTGGGGCCAGCGCATCAGCGGCGACGCGCGAATGGGGGGGCGGCCCGCCGATCTCTCGACCATTCCCGCCGCGATCCGGGCGGGGCTGGCCTATGTGACGGAAGACCGCAAGGCGCTGGGGCTGGTGCTGGAGGAAACGATCCTGCGCAACACGACGCTGGTGAACCTGGCGGGCGTCTCGCGCCGCGGCGTGATCGACGCCAACCGCGAACGCCGGGTGGCCGAGGATTACCGCCGCGCGCTGGGAACCCGGACGCCCTCGGTCTTCCAGAAGGTCGTCAACCTCTCGGGCGGCAACCAGCAGAAGGTCGTGCTGTCGAAATGGCTCTTTGCCGATCCGCAGGTGCTGATCCTGGATGAACCCACCCGCGGCATCGACGTGGGGGCGAAATACGAAATCTACGCCATCGTCAACCAGCTCGTCGAGCAGGGGCGCGGGGTGATCCTGATCTCGTCGGAAATGCCGGAACTGCTGGGCATGTGCGACCGGATCTATGTGATGAACAAGGGCAGCTTCGTGGGCGAGCTTGATCGCGCCGAGGCCAGCCAGGAGCGGATCATGGCGGCGATCCTGGCCGCCGAGACGCAGAACGCAGGGAGTGTCTGACAATGGCGGCGCCACGGGTCTCGGTGGGGGCCTATCTCAAGAACAACATGCGGCAGTACGGCATGCTGCTGGCCCTGGTCGCCATCATGGTGTTCTTCCAGGTCGTGACCAATGGCACGCTGATGCGGCCGGTCAACCTGACCAACCTGTTCCTGCAGAACAGCTACATCGTCATCATGGCGCTGGGGATG
>JAJZVD010000109.1 GCA_021845805.1 Pseudomonadota bacterium | reverse complement strand
GGACAGAAAATGAGGGCGGCCGGCGCCTCAGCCGGGCAGAAAAACCGCCTCCATCTCGCCGATGAGGCTCGAGACGAAGGCATCGAAGCGCGGCCCCGGCTGGCGCAGCGCCAGCGTTTCGGCCAGCGGGTCGGGGGCGGTGATGCGGCTGCCCGACAGTTCCTCGAGCACGGCGTGGCCGCAGAAGGGGACGTAGGCTTCCGAATAGCCGCCCTCGTGCACCAGCGTCAGGCGGCCGTCGCAGAGGTCGGCCGCGGCCTCCATCGCCATCCGCGTGAGCTGGCGGAAGGTATCGGCGGTGGCCATCATCCGCGACAGCGGATCGACGGCGGCCGCGTCATAGCCGCAGGCCACCACGATCGCATCGGGCTGGAAGGCATGGAGCGCGGGGAGCACCAGCCGTTCCATCGCCTCGAGATAGCCCGCGTGGCCGGTGCCGGGTGGCAGGGGGATGTTCATGTTGGCGCCAAGTCCCGCGCCCGCGCCCCGGTCGGCCACGTCGCCCGTGTCCATCGGGTAGTTGCGGTCCTGATGCAGCGAGATCGTCAGCACTTCGGGGCGGTCGTAGAAGATCGCCTCGGTCCCGTTGCCGTGGTGCACGTCCCAGTCGATCACGGCGATCCGTTCGCTCAGCCCCTCGGCCAGCGCGGCCTCGATGGCGATGGCGATGTTGGCCAGCAGGCAGAAGCCGTTCGGAAATTCCGGCAGGCAATGGTGCCCGGGCGGGCGCGACAGGGCATAGGCATTCGTCGCGCGGCCGTTGAGCACGTCGAAAAGCGCGGCACGGGCGAGCCCGGCCGAGAGCGCCGCGGTTTCGAACCCGCCGCGGCCGAAGGGGGTGCGCAGGCCCAGCTCGCCCCCGCCCGCGTCCGAGAGCGCCTTGAAGCGGCGCAGGAATTCCTGCGGGTGGACGCGGGCCAGCTCGGCCGCGTCGGCGGCGCGCGCCTGGCGGGGCGAGAGATCGTGGAAGAGCCCGGTGACCTGCAGCAGGTTCAGAAGCCGCCGCTTGGTTTCCGGGTTTTCCGGCAGCCCCGCGGGCATCGGCTGCACGAGGCCGCCTGCGGGCATGGTCAGGGCGTAGTTGCCGCCATGGTGCCAGAAGCAGCGTTCATCCCAGTAGAAGGCGGTGGTCATGGCTCTCTCCGCTTGCTCTGGAGCAGAGCCTAGGGGCAGGATCGGGGCCGGACCAGCGAAAAGGAGCGCCCGTGGCCGACCTGCCCGACCTGAGCCATCTGGCGATCCCCGGCGCCCGGATCGCGGTGCGGGTGACGCCAAAGGCCCGGCGCAACGCGGTGGTGGCCGAGGACGGGGTGATCCGGGACTATGTGACCAGCGTGCCCGAGGATGGCAAGGCCACCGCGGCGGTGGTGGCGCTGCTGGCGCGTGCGCTGGGCGTGGCCGGGACCCGGCTGGAGCTGATCCGCGGCGCCACCGCCCGGGACAAGCTGTTCCGCCTGCGCTAGCGCTTGGGGGTGAGCCGGTAGATCCCCTCGGGCAGGTTCAGCGCCGCCGACAGGTCGCGTATCTGCGCCATCGACAGAGTGATCCGCACCACGTCGTTGCGGCGCTCGTCGAACTGTTCCACCGTCACGCAATCCTCGAAGGCATGGACGGTGACATCCTCCTGAAGGTGGGGGGTGCCCTCGTCCACGAGGGTGATGACGGTCGCGTCGAAGTCGTGCTCGATCGTAAACATGGCCACAGGATAGCGCCGCGGGCCGCGCGACGAAAGCGGCGGATTGCGCGGCGGCGGAGGTTTTCGGCCCGGGGGCGGGCGGCGGTGGACGGCGGTGGACGGGGGCGGACGGGGGCGGAGATTTGACCTGCGTCATGGCCGGGCGGGCGCCGCGGCCGCATCCTTGGCCCCATCCTCGACCCCGGGGCGCGGGGTTGCATGGCAGGGGCTGCGGATGGAGGGGACCATGAATGACGCAAAGGCGACGCGCGCCTACTGGCTGACGCAGGGCATGGCGCGCATGCTGGGCATCAGCCTCAGCTCTGCGATCCGCAGCGGCGCGCTGAGCCATGACGGGCTGGAGGCGATGGTGGACCGCTGCGGACACTGCGCCCATGCCGAGGACTGCCTTGGCTGGCTTGCCCGTCGGCAGGGCGGGGTCGGGGCGGCCCCGGACTATTGCGCGAACCGCGCGACGCTTGCCGCGTTGCCCCCGCGGCGGCACTGAGGCCTGACGCGCCCCCGGGGGCTAGAGCGCCGTGGGGCTAAAGCGACTTGTGGCTGCCGTCGCAGAACGGCGCCTTGGCCGAATGCTTGCAGCCGCAGAGGAAGGCCGTGCGGCTTTCCTCGGCCACGAGGCGGGTGGGGGTGAAGGCCGTGCCCTTGTGGCTGCCGTCGCAGAAGGGCTGGGTCCTGGACTGGCCGCAGGCGCACCAGAAATAGGTCTTTCCGGCCTCGAGCTCGACCTTGTAGGGGGCGGTCTGGGCGATGTGGGGGGGCGGGGTGTCGGGCATTGCGGTCTCCTTCGGATCGGTGCGCGCCACGTTCCGCGGGATGCGGTGCGCGGTCAAGGGGCGGTGCGCCCCGATCGTGGTGCGGATCAGGGGGGGGCGGGATCACGGGTGCGGGATCACGGCGGGTGCGGGCGGATCACGAATGAGCGAATCGCCACCGGTCGGGCGGCCAAGCGGGCCGAGTGCAGTTGCAGCGACGGTGCGCTTGCGCTAGATTCCGCGCAAGAACAAACAACACCTAGAGGTTCGAGCCATGTTGACCGCTAAGGGCGCGCTTCGCGCCGGGTTCGTTGCCACGGCGCTGGGGATGATGGCAGCCGCCCCCGCGCAGGCTGACAGCAACACCAAGGCCGTGCTGGGCATCCAGATGTCCTTCGGCAGCCGCGTGACGCCGGAGCTGTTCACCGGGGTCGTCCATGCCGACAAGAGCAGCTCGTCGCATTACACCGGGGCCAAGGCGCTGGTGTACTGGGACTTCACGCAGGGGCCGATGCCCGACAAGTTCAAGGTCGTGGCACTGACCGGGCCGAAGCACATCCAGGCCGAGGTCGGCGCGGGCTACAGCTTCAGCCAGAGCACCCCGTTCTTCACCGGCGGCGTCAGTGGCAACCACCTGACCGCGGGGGTCGATTTCAGCCCCTCGGCGGGCCTTGCGCCCTATGTCGGCGTGCAGACCCCGCGCTATCCCTGATCGGGACGGCATCCGGTCGGCAGACGCCCGCGCCCGCAAGGCCGCGGGCGTTTCCGTGTCCGGGGGGCGGCGGGCAGGCGCGGCGCCCGGCTGCCCCGCCTTTAATGGGACCGGGCCTGTCCGAGCGGTCCGCGCCTCTTCGTCCTGCTTCGGCCGCTCTGCACGACGGAAGGGCCAGCACCCGACCGCGGGTGGGCGCTGAGCGGGTGACGGTCTTTGGTTTATGGTGCGGCCTCGCCTGAGGGTGAGCCCGCGCGGTTCCGCCAAGGAAGCTCCCGCCCTTGGGGGCGGTCGGGCGCTGGCCCGGGTGCGCTTCGCTTGTTCGCCCGGGCCGGGGGGAGGCGGGGCGTCCGGCTACCTTGTCTTTCA
>JAJZVD010000062.1 GCA_021845805.1 Pseudomonadota bacterium | reverse complement strand
CAGCATTGGGGTGCTGCACCGCCTCGATCACCCGGCAGATGCGGAAGGCGCCCAGCGTTTCCGCCGGGTCGGACACCTCTTCCACCTCAAGCCCGAGGTCGGTCAGGGCATAGAGGATGTCGGCCAACGGGGCCTCTGTCTCCAGATGGTCCTTGAGCCAGGAAAGGGTGAATTTCATCGCGGGTTCCTCGGGCTTGGATGGGCCGAGGGCTTAGCGCAAAGGCGCCGCCAGGGGAAGGCCCCCGGGGCCGCCGAAGCGCCGCCTCTTTTCGCATCAAGAAACGAAGAGTTGCCTCATTTGCCCAGCATTTGCCATATTCTGACGCATCATGTCTGATATAGACCGCAGTATGGACAAGATGCTTGAACCCCCTCCGTTTCGTCACCCGGTGAAGGCCTGGATGCTTTGTCTGCTGATGGGCATGACCGCGCTGACGCTGCTGCAGATGATGGCGCACCATCCGTCGCAGAGCGTCCAGCCCGTTCAGACCGCCGGCCTTTAGGCCGGATCAGAGCCCGACGATTTTCAGCACGATGACCGTGATCGCGGCCACGACCGCAGGCACGGCAACGGAATTGACCCAGAACCGCCCCGGCACGGGGGCATCGGCCTCTACCACGGGGGCTGGCCCCGCGGGCGCGGTCGCGCTGCGCAGGAAGCTGCGGCGGCCGAGTTTCTGCTGGCCGCGCGGCGTCAGCGCAAAGTAGACGTTTTCGCCCAGAACCGCGCGTTCCTCGACCAGCCCGGACGCCTTCAGCCGCGCCAGAAGCGCGCGGGTCTGCCGGTCCAGCAGGTGCGGGCGCGGGCCGTCGCCCTTGGGAACCACGAAGGGTACCGAGGAGAACGGCACCCCTTCGCCCTCGTCGCGTTCGGCCAGCAGGGCCAGAATGCTCCGCTCATCGGACGCGGGCTGTGCGCCTTGCTCGGGTTTTTGCCGCAAGGTCTTGTAATCGCTCGACAGTGCCATACCGATTTTCCACCGATTTCAGGCCGGATTTCGCACCGACAGGAAGCTTCCGCTGCGCCCGGCACGGCGGGGGTACACGCCCGCGGCCCGGAAGGCAACCGGGGCGCGGGAAGGTGATCGCGGCGCCGTGGCAGGTGGATCGGGCCGCCTCAGCGGCTCAGGCCCCCGTGCAGCGTCGGCATGTCCAGCGCGGCAAAGCCGTAGTGGCGCAGCCAGCGCAGATCGGAATCGAAGAAGGCGCGCAGGTCGGGGATGCCGTATTTCAGCATTGCGATCCGGTCGATCCCCATGCCGAAGGCAAAGCCCTGCCACTGGTCCGGGTCCACCCCGGCGGCTTTCAGCACCTTGGGGTGCACCATCCCCGAGCCAAGGATTTCCAGCCACGAGTCCCCCTCGCCGATCTTCAGTTGCCCGCCCGCCCAGGAACAGCGGATATCCACCTCGGCCGAGGGTTCGGTGAAGGGGAAGTGGCTGGCGCGGAAGCGCAGGTCGACGTTCGGCACCTCGAAGAAGGCGCGGCAGAATTCCTCCAGCACCCATTTCAGGTTGGCCATCGACAGGTTGCGGTCGATCGCCAGCCCCTCGACCTGGTGGAACATGGGGGCGTGGGTCTGGTCCATGTCCATCCGGTAGACGCGGCCGGGGGCGATGACGCGGATCGGCGCGCCCTTTTCGGTCATCGCACGGATCTGCACGGGGCTGGTATGGGTGCGCAGGACATGTGGCGGGCGGGTGTCGTCCGCCGCGCGCGCCATGAAGAACGTGTCATGCTCCTGCCGCGCGGGGTGTTCCGGCGGGATGTTCAGCGCGTCGAAATTGTACCAGTCGGATTCGATCTGCGGCCCCTCGGCCACGGCAAAGCCCATGTCGGCGAAGATCGCCGTCAGTTCTTCCATCACCTGGCTGACCGGGTGGATGGTGCCGCGCGGCCGGGGGCGGGCGGGCAGCGTCACATCCAGCCATTCCGCCTTCAGCCGCTCGTCCAGCGCCGCATCGGCCAGCGCCGCCTTGCGGGCCCGCAGCGCGGCGTCCAGCTCATCCTTCAGCGCGTTCAGCGCGGGGCCTGCCGTCAGGCGCTGCTCGGGCGACATCTGGCCCAGCTCGCGCATCTTCAGGCTGACCTCGCCCTTCTTGCCAAGCGCCGCCAGCCGCACGTCCTCCAGCGCCGCCTCGTCTGCCGCGGCGGCCACGCCCTGAAGGTATTTTGCCCTGAGCGTGTCCAGCGTATCCATTGCAAGCCCCTGATCCGATGCGGCCCCCCTGCTAGCACAGGGACCGCCCGAGTCAATCTTGCCCGGCGCGATTTGCGCCGCGTGGTACCCGCGCGATGGCCGCAGGCGTCCCGGCCAGACCTGAAATGCAAAAACCCCGCGGTTACCCGCGGGGCTTTCCAGTCCGTCCTGCGGCGCCGATCAGGCGGCCAGCGCGGCCTGCGCCTTTGCGACGATGGCGCCGAAGGCTTCGGGTTCGTTCACGGCCAGATCGGCCAGGACCTTGCGGTCCACCTCGATCCCCGCAACCGTCAGCGCGTTGATGAAACGCGAATAGGTCAGCGTGGCGTCGATCGCGCGGCAGCCGGCGTTGATGCGCTGGATCCAGAGCGCGCGGAAATTGCGCTTGCGGGCCTTCCGGTCGCGGGTCGCGTACTGGTTGGCCTTGTCGACCGCCTGCGTGGCGGTACGGAAGTTGCGGCTGCGGTTGCCGTAATAGCCCTTGGCCTTGTCGAGGACCTTTTTGTGGGCGGCGTGGGTAACTTTGCCGGATTTGACGCGTGCCATCTCTCAAGCTCCTCAGCGGTCGTAGGGCATGTACTTCTTGACGATCTTGGCGTCACAATCCGCCAGGATCATCGTACCCGCAGAGTCGCGGACGAACTTGGGCGTGCGCTTGATCATGCCGTGGCGCTTGCCCGCCGGGCCGGCCTTGACCTTGCCCGTCGCGGTCATCGAAAAGCGCTTCTTGGCGCCCGATTTGGTCTTCATCTTGGGCATTTTCGTCTCCTTCGAGCTTCGCGCGCGACTCGGCATGCCACATTGGCCGGCCGCGCGGTTCGTGAAGGCTGCCGTATAGGGGCAGGCGCCGCGCGGTGCAAGCGTGAAAAGCACCCGCTAGTTCAGCACGTCGCCCACCACACGCACCACGACCATCGGAATGGAAGCGGGTGTGTAGGCCCAGCCGCTGCGCAGTTCGGCCAGCAGGACCAGCGCCACGGCCGCCACAAGAAGCACGATGGCCGCCCGCGGGGGGTAGCCTTCGGCATGGGCCTTGAAGAACGAGACCACCGCATAGGCGGCAAGCACGATACCGGCGACAAAGGTCAGGTCGGCAGTCATCGCGGCCCCTTTCGCGGCGCGGCCCCGGCCCGAGGTTATTCGGGCTCCGAACGGTAGATCAACCGCTCTTCGCAGGGGGCCACGCGCAGGATGTTGGTGGTGCCGGGCACGTTGAAGGGAACCCCCGCAACGACTACGATCTGGTCGGTTTCCACCGCGAAGCCGTATTTCAGAACCGAGCGCACGGCCGAAATGACAGCGCCCTTGAAGCGGTACTGTTCATCGGTGATCACGCAATGCGTGCCCCAGGTCAGGCAGAGCCGCCGCGCGGTGGTGACCAGCGGCGTCAGCGCCAGGATCGGCGCCCGCGGCCGTTCGCGCGCCACCAGCGACACGGTGGTGCCCGACTGGCTGAAGCAGCAGATGGCCTTGACGTTCATCGTCTCGGCCACCTCGCGCGCCGCCGCCACGATGGCGTCGGCCACCGCGTGACGGTTGGCGCGGCGCGAGCTTTCGATCACCTCGCGGTAGGTCGGATCGCTTTCGACCGAGATGGCGACGTTGTTCATCGTCTTCACCGCCTCGATCGGGTAGCGCCCCGCGGCGGATTCGGCCGACAGCATCACCGCGTCGGCGCCTTCGTAGATGGCGGTCGCCACGTCCGACACCTCGGCGCGGGTCGGCACCGGGCTTTCGATCATCGACTCGAGCATCTGGGTGGCCACGATCACCGGCTTGGCGGCGGCGCGGCACATCCGCACCAGCCGCTTCTGGATCGGCGGCACGGCCTGCACCGGCAGTTCCACACCCAGGTCGCCGCGGGCCACCATCACCCCGTCGGACACCGCGAGGATTTCCGGGAAGGCCTTCACCGCGGCGGGCTTCTCGATCTTCGACAGCACCGCGGCCCGGCCCCGCGCCAGTTCGCGCGCCTCGATCACGTCCTCGGGGCGCTGCACGAACGACAGGGCAAGCCAGTCGACCCCAAGTTCGCAGGCGAATTCCAGATCGGTGCGGTCCTTGTCGGACAGGGCCGCCAGCGGCAGGACCACGTCGGGCACGTTCACGCCCTTGCGGTTCGAGATCGTGCCACCCACCATCACGGTGCAGTTGGCGAAATCGGGGCCGCAGGCGTCGACCTTCAGGCGGATCTTGCCGTCGTTGACCAAAAGCGTCGCGCCGGGTTCCAGCGCGGCGAAAATCTCGCGATGCGGCAGGCAGACGCGGGTCGCATCGCCCACGGCCGGATCCAGATCCAGGCGGAACGCCTGCCCCTCGGCCAGGTCCACGGGCGCGGCAAAGGTGCCCACGCGCAGCTTGGGGCCCTGCAGGTCGGCCAGGATGCCGATCGGGCGGCCGGTGTCTTCCTCCACCTTGCGGATGATCGCATGGCGCGCGGCGATATCGTCATGGGTGCCGTGGCTCATGTTCAGGCGGAACACATCGGCCCCCGCCTCGAACAGCGCCCGGATCGTATCGTAGTCACTGGAAGCGGGGCCCAGGGTCGCCACGATCTTCACATTGCGAAGGCGTCTCATATGCCTTTGTCCTTGTCTCGGGGTCATGTGCTTTCGGTGGGCCGCGCTCTCTATGGCCGAATTCGGCCGGTGGGGCAACTGGCGCTTTCCGCGCGTTGGCTCTAAACCCTGCCCGACACGAACAGGTGACAGGCCCATGAGCGAACGCGCCTACGAGATCATCGGAGAAACCCGCCCCGCCCGCTGGCTGGTCACCTGCGATCACGCCACGAACCGCGTACCGCTCTGGGTGGCAGGCGGCGATCTGGGCATCGCCTCCGCCGACATGGCCCGCCACATCGCCTATGATGTCGGCGCCGCCGGGCTGACGCGCGCGCTGGCCGAGCGGCTGGAGGCGCCCGCGATCCTGTCGGACTTCTCGCGGCTGGTGATCGACCCGAACCGGGGCGAGGACGATCCGACGCTGGTGATGCAGCTTTACGACGGCACCATCATCCCGGCCAACCGCGGCGCAGGCCCCGCCGCCGTGGAAGAGCGTCTGGCCCGGCTTTACCGGCCCTATCACGCGGCGCTGGCGGGGCTTGCGGCGCGGCGGGCGGATACGGTGATCGTGGCGATCCACAGTTTCACACCCTGCCTGAAAGGGCGCGCGCCCCGGCCCTGGCAGGTCGGCGTCCTGCATTCGCCGGTGGACGACCGGCTGTCGCGCGCGCTGATTGCCCGGCTGATGGCCGAAGGCGACCTGTGCGTGGGCGACAACGAGCCCTATCTTGGTCACCTGCCCGGCGATTCCATCGACCGGCACGCCTTGCAGCCGCGGCGGCACAACACCCTGATCGAGGTGCGCAACGATCTGATCGGAACGCCGGCCGAGCAGGCCGCCTGGGCCGACCGGCTGGCGCCCCTGCTGCAGGCGGCGCTGGAGGATGTGGCATGAGCCGCTACGCCGCGGCGATCTTCGATCTGGACGGCACGCTGATCGACACCGAGCGTCCGGTGATCGACAGCGGCCTGGCCGTGCTTGGCGAAATGGGCCACGATCTGGACCGCGGATTCCTTCTGGGCCTGATCGGCATCGACGCGCCCGAAGGCGCGCGGCGGCTGACCGCGCGGCTTGGCCCGGCCTTCGACTTTGCCGCCTTCGACGCGGCCTGGCGGGTGGCGGCCGATGCTGCCTTTGCCACAGGCATCCCGCCCATGCCCGGGGTCGAGACGCTGCTGGGCGAACTGGAACGCCGCGGAATGCCACGCGCGGTGGCCACCAACAGCGCCACCGGCAGCGCCCGGCGCAAGCTTCGCGCCGCGGGCCTTGCCCCACGCTTTGCCGAAGCGCACGTTGTGGGCTTCGATGCGGTGGCCCGCCCCAAGCCCGCCGCCGATGTCTATCTGGAAGCCGCCGCGCGGCTGGGCGTGCCGCCCGCCGCCTGCGTGGCCTTCGAGGACAGCGACCCCGGCGTGGCCGCGGCCCTTGCGGCGGGCATGACGGTGGTGCACGTTCCCGACATGGCCCCCGCCCGCCGCCGCGATGCGCATCACCTGGCCGACAGCATCCTGGACGGCGCCCGCGCCTGCGGCCTGATCTGAAGGAGCCCGTGATGGATGACGCCACCCGCACCGAACTCGAGGCCGCCGCCTTCCGCGCGCTGCGCGACCACCTGATCGACAAGCGCCCCGAGGTGCAGAACATCGACCTGATGAACCTGGCCGGGTTCTGCCGCAACTGCCTGAGCCGCTGGTATCAGGAAGCCGCCGAGGCGCGCGGCATCGCCATGACCAAGGACGAGGCGCGCGAGATTTTCTACGGCATGCCCTACGACGCCTGGCGTGCCGCCCACCAGACCGAGGCGGACGAGGCCACGAAAGCGGCCTTTGCGGTGGCTTTCGCCGAAAACGTGGGCGCGCCCAAGGGCTGAGGCTTGCCTGCGGCGGACCGGAGGCTCATCCTCGGCGCAGCTTTGCACGGGGAGGGTGACATGGCGCTTGACGTGATCGGATCGGGCTTCGGCCGGACCGGAACGCGGTCGTTGAAGGACGCGCTGGAAATCCTGGGCTTCGGGCCCTGTCACCACATGGAGGAGTGTTTCGCGAACCCGCCGCAGGTCGCGCACTGGACCCGTGTCGCGGCGGGCGAGCCGGTGGACTGGGAGACAGTCTTCGCGGGCTACCGCGCGCAGGTCGACTGGCCCGGCTCTCATGTCTGGCGCGAACTGGCCGCCGCCTATCCGCAGGCCAAGGTCATCCATTCCCATCGCCCCGAGGATCTGTGGTGGGACAGCTTTTCCGGCACGATCGGGACGCTGATCGACCGGTATCAGGGCCTGCCGGTGCCGCCCCATGTGCGCGCCATGCTGGATGCGGGCCGCGCGCTGGTGGCCGAACAGACCTTCGGCGGGCGTCATACCGACAAGGACGCGGCCATCGCCGCCTATCGCCGCAGGCGAGACGAGGTGGTTGCCGCCCTGCCGCCCGGGCGCGTGCTGGTCTTCGACGTGACCGAGGGCTGGGGGCCGCTCTGCGCCTTTCTAGGCGTGCCGGTGCCCGACCAGCCCTTTCCGCGCCGCAACAGCAAGACCGAATTCTGGGAGGTGCTGGGCGGCCAGCCGCCGGGCTGACCCCGGGCGGCGCGGCAACCGGGGGGCGTGCGCCGATCCCCAAGGGGGCCAGGGCGCGGGGATGACCGGGGGGCCGGTTCAGGCCTTGGGGTGGTCGTCGTAGTCGGGGCGCAGGATGCGGCTCGCGTTGCCCTGCGGGTCGTCATACTGGTTCGACTCGAGCGTCCAGAGAAAGGCGCCGAGGCCGATCATGCCAAGGCAGAGCGAGATCGGGATCAGATAGGCGAGGACGGTCATGGTTACCTCAGGCGCAGGGCGTTCATCGATACGGTAATCGACGAGACCGACATGGCCAAGGCCGCCATCAGCGGCGTGGCGACCCCGATCATGGCCAGTGGCACGGCGATGACGTTGTAGGCGGCGGAAATCGCGAAGTTCTCGTGGATGCGGCGGGTGGCGCGGCGGGCCGTGACAAGCGCCCCGGCGATGGGGCCAAGATCGGTTCCCAGCAGCACGATGTCCGAGGCCACCCGCGCGGCATCCAGTGCCGAGGCGGGCGAGATCGACACATGCGCCGTGGCCAGCGCCGCGGTATCGTTCAGACCGTCGCCCACCATCAGAACGCGCGCGCCCCTGGCGGTCAGTTCGGCAACGCGGTCGGCCTTTTCCGCCGGGGTGGCGCCGGCCGTCCAGGTCTCGATGCCGAGGCGGGCGGCCAGGGCGGCCACCGCGCCTTCGGTATCGCCCGAGATCAGGTGCACGGCCTTGCCCTGCCGGCGCAGGTCGGCCACCACGGTCTCTGCCCCCGGCCGCAGGCTGTCGGCGAAGGCGAATTCGCGCGGAATGCCATCGCCCGCGTCGAGCCAGGTGGCAGTGCGGGCGCCCGGCGTCGCGCCGATCCAGCCCGCGCGGCCCAGCCGGACACGGCGGCCCTTCCAGCGCCCCTCGATCCCGAAGCCCGGAACCTCGCGCAGATCCTCGACCGGCAGGGCGGCAAGGCCCTCGACGTCAGCCGCCCCGGCAGCCAACGCGCGCGCCAGGGGATGGGACGAGGCCGCCGCCAGCGCCGCGGCCAGCGCCACATCCTGCGGGGCGTGATCGGCCAGGTTCATCGGCACGGGCGCGCCCATGGTCAGCGTGCCGGTCTTGTCGAAGACGACGGTGTCCACCTCGGCCAGGCGTTCCAGCGCGGTGCCGTCCTTGATCAGGAGGCCGCGCCGGAAGAGCCGCCCCGAGGCCGCAGTGACCACGGCAGGCACGGCCAGCCCCAGCGCGCAGGGGCAGGTGATGATCAGCACCGCGACCCCGATGTTCAGCGCCAGATGCACGTCGCCTGCGCTGCGCAGAAGCCAGAAGAGGAAGGTCGCCGCGGCCAGCAGATGCACCCCCGGCGCGTAGATGCGCGCCGCGCGGTCGGCCAGCGAGGTATAGCGGTTCTTGCCGCTTTCGGCCACGGCAACCAGGTCGGCCATGCGATGCAGCGAACTGTCGCGCCCCGCGGCGGTGACGCGGACCAGAAGCGGGCCGGTCAGGTTCACCTCGCCCGTGCTGACCACGGCATCCGGGCCGGTCCAGACCGGCAGGCTTTCGCCCGTCAACAGCGAGCGGTCCAGTTCGCTCGTGCCCTCGACCACCACGCCATCCACCGGCATCCGCCCGCCGGGGCGCACGCGCACCAGATCGCCCGCGCCGAGGTCGGCGATGGCCACGACCTCTTCCGCCCCGTCCCGCACCCGGGTGGCCCGCGGCACTTCCAGCGCGGCAAGCTCTTCTGCCGCAGAGCGGGCCACGGCGCGGGTGCGGTAATCCAGGTAGCGCCCCGCCAGCAGGAAGAAGGTCAGCGAGACGGCGGCATCGAAATAGGTATGCCCGCCGCCCCCGGCCGTCTCGTAAAGCGACATGAGCGTTGCCAGGATGATGGCAAGCGAGATCGGAACATCCATGTTCAGCCGCCGCACCCGAAGCGCCCGCCAGGCCTGACGGAAGAAGGGCTGCGCGGAAAAGATCACGGTGGGCAGCGCGATGACGGCGGACACCCACTGGAAGAGCGCGCGCGTCGGCCCCTCTGCCCCGGACCAGACGGCGACCGACAGCAGCATGATGTTCATCATGGCAAAGCCCGCCACGCCAAGCCGCATCAGAAGCTCGCGCCCCGCCTTGTCCGTGGCGGTCGTGCGCAGCATCCCTGCGTCCAGTTCGTGCGCCTCGTAGCCCAGCCGGTCCAGCGCGGCGATCAGCGTATCGGCCCTGATCGCGGGGTCGGCGGCCACCGCCACGCGCTTCAACGTCAGGTTGACGCGGGCGTCATGGACGCCGGGAACCTGCATCAACCCCTGTTCCACCGTGGTCATGCAGGCCGCGCAATGCGCCGTGGGCAGCGACAGGATCAGCCGCGCCTCTTTCGGCGCGGCGCGTGCGGCCAGCGCCTCGGCCGCGGGCATCGCCGCGCAGGCGGGGCAGGCAGAGGCAGAGATGCGCAGTTCGGCAGCCATCGGTCTACTCCGTCACGACCAGGGACAGACGCTGGTGAAATTCGGTTCCATCCTTGGCCCGGGCGTTGACCTTGACCATCCATTTGCCAGGGGCCAGCGTCAGCGGCGCCGTGAAGACAGGGCCACTCTGCACGAACTGCGGCCTCTGGTCATCCGATGCCTCGGTCGGGCGGCCGATCAGCAGCGCCATGCCGCCCACCTGGGCCTCGGCCCCGTCCTTGCCGCGGAAGGTCACCGTCAGGGTCCGGTTTGCGTAGGCAAGGTCGATCTTCCAGCCCAGCGCGATCTGTTCGCGCATGATCTTCTCGAAGGCCTGGCTTTCGTCATAGCCGTTGCCGGTTTCCTCTTCGAGGCCGGGGAAAGTGCGCCCGGCCTGGTAGGCCATCCCGACATTGACCGCGATGACCACGCCGAAGAAGGCCACCATGAAGGTCAGTACGCGCGGGCCGGTGATCTTCTTGCGGAACAGCACCCACATCAGGATGCCGAAGCCTGCAAGAAGGGCCACAACGAACAGGGCGAAGAAGCGGATCTCGTGGCTCATCTCACTTGCCCTTTCCGAAGAAGATGGTGTCTTCGCTGGCGCGGTTCGTGCTCTGGGTGTCTTCGACCCAGAAGCGCAGATGGGTCCGTTCGGCGCGGGCGGCGGAACTTCCCGGCGCGGCGGTGACATAGACGCGCTGCAGCTTGGTTTCATCGGCCGCGACGGTCACGACATCGCCCGGCAGGCCCTCGAGCGAGATCTTCAGATCGGCATCCGACAGAAGCGAAATGCGGAACGGCCGGTCGCTGTGTTCCTGGTTGCGGATGCGGATGTCATAGGTGTTGCGGATCGTGCCGTCCGACAGCGTGACATAGACCGGGTTGCGCACCGGGGCGACCGAGACGGAGACCGGCTGGCGCATGAACAGCGCGACGATGAGTCCCACGCCGATGCCGCTCCAGAGCACGGTGTAGAGGATGGTCCGCGGGCGGAAGATGTGCTTCCACACCGACTTCGGCGGCTGGCCCGCGCGTTCGCGCCCTTCGTCGGTCAGCGCCATGTAGCCGATCAGGCCCCGGGGCTTGCCGACCTTGTCCATCACGTCGTTGCAGGCGTCGATGCACAGGCCGCAGGTGATGCAGGCAAGCTGCTGGCCGTCGCGGATGTCGATCCCCATCGGGCAGACGTTCACGCAGGCCATGCAGTCGATGCAGTCGCCCAGTTGGTCGGCGCCATCGGCCTTGCGATGCTTGCCGCGGGGCTCGCCACGCCAGCTGCGATACCCGATGGTGATGGTGTCTTCGTCCATCATCGCGGCCTGGATGCGGGGCCAGGGGCAGGCATAGATGCAGATCTGTTCCCGCGCGAAACCGCCGAACAGGAAGGTGGTGAAGGCAAGGATGCCCATGGTGGCATAGGCCACGGCGGCCGCCTGCCCTGTCACAAGATCGCGCAGCAGGGTCGGCGCATCGGCGAAGTAGAAGACCCAGGCGCCGCCGGTAGCCAGGCCGATCAGGAACCAGAGCACCCATTTGGTCAGGCGCAGGCGGGCCTTCTGCAGATCCCATTTCTGGCGGAACAGGCGGATGCGGTTGTTGCGGTCGCCCTCCACCCAGCGTTCGACCAGGATGAACAGATCGGTCCAGACGGTCTGCGGGCAGGCATAGCCGCACCAGACCCGGCCCAGCGCCGAGGTGAACAGGAACAGACCCAGCCCCGCCATCACCAGAAGCCCGGCGACGAAGTAGAATTCGTGCGGCCAGATCTCGATCCAGAAGAAGAAGAAGCGGCGGCCCTGCAGATCCAGCAGCACGGCCTGGTCGGGCAGGGTCGGTCCGCGGTCCCAGCGGATCCAGGGGGTGACGTAGTAGATGCCCAGCATCACGGCCATCAGCCACCACTTCATCGTGCGGAAGGCGCCCTTCACCCGGCGCGGAAAGATCGGCTCGCGGGCGGCGTAAAGGACATCCTGTGGGGCATTTTCGGGGGCGGACACGGCAGGCTCCGGTGATTCTCGGGTTCCCGTCCGGTATGGGGGGCGGGGGCGGCGATCACATTGACTTGCGTCAAAAAGTGGATGGCCGATACATGAAAACGCCCCGGCCCCGCCCCGCGGGCGCATTTGCCGCAACCCCTTGCGCAGACGGGGTTTCCCGCACGCACCCACCGACTGCTGGCCGGGATGCGGGGGGTATGTCGGCTTTGGGAAAGGGGTCAGGCACCGACCCTCCGAGGAAACGCGCGAACAGGACGAAGGGCCGGTGCTGTTCCTGCCGGAGCAGGACGAATGATCTGTGCCACCTGCCCGACCGTGGCACCTTGATCTGGGTCAACCGCCCGTGAAATCGCGCGGAGGGGCGCGCGCGATGCGGCCCGCCCGGCCCGCGACATGCCACGGCCCGGCACTTTGCGGGCCGGGCCGGAGCGGTGCTTCGGTGGGCGGGCCTACTTGCCGCCGCCAAGCCCGTGGACATAGATCGAGACCGAGCGCATGTCGGCATCGCTCAGGCGCCCCGTCCACGAAGGCATCACGCCCGCGCGGCCATATTCGACCGTCTGGGTGATGACGGCCTGACTGCCATCGCCATAAAGCCAGATCGCGTCGGTCAGGTTCGGGGCGCCCATGTCCTGGTTCCCTTTGCCCTGCTCGCCGTGGCAGGCGGCGCAGTTGTCGGCGAAGACCTTGGCCCCGGCATCGGCCTGCGTCGCGTCGAAGGTCTGGCCCGAGATCTTCAGCACGAACTGGACGACATTGGCGATGTCGGCCTTCTGCAAGGTCTGGCCCCAGGCGGGCATGTCGGGGGCGGGCCGGGTGTCGGGGTCGTGCGGGTCGCGAACGCCGTGCAGGATCGTGGTGTAGATCGCCTGCACCGTCCCGCCATGCAGCCAGTCGTCGTCCAGCAGGTTCGGATAGCCGCCGTTGGGGTTCCCGGCCGCGCCCGCGCCGTGGCACTGCACGCAATAGGTGCGGAAGACGGCCGCACCCGAGGAGTTGGCGTATTGCAGCAGGGTCGGGTCGTCCTTCACCGCGGCGATGTCGGTCGCCACCAGCTTCTGTTGCAGCGGCGCCAGCTCGGTCTGCCAGGCCTTCATCTCGGCCGCCTCGGCGCCCCGGGTCGAATAGCCCAGAAGGCCGGGCGTCGCGCCGTGGATGAGCGGCCAGGCGGGATAGAGCACCGTATAGCCGAAGGCGAACAGGATGCAGAGGTAGAAGGTGTAGAGCCACCACTTGGGCAGCGGGTTGTTCAGTTCCTCGATGCCGTCCCAGGAATGTCCGGTCGTCTCGACCTCGCCCTTGCCGTGGCTCTGGGGTTTGCCGTTGCTCATTTCCACGCCTCCTTGAACGTGCTTCCATCCCGCGCGGGCCGATCCTCGTTGCGGAAGATCGACTTCGCCGCCTCGTCCTGTGCCTTCCGGTTGCCGGGCCAGAAGGCCCAGACAACCGCCGCCACGAACACGGCCGTCAGGAACACGAGCGCCCAACTGAGCGCGAATTGCTGCATGGTTTCAAACTGTTCCATGGTCTCTCCTTACCGGCTCGCGTCCGGCGTGAAGGTCGAGAAATCGACCATGGTGCCCAGAACCTGCAGATAGGCCACCAGCGCATCCATTTCCGAGACGCCCGGCTTGCCGTCGAAGTTGCGCACGTTCACCTTGTCGCCATACCGCTTCAGCAGGCCCGTGCTGTCGGCGTTCGGGTCTGCCTGCGCGGCAAAGTCGGCCTTGGCATTGGCGAGGTCATCGGCCGTGTAGGGCACGCCCACCTCGGCGTTGGTGCGCATCAGGTCGGCGACATACTGGCCATCGATCATGGTGTTCATCAGGAAGCCGAACTTCGGCATGATCGATTCCGGCACGACCGACTGCGGGTTGATCAGGTGATCGACATGCCAGTGGTCAGAGTAGCGGCCGCCCACGCGGGCCAGGTCGGGGCCCTGACGTTCCGAGCCCCACTGGAACGGATGGTCGTACATCGACTCGGCCGCCAGGCTGTAATGGCCGTAGCGTTCCACCTCGTCGCGCATCGGGCGGATCATCTGGCTGTGGCAGTAGAAGCAGCCCTCGCGCATGTAGATCATGCGGCCCGTCAGTTCGAGCGGGGTATAGGGCCGCACGCCTGCCACCTTCTCGATCGTGTTGTTCAGGTAGAACAGCGGCACGATCTCGACCAGGCCGCCGATGGTGACGACCAGGAAGGCGAAGATCAGCAGCAGTGTGGCGTTGGTTTCGAGCTTCTTATGCTTGTCGAGGAAAGCCATGACTGTCTCCGCTTACTCGGCCGGAACCGCCGCGGTGTCCGGCGCCCGTTCAGGCGCCGACGTCACGGTTTTCCAGAGGTTGTAGACCATGATGAGCGCCCCGGTCAGATACATGCCGCCGCCGATCGCGCGTGCCAGCAGCATCGGGTGGCGCGCAACCACCGTGTCGGCGAAGGAGTTGACCAGGTAGCCCTGGGCATCGACTTCGCGCCACATCAGGCCTTCCATGATCCCCGACACCCACATCGAGGCCGCGTAGAGCACGATGCCGATGGTAGCCAGCCAGAAGTGCCAGCTGACAAGCCGGGACGAATAGAGCCGTTCGCGGTTCCACAGACGCGGGGTCAGGAAATAGAGCGCCCCGAAGGTGATCATGCCGTTCCAGCCCAGCGCGCCGGAATGGACGTGGCCGATGGTCCAGTCGGTGTAGTGGCTGAGCGAGTTGACCGTCTTGATCGACATCATCGGGCCTTCGAAGGTCGACATGCCGTAGAAGCCGACCGACACCACCATCATCCGCATGATCGGGTCGGTGCGCAGCTTGTCCCAGGCGCCCGAAAGGGTCATCAGGCCGTTGATCATGCCACCCCACGAGGGCATCCAGAGCATGATCGAGAACACCATGCCCAGCGTGCTCGCCCAGTCGGGCAGCGCGGTGTAGTGCAGGTGGTGCGGACCGGCCCAGATGTAGAGGAAGATCAGCGCCCAGAAGTGGATGATCGACAGCTTGTAGCTGTAGACCGGGCGTTCGGCCTGTTTCGGCACGAAGTAGTACATCATGCCAAGGAAGCCCGCGGTCAGGAAGAAGCCCACGGCGTTGTGCCCGTACCACCACTGCACCATCGCATCCTGCACGCCCGAGAAGACCTGCACCGACTTCGACCCGAAGATCGACACCGGGATCGACAGATTGTTGAAGACGTGCAGCATCGCGATGGTGACGATGAACGACAGGTAGAACCAGTTCGCGACGTAGATGTGGGGTTCCCTGCGCCGCAGGATCGTGCCGAGGAAAACGGCAAGATAGACCAGCCAGACGATCGTCAGCCACAGGTCCATGTACCATTCGGGCTCGGCGTATTCCTTGGCCTGGGTGATGCCCAGAACGTAGCCAGAGGCGGCCAGGACGATGAACAGGTTGTAGCCCCAGAACACGAACCAGGCCGCGTTGCCGCCCCAGAGCCGCACCGCCGAGGTGCGCTGCACGACGTAGAACGAGGTCGCGATCAGCGCGTTGCCCCCGAAGGCGAAGATCACTGCGGAAGTATGCAGCGGGCGCAGGCGACCGAAGTTCATGTAGCCTTCGGCCCACTGGAAGTTCAGCGCGGGAAACGCCAGTTGCGACGCGATGAACACGCCGGCCAGGAACCCGACAACGCCCCAGAAGGCGGTCGCGATCACGCCGGCCCGGATCACCCCGTCCATATACTCGTTCGTCGGCACGGGCCTGGGTTGTTCCATCTGGCGCAGCTGCCAGATGAAGACGACCGCCGCGACGCCGGTGACGAGGATCGCGTGCAACTCATAGCCGAAATCGCGCGCGTAGTTGGCGATGATCGCGCTGCAGAGCGCGACCATCCCTAGCGCGATCAGTTTAACGTAATCCCACATTATGCGTCCCTTCGTCTTATCCCGGGCGGGCAGAATCGTGCCCTCCGGTTGCTCTTGACTGTTCCCGCTTCTCGCCGCGGGACGGTCAGAATGCCTTGATCCATGTCAAACCTCTGTGATGAGGGGCTTGATCGAGGTCAATGCTCGCGGGTGCCGCACCCCCTAAGCTAAATCGTCACACCAGAGGAGGTGCCGCGCGATGGCCTACAAATCGCTGATGATGGTCCTGACAGGGCCGCAGTCGCTTGATGCGACACTTGCCGCCGGAATCGAGCTTGCGCGACGTGAGGACGCGCATCTGGAGGTGCTGAGCCTTGGCATCGACCGGACGCAGGCCGGGTACTACTACGCCGGCGCCGCGATCGTGCTGCAGCAGGAGATGATGGACCGGGCCGAGGAAGAGGCCCGCGCGCTGGACGCCAGGGTGCAGGACCGGCTGGGCAAGGAGGATATCCGCTGGTCGTCCGAGGCGGCGGTGGCACAGCTTGGCGCCCTGAACGGGCTGATCGCGGTGCGGGCGCGCTTCAACGATCTGGTGATCCTGCCGAAACCCTTCGGGCCCGGCCGCGGGCAGGAGGACGAGGCGATCGTGGAGGCCGCGCTGTTCGAAGGCCAGACCCCGGTCCTTGTGGTGCCGGACAGCGGGCTTGGCCCCTGCGGCAAGCGGATCGTCGTCGCCTGGAACCAGTCCAGCGAGGCGCTGGCGGCCGTGCGTCTTGCGCTTCCGCTGCTGACCAAGGCGGAGCTGGTCGACATCTCGGTGATCGACCCGCCCAAGCATGGGCCGGAACGGTCGGACCCGGGCGGCCCGCTGAGCCAGATGCTCGCGCGGCACGGGGTGCGGGCCGAGGTGTCGGTGCTGGCCAAGACGATGCCGAAGGTGTCAGAGATCCTGGTGCGGCACGCGCGCGACCTGAATGCCGACATGATCGTGATGGGGGCCTATGGCCATTCGCGCTTCCGCGAGGCGATCCTTGGCGGGGCCACCCGCGGGATGCTGGAACAGGCCGACGTGCCGGTGTTCATGGCGCATTGACCGCGCCACCCCGAACCCGAAGAGGCGCGTCGCACCCGTGTGGCGCGCCTTTGCGTTGTCCGGGGGGCGTGGCGTCAGACCAGAAGGCCGCCGTCGGTATCGTCGCCCGCCTCTTCCAGCAGGCGGTCAAGGTCGGGCACGATGACGTGGCGCTTGCCTTCCAGCTCGATCACGCCATCCCGCTTCAGCGCCGAGATCTGGCGGCTGACGGTTTCCAGCGTCAGGCCCAGGTAATCGGCCATCGCCTCGCGCGTCAGCGGCAGATCGAAGGTCAGCGGACCCTTCTTGCCGCTGAGATGCAGGGCCGCATCGCGGCGGCCGATGATGGCGACAAGGCTCGCGATCTTCTCGCGCGCGGTCTTGCGGCCCAGAAGCAGCATCCATTCGCGCGCGGCATCCAGTTCGTCCAGCGTCATCTCCAGCAGGCGCTGGCCGATGTGCGGCGTGCGGATCATCATCTCTTCGAAGGGTTTCTTGCGGAAGCAGCACATCACCAGATCGGTGGTGGCGGTCACGTCATAGGGCGCCCGCTCGCGCCCCGGACGGCCGACGAAATCCGACGGCAGCAACAACCCCACCATCTGACGGCGACCGTCTTCCATCGTCTGGGTCAGCGTGGCGATCCCGGTCACCACCGAGGCCACGAAATCCATCCGGTCACCCGACCAGATGATGGTCTGCCCGGCCTCGAAGCTGCGGTAATACTTGATCTGCTCAAGCTCGTCGAGTTCGCGGGCATCGCAGCGGGCACAGACCGCCCGATGCCGGATGGGGCAATCACCACAATCCTGTGACGAAAAGTGATTGTGGGTAAGGTCCATCCAAAAATCCTACTTGATCTGCATCAAGGCGAGAGCAATCCCTTCTGGGGAATGTACGGGAATGTCCGCTGAATCGCAACTTGCCCAATTTGGCATCTTTGACGCACGTGTGCCCCGGTACACGAGCTACCCCACGGCGCCGCACTTCGCGGGCGGCGTGAACGCCGCAACCTTTGCGCGCTGGATCGAGGCCGTCCCGGAAAACGGGGCGATCTCGCTTTACATGCATGTGCCGTTCTGTCGGCGGCTGTGCTGGTTCTGCGCCTGCCGCACCCAGGGCACCTCGAGCGACGATCCGGTGGTGGCCTATGCCGAGGTGCTGAAGGCGGAAATCGCCCTGCTCAAGGCGCGGCTGGCGCCGGGGGTGCGGCTGTCACGCCTGCATTGGGGCGGGGGCACACCCACCATGATGCCCGCCGCGGTGATCGCAGAGGTGGCGGGGGCCATTTTCGACGCCGTGCCGCTGGGCCCGGATGCCGAATTTTCGGTCGAGATCGACCCGAACGAGATCGACGAGCCGCGGCTGGCGGCGCTGGCGGCCGCGGGAATGAACCGCGCCTCGATCGGGGTGCAGGACTTCGATCTGGACATCCAGAAGACAATCGGACGCGACCAGACCTACGAGGTCACGCGCGATGCGGTGCTGGCGATCCGCGAGAAGGGCGTGAAGAGCCTGAACGCCGACATCCTTTACGGGCTGCCGCACCAGACACCGGCGCGCATCGCGGATTCGGTGCAGAAGCTGCTGTCGCTGTCGCCCGACCGGGTGGCGCTCTACGGGTATGCGCATGTTCCCTGGATGGCGCGGCGGCAGGTGATGATCCCGTCCGACGCGATGCCGACGCCGCCGGAGCGGCTGGAGCTGTTCGAGACCGCGCGCAGGCTCTTTGTCTGGGATGGCTACCGCGAGATCGGCATCGACCATTTTGCGCGGCCCGAAGACGGGCTGGCGGTGGCGCAGGCGCAGGGGACGCTGCGGCGGAACTTCCAGGGCTATACCGATGACACCTCGCCCGTTCTGGTGGGGATCGGGGCTTCGTCCATCTCGCGGTTTCCGCAGGGCTATGCGCAGAACGCGGCGGCCACATCGGAACATATCAAGGCGATCCGCTCGGGCAGCTTTTCCACCCATCGCGGGCATGACTTCACCGCCGAAGACCGGCTGCGCGGCCGGATCATCGAGGCGCTGATGTGCGACTTTGCGGTGGACAGCGCCGAACTGATCCGTGATTTCGGGGTCAGCCCGGCCGCGCTTGACGCGATGTATGCCAAGGCGATGGCGGCGTTTCCGGGGATGGTGGCGCTGACCCGGACGGGGCTGTCCATCCCCCCCCATGCGCGGCCGCTGACGCGCATGATCGCGCAGAGCTTCGACGCCTACGACCACGCCAAGGCGCAGCATTCGGCGGCAATCTAGTCTTTCAGGTTGAACGCCGCCGCCAGCAGTTCGCGCGTGTAGTCCTGTCGCGGCGCGCCGAAGATCTCGGCAGCGGTGCCCGCCTCGACGATGTCGCCCTGTTTCATCACCACCACCCGATGCGACAGGGCGCGCACTACGCGCAGGTCGTGGCTGATGAAGACATAGGCCAGCCCCCATTTGCGCTGAAGCGCGCGCAGCAGGTCGACGATCTGCACCTGCACCGTCATGTCCAGCGCGCTTGTGGGTTCGTCCAGCACCACCAGCTTGGGCCGCAGGATCATGGCGCGGGCGATGGCGATGCGCTGGCGCTGACCGCCGGAAAACTCGTGCGGGTAGCGTTGCATCGTGGCGGGGTCGAGCCCCACCTCGGCCATGATCTGCGCCACCTCGGCGCGCGCGTCGCGGCCGGCGGTGCCATGCACGCCCAGC
>JAJZVD010000061.1 GCA_021845805.1 Pseudomonadota bacterium | reverse complement strand
CGGGTCCAGCTTTGACGACACGCTGGTGGGTTATGACGCCGAAAGCACCTCCGGCCCCGACCCCTTCACCAACATCTTCTACGGTGCGGGTGGCAACGATTTAATCCTGGGCGAAGGTGGCGGCGACGTTCTCTATGGCGGGGACGGCAACGACTCGCTCCTGGGCGGCACGGGCAATGACACGCTCTATGGCGACGCGGGCAATGACTACCTTTTTGGCGAGGACGGCACCAACCAGCTTTATGGCGGCACGGGGGACGATGTCCTGCTGGGGGGCACGGGGGCGGATATGCTCTCGGGCGGTGACGGGAACGACGAGCTGTTCAGCCAGGGTGGGGGGGCGACGCTTGATGGCGGCACCGGAAACGACACCCTTCTGGGCGCCGCCAACGATCTTGTGCTTGGCGGTTCGGGCAGCGATCTGATCGGGGCGGTCGCCGGGGATACGGTCGATGGCGGCACGGGCGATCAGGACACGCTGGTGCTCGAACTTCCCCAGGCGCATTTCGTTCACGCGCCGGGCGACCCCAACCGGTTGAACATCATCGACCAGACCGGCAGCGTCATCGGCCGGATCGATTACAACCCGTCGGACGTGCAAAGCGGCACGGTCACCTACGTCGATGCGAACGGCAACACGACCGGCACGATCGCCTTCAGCAACATCGAGAAGATCGTGCCCTGTTTCACCCCCGGCACGATGATCGCGACGCGGCTGGGGCTGATGCCGGTGGAATCGCTGCGCCCCGGCGACGAGGTGCTGACCCGCGACCACGGCTATCGCCCGATCGACTGGATCGGCAGCCAGACCATCGGCGCGCCCCGGCTGGCGGTGGAACCGGCGTTGCAGCCGGTGCGCATCCGGGCGGGGGCGCTGGGGCCGGGGATGCCCGACCGCGACCTGCTGGTCAGCCGCCAGCACCGGATGCTGGTGCAGGACGTGCGGGCGGAACTGCTGTTCGGCGAGGCCGAGGTGCTGGTGCGCGCGCTGCATCTGGTGGGCCTGCCGGGGGTGGACGTGGCCCAGGTGCCCGAGGTGACCTATATCCACCTGCTGTTCGACCGGCACGAGGTGGTGCTGGCCGATGGATGCTGGAGCGAAAGCTTCCAGCCCGGCGACCGCACGCTGGCGGGCTTCGATGCCGACCAGCGGGCCGAGCTTTACACGATCTTCCCCGACCTCGCGCGGCCCGCCGCCACCGAAAGCTACCCCGCGGCCCGGCTGACGCTGAAGCCGCATGAGGTGCGCGTGCTGCTGGCGGGCTGGCGCCCGGCCGCGGCGCCTCTGCCGCTGGCGGCGATCCCGCCCCGGCTGGCCGCGGTGGCCTGAGCCGCTCAGCCCCCCGCGATCACCCGCAGCAGATGCGCGTGCACGGCGGGCGAGCCTGCCGCCACCACCCGCCCATCCGATCCGGGGCCCAGCGCGCGGCCCTGCCAGTCGGTCATGACCCCGCCCGCGGCCTCGACCAGCGGCAGCACGGGCAGATAGTCGTAGGGTTCCAGCCCGTAATCCACCACCCCGTCGATCCAGCCCGCGGCAAGCTGGACGTAGGAATAGCAATCCGCCGTCGCCCGCGCATAGCGCCCGGCCGCCAGCAGCCGCTCGCAGGCCGCACGGTCGGGCCCGGCCAGCATCCGCGGCACCTCGTTCAGGTTCAGATAGGCGGCCTCGGGCGCCACCCGGCGACAGCGGATGGGCGCGCCGTTCAGCGTGGCGCCGCCGCCCCGCACCCCCACGGCGATCTCGTCCAGCGCGGGCATCTGCACCACCCCCAGAACCGGCACCCCGTGGTGCAGCAGCCCAAGCAGCATCCCCCACATCGGATGGCCGGTGATGAAGCTTTTCGTGCCGTCGATCGGGTCGATCACCCAGACCCATTCGCGGTCAAGCCCCTGGGTTCCGTATTCCTCGCCCAGAATCCCGTGATCGGGAAAGCGGCGCGCGATCTCGTCGCGCAGCCGCGCCTCGGTCGCGCGGTCGGCCACCGTCACCGGGCTTTCATCCGCCTTCGCCTCGACATCCAGCCCGGCGCGGAAGTGGCCCAGCGGCAGCGGGCGCGCGGCCCTGGCGATTTCGATCGCGGCGCGGTGCAGGTCATCCAGCGTCATGGGTCCTCCGGGGCAAGGTGCAGCGTGACCCCGGCGGCGGCAAGCATCGCGGCCACGGGGGCAGGGGGGGCGGCATCGGTCACCAGCCGCGCCACACTGGCGGGGGCGGCGATGCGGATGGGGGCGGATCGGGCGAATTTCGAGGCGTCGACCGCCATGATCGTCTGTGCCGCGCCGCCGATGATGGCGCGGGCAAATTCGGCCTCGCGCAGGTCGCGCAGCAGGAACCCGGCTTCGGTCACGGCGGCGGCCGACAGGATCGCGTAATCCAGCCGGAACTGGCGCACAAAGGCCAGCGCCTCGGCCCCGAAGGCGCCGCCGTCATGCGCGCGCAACTCGCCCCCCGCCATGAAGACGCGGTTGCCTTCCACCGGCGCCAGCGCCTGCGCCACGGCCAGCGAGTTCGTGACCACCATCAGCCGCTGATGCCCGCGCAGCGCCTGCGCGACGTATGCCGTCGTGGTGCCCACGTCCAGAAACAGCGCCGCGCCATCGGGGATCAGCGCCGCCACCGCCCGCGCGATGCGCCGCTTGGCCTCGGGCCGCTCGGCCACCCGCTGGGCGAAGGGCGGCTCGGGCGTCCAGTCGCGCAGCGCCACCCCGCCATGCAGCTTGGTCACCAGCCCCTGCGCCTCCAGCCGCTTCACGTTGCGTCGGATCGTCTCTTCCGTCACGTTCAGCCGCCGCGACAGATCGAGGATGCGCGCGGTGCCGCTGTCGCTGAGCGCCTGAAGAATTTCCGCCTCGCGCCGTGCCTGCATGGGGGCCCTCCTTGGCGCCAGACTGGGGGATCGGCGCCGGTAGCGCAAGGCGAATCCCACGAAATCCCACATTGTCTTTGACGAAAGCCACAAACTACCACAGGCTTGCCCGGCGATTCCGAGGGAGCGCGCGATGACCCCCTATGACAAGGCGCGCCTGCTGCCGATCTGGCGCGGGCCGGTCGATCCGCAGCCGCTGGGCGGCGGCATCACCAATGTGAATTTCGTGGTGCAGGACGGCGACCGCAAGGCGGTGGTGCGGATCGGCGACGACATCCCCGTTCACCAGATCCTGCGCATCAACGAACTGGCCGCCAGCCGCGCGGCGCAGGCGGCGGGGGTCTCGCCCGCGGTGCTGTACCACGCCCCCGGGGTGCTGGTGATCGATTTCGTCGAGGGGCGCACCTTGACGCCCGAGGACGTGCGCGCCCCGGGAATGCTGGAACGTGTCCTGCCGCTGGTCGCCCGCGCGCATCGCGAGGTGCCGCGCCACCTGCGGGGGCCCGCGCTGATGTTCTGGGTGTTCCACGTCATCCGCGATTACGCCGCGCGGCTGGAGGGCGACGCCAGCCCCCACGCCGGGCGTCTGCCCGCGCTGCTGCAGGACGCCGCCCGGCTTGAGGCGGCGGTGGGCCCGGTCGAGATCGTTTTCGGCCACAACGACCTGCTGGCCGCCAACCTGATCGACGACGGGCGCAGGCTGTGGCTGATCGACTGGGATTATGCCGGCTTCAACTCTCCGCTGTTCGATCTGGGGGGGCTTGCCGCCAACAACGGCCTGTCCGAGGCCCAGGAAGGCGCGATGCTGGCCGCCTATTTCGACCGCGCGCCCGATGCGGCGCTGTGGCGGCGCTACCGCGCGATGAAGGCGGCAGCGGCCCTGCGCGAGACGCTGTGGAGCATGGTGTCAGAGATTCACTCGGATCTCGCCTTCGACTTTTCCGACTATTCGCTGAAGAACCTCGCCACCTTCCGCGCCGCATTTGCAGATTTCGAACAAGGATAGCGTCATGACCTCGCTCCCCTCCTCCGCCCGGATCGTCGTGATCGGGGGCGGCATCGTCGGCTGTTCCACGGCCTATCATCTGGGCAAGATGGGCTTCACCGACACCGTTCTGCTGGAACGCAGCAAGCTGACCTCGGGCACGACCTTCCACGCGGCGGGGCTGGTCGGGCAGTTGCGCACCTCGGCCAACATCACGCAACTGCTGGGCTATTCGGTCGATCTCTACAACCGGCTCGAGGCCGAGACGGGCATCGCCTCGGGCTGGAAGATGAACGGCGGGCTGAGGCTTGCCTGCAACGCCGAACGCTGGACCGAGGTCAGGCGGCAGGCCACCACCGCGCATTCCTTCGGGCTGGACATGCACCTGCTGACCCCGAAAGAGGCGCAGGATCTCTGGCCGCTGATGGATGTCTCTGACCTTGTGGGGGCGGCCTATCTGCCGACCGACGGGCAGGTGAACCCGTCCGACATCACCATGTCGCTGGCCCGCGGCGCGCGCCTGGCGGGTGTGGCGATCTTCGAGGATACGCCGGTGACCCGCATCCTGGTCGAGGGCGGCCGCATCCGGGGCGTGGAAACCCCAGCCGGAACAATCACCTGCGAGAAGATCGTGATCTGCGCCGGGCAGTGGACGCGCAACCTGGCCGCCACCGTGGGCGTCAACGTCCCGCTGGTGTCGGTGGAACATCAGTACATGATTACCGAACGGATCGAGGGCGTCACACCGGGCCTGCCCACGCTGCGCGACCCCGACCGGCTGACCTACTGGAAGGAAGACGTGGGCGGCCTTGTCATGGGCGGCTATGAACCCAACCCGCGTCCCTGGGCGGTCAACGGCATTCCCGAGGGGTTCCATTACACGCTGCTGACATCCGACTTCGACCATTTCGAACAGTTCATGGCCCCCGCGATCGGCCGCGTTCCGGCGCTGGCCACGGCGGGGATCAGGCAGCTTGTCAACGGGCCCGAAAGCTTCACCCCCGATGGCAATTTCATCCTGGGCGAGGCGCCGGAACTGCGCAACCTCTTCATCGGCGCGGGTTTCAACGCCTTCGGCATCGCCTCGGGGGGCGGCGCGGGCATGGCACTGGCGGAATGGGTGGCCAAGGGGCAGGCGCCCTTCGACCTCTGGCCGGTCGACATCCGCCGCTTTGGGCGCAACCACCTGTCGACCGACTGGGTGCGGGCGCGCACGCTGGAAGCCTATGGCAAGCACTACACGATCGCCTGGCCGTCCGAGGAATACCGGTCCGGCCGCCCGCTGCGCCGGTCGCCCCTTTACGGCATCCTGAAAGGGGCGGGGGCCTGCTTTGGCGAAAAGCTGGGCTGGGAGCGCCCGAACTGGTTTGCCGACCTGGCCGCGGGCGAAACCCCGGTCGACCGCTACAGCTACGGCCGCCCCGGCTGGTTCGAGGCGGTGGCGCGCGAGCACCGCGCCTGCCGGACGGCCGCGGTGCTGATCGACCAGACGAGCTTTGCCAAGTTCACCCTGAAGGGCCCCGATGCGGCCGCGGCGCTGGGCTGGGTGGCCGCGGGCAACGTCGAGCGCGCGCCGGGCAGCCTGACCTATACCCAGATGCTGAACGCGAAGGGCGGGATCGAATGCGACCTGACCGTGGCGCGGCTGGCCGAGGACGAATTCTACATCGTCACCGGCACCGGCTTTGCCACCCATGATTTCCACTGGATCGCCCGCGCCCTGCCCGAAGGCGCGCGGGCCGAACTGGTCGATGTGACCTCGGGCGGGGCGGTCCTGTCGCTGATGGGGCCGAAGGCGCGCGAAATCCTGGCGCGCGTCTGCCCCGACGATCTGTCCGGCGCGGGCTTCCCCTTCGGCGCCGCGCGCCGGATCAGCGTGGCGGGCTGCCCGGTGCTGGCGCTGCGGGTGACCTATGTGGGCGAACTCGGGTGGGAATTGCACCTGCCCACCGAATTCGCGGTGACGGTCTACGAGGCGCTGATGGATGCGGGGGCGCCACTGGGGCTGGTGAACGCGGGCTATCGCGCGATCGAGACGCTGCGGCTGGAAAAGGGCTACCGCGCCTGGGGCACCGACATTGGCCCCGACCATACCCCGGTCGAGGCGGGGCTGGCCTGGGCCTGCAAGATGAAGTCGGGCAAGCCCTTCCTGGGCCGCGAGGTACTGGAACGCCAACTGCGCGAGGGGGTGCGCAAGCGGCTGGCCACCTTCACCGTGGCCGACCCCTCGGTGATCCTGCTGGGCCGCGAGACGATCTACCGCAACGGCGAGCGGGTGGGCTGGCTGTCGTCGGGCGGGCACGGGCACACGCTGGGCCTGCCGATCGGCCTGGGCTATGTGCGCCAGCCCGGCCCGGTCACCGACGCCTTCCTGACCTCGGGCACCTGGGAACTGGAGGTGGCGTCGGAACGGGTGCCCTGCCGGCTGCACATGGCCCCGCTTTACGACCCCGCAGGCGCCCGCGTCAGGGCGTGACGGCGCAGGGGGTCAGCCCCTGCACCGGCGTGGCGGTCAGCACCTGCAACACCGCCGCGCCCGACCGCCGCGTGATTTCGCGCGGGGCGTCGTGGCGGGCAAAGCGGGCCAGCACCTCGGGCGGGGGGGCGCCCAGC
Source organism: Pseudomonadota bacterium (assembly GCA_021845805.1). Taxonomy (GTDB): domain Bacteria; phylum Pseudomonadota; class Alphaproteobacteria; order Rhodobacterales; family Rhodobacteraceae; genus Solirhodobacter. Next base: position 12,898 of record JAJZVD010000061.1, on the reverse strand, counting down.
GTGACCAGCAGCCCCGGCGCGGCGCAAAGCGCCGGTGGCAGCGGCCCGCGGAAGATGTAGCGCCCCGCCTCGTTGATCGCCCAGACCGGCGTGCCGGACAGTTCGAACGACAGGGTTCCTGTCAGCCCGTAGCTGTCCGTCGCCACCCAGCGCGCGCCGGTTTCGGCCATGGCCTGGCGCAGGTCTGCCACCACCGGCGCCCAGCCCTTCATCTCGTTGGGCGGGTTCTTGCCGGGAAAGATCGGCCGCCCCGGCCAGAGCGCCAGCCCCAGCAGGATCAGCCCCAGCGCCAGACCCATCCCGGCCGACCGCCAGACATGCCGCGCCGGGCGGTTGCCCGCACCCAGCGCCGCCAGCGCCGCGATGCCGGGAAAGAGCGGCACCAGCCAGTTCGCCTGCACCTGCGCCTTCAGCGCGTGAACGCCCATGTAGACGACCAGCGGCGCGGTCAGCCACAGAAGCAGCCGCGCCGGGCCGCGGCTGCGCGTCACACCCGCCAGCGCATCGGCAAGGATCAGCGGCGAGACCAGCGCGACCGTGGCCCCCAGATAGGCCAGCAGCCAGTGCCAGCCCGGCGCCTCGCCCTGGCCGATCCGGCCGAACTGGCGCGTCAGGCCCAACCCGTCATGCGCAATGTTCCAGCGCGCATAGGGCACCAGCACCGCCAGCGCCAGAACCGCGGCGAGCCACACCACCGGGCGGCGCAGCTCGGCCCGGCCCGCGCGCGTCGCCACCAGCCAGCCCGCCAGCCCGACCCACAGGAACAGGTTGGTGAACTTCGACAGCACGCCCAGCCCCGCCCCCAGACCCGCCAGCAGCCACCAGCCGCCATGCCGGCTGCCCGCCACGGCCTCGGCCAGCGCCCAGCCGGTCAGCGCCCAGAAGAAGGTCGAGGGCGCGTCCGGCGTCGCGGTGAAGCCCAGCACCAGGATCAGCACCGTGGCATTGAGATACAGCGCCGCGCGCCGCGCGGTCTCGGGCCCGCTTCCCGCCCCGTCCCCCGCCGCATTGCCAGCCGCGCGCCCTGCCAGCACGGCGATGCGCGCGGCCATCGGGGTTGCCAGCGCAAACCCCAGCACCGACAGCAGCCGGACGCCCAGCGGCGACGCGCCGAAGACGGCCTCGCCGGCCCGGATCCACCAGGCGATCATCGGCGGATGGTCGTAATATCCCGCCGAAGGCACCGTGGCCCAAAGCGCGTAATAGGCCTCGTCTTCCACCAGCGGCAGGGCGTGGGCAAGCCACAGGTGGAAGGCCAGCGCGACAAGCGTGACCAGCGCCACGGAAGGAAGCAAAGCGGCGCGAGTCATCTGCTGGAACATCCCGATCTTCTTGGCGCGGCGGTCTGGCGGCCCCTGCCTGACAACAGGCTGACAAAACCGCTCATGGACAGGCTATCGCCGTCCCTATAGAGGAAATAAAGCATTTGCGCCGACTTTTTGCAGGCGGCATCACCGCTGGGCCGAGAAGAAGGCTGTTCGACCGATGACGGATGCCATGACCCTGTCGCATACCCCTGCCGCGGGCGGCGGGGAAGCCCGCGCCGCGCTGCCGGAACTGACGGTGGTGGTACCCACCTACAACGAAGGCGCCAATGTCGCCGTGCTGGCCGAACGGCTGGCCGCCGTGCTGGGCGGCCTGGCGTGGGAGGTCGTGTTCGTCGATGACGACAGCCCCGACGGCACCGCCGATGCGGTGCGCGCGCTGGCGGCGCGGATGCCGCAGGTGCGGCTGTTGCACCGGGTCGGCCGGCGCGGCCTGTCGGGCGCCTGCATCGAGGGCATCCTGAACGCGCAGGCGCCGGTGGTGGCGGTGATGGATGCCGATCTTCAGCATGACGAAGCCGCGCTGCCTGCGATGTTCGCAGCCCTTGCGGCCGATCCCGCGCTCGATCTGGTCATCGGCTCGCGCCATGTCGACGGGGGCACGGTGGGGCAGGGGCTGTCGGCGCTGCGCCGCCGCGGCTCGGACGGGGCGACGCGGCTTGCGCGGCGGGTGCTGGGGTTGCGGGTATCCGACCCGATGAGCGGGTTCTTCATGGTCCGGCGCAGCGCCTTCATCGGCGTGGTGCTGGACCTTCAGCGGCAGGGGTTCAAGATCCTGGCCGACATGCTGTCGGCCTCGGGCGGGCGCTGGAAGGTGGCCGAGGTGCCCTACACGTTCCGCCCGCGCCATGCCGGGGCGTCGAAGCTTGACGGGGCGGTGACGCTGGAATTCCTGGGCCTGCTGGTGTCGCGCCTGACCGGGGGGCTGCTGCCGATCCGTTTCGTGCTGTTCCTGGCGGTAGGCGCCACCGGGGTGCTGGTGCAGCTTGCCGGGGTGCGGCTGGCCATGCTGGCGGCGGGCGGCCATTTCGGTGCGGCGCAGGTGCTGGGGGTCGCGCTGGCGATGACCACCAACTTCGCCGCCAACAACGCGCTGACCTGGCGCGACCGGCGGCTGCGGGGGCGGGCGTTCCTGCGCGGGCTGCTGACGTTCTACGCGGTCTGCGCGGTGGGGGCGGTGGGCAACGTGATCGTGGCGCGCGCGCTCTACCGGCTGTTTCCCGACTGGCTGCTGGCCAGCCTTGGCGGGGCCGCCGTGGGGGCGGTGTGGAACTTCTGGGCAAGCCTCACGGTTACGTGGAAAGCGCGCTGAGGGGCTGGACAGCCCGCCCCCGTCGCGCCACCTCCTGCGCAGACCGACCGCAGCAGAGGACCGCGCATGACCCCGACCCCGCTCCGCATTGCCACCGCCGAGGGCACCTGCCCCGCCCATCTCTTCCGTCCCGAGCGCGCGACCGCGGCGCGGGCGGGCGTGATCCTTTACATGGATGCCTTCGGGCCGCGTCCGGCGCTTGACGGCATGGCCGCGCGGATCACGGCGGCGGGATATACGGTGCTGGTGCCCGACCTCTTCTACCGCTTCGGCGCCTACGCGCCCTTCGACCCGCTGACCGCCTTCGGGCAGGAGGGCGAACGCGCGCGCCTGATGGGGATGTTGCAGGGCACCAGCCAGGCGATGACGGCGGCCGACACCGGCGCCTTCCTGGCCGCGCTGTCCGAGGCGGGCGCCACGGGCCCGGTGGGAACGGTGGGCTACTGCATGGGCGGCGCGCGGGCGATGACGGCGGCCGCGACCTATCCCGACCGCATCCGCGCGGTGGCCAGCCTGCATGGCGGCAACCTGGCCAGCGACGCCCCCGACAGCCCGCATCTGCGCGCGGCCGAGATGGCGGGCGCGCGCGTCTACATCGGCTGCGCGGGCGAGGACCGCAGCTTCCCGCCCGAACAGTCGGCCCGTCTGGCCGAGGCGCTGCGCACGGGGGGGGTGGACCACATGATCGAGAACTACGTCGGGTGCGCGCATGGCTGGTGCGTGCCCGATCACAGCGTCTTCGACCTGACCGGGGCCGAACGCCACTGGCGCCGGATCATGGCGCTTTTCGCCGAATCGCTGGCCTGAACAACCCGCGCGCCACTCCGCCAGACCCGAAAGCCGCACCGGTTGTCCGGCTGCGGCTTTTTTCGTGCCGTTTCCGACGCCCGCCCTTGCCGGACAGAGGCCGCGCGCCAGCTTCTGCCCGGCACGCGCATGCCCGCCATGCAAAAAGTGTTTGGCACCGACAACAAAACCGGCTAACGGTCGAATTCGGGAGGAGAGGGCGGAATTGGATAAATTGATTGACCACTTTCGCCATCTTGCTTCGCTGGGACGATCGCAAACGGCACAGCGCGGGCCAAGACCTGCGCGCGCTTCATGAAAAACGAAATCCAGGTGAGGTGACACATGACGAATGACGGTAACTCGGTGCGATTCGACCGGCGTACGCTTCTGAAGGCCGGCGCCGCGCTGGGCGCGCTGCCTCTGGCCGCGCCCTTCGTGCAGGTGGCGCGGGCGGCGGACACGATCAAGATCGGCGTGGACAACCCGCTGACCGGCACCTACGCGGCGCTGGGCAAGAACGAGGCCACCGGCATGGCCATGGCGGTGGACGAGATCAACGCCAAGGGCGGCATTCTTGGCCGCAAGGTCGAGCTGGCGATCGAGGATTCGACCTCGGGCGACGCGGGCGTGGCGGTGCAGAAGGCGCGCAAGCTGATCGACCGCGACCAGGTCAGCTTCATCATCGGCAACATCAACTCGGCGCTGGCGCAGGCCATCGCCAACGTGGCCAACGAAAAGGGCGTGATCCACGTCGTTCCGGGCGGCCATACCGACTCGATCACCGGCCAGAACTGCCACTGGAACGTGTTCCGCGTCTGCAACACGACCCAGACCGAGGCGAATGCCGTGGCCGGGTCGGTCATCAAGTCGGCGGGCAAGAAGTGGTACTACCTGACCCCCGACTATGCCTTCGGCCACACGCTTCAGGCGGGGATGGAATCGGCCGCGGCCAAGCTGGGCGGCACCAAGGTCGGCGCCGACCTGACGCCGCTGGGCACCACCGATTTCTCCAGCTACCTCATCAAGGCGCAGGCCGCCAACCCCGATGCGATCATCATCCTGCAGCAGGGCGATGACGGGGTGAACGTGCTCAAGCAGGCGGTGCAGTTCGGGCTGGACAAGAAGTTCCACCTGGCCGGCGCCCAGCTTGAACTGGAAGTGCTTCTGGGCCTGCCGCCCGAGGCGCGCGTGGGCACCTGGGTCTTCGAATGGTACTGGAACCAGCCCAACGTGACCGGCCTGAAGGAATTCGTGGCCGAAACCCGCAAGCGCACCGGCGGCCATGTGCCGACCGCGCGGACCTGGTTCGGCTATGCCTCGATCCACACCTGCGCGCTGGCGGCTGCCCAGGCCAATTCGCTGGATGCGGTGAAGATGGCCAAGGCGCTGCAGGGCTTCAAGCTGCCGCCCGAAATCGCGCTGATGCCCGACGGGGCCTATTACCGCGCGGGCCAGAACCAGCTCATCCCGAACCTCTACGTCGGCCATCCGCAGGCGCAGGGCAAGGACGACCCCGAAGACCTGTTCGTCGTCGATCAGGTCGTGAAGGGCGACGATGTCTCGCCCACGCTGGAAGAGACGATGTGCAAGCAGGACTGGCCGGCCTGACCGGCGCCTGCACCCGCTGCCGCGGCCCGGGGCATCGTGTCCCGGGCCGCATGACAGACGCCGGGTCCGACCCGCTCGGATAGCCACCACACCGGACCCGCAGGCCCCGCGCCACCAAGGCGCGGGGCATTTCCTCAACCGCATGAGTGAGCCCGCATGACCCAGCTCCTCCTTCTGGCCGTGATCAACGGCCTTATCGTCGGGGCGTTCTACGCGCTGATGGCGATCGGCCTCTCGCTGATCATGAGCCTGTCCGACGTCATCAACTTTGCCCACGGCGGCTTCCTGGCCGTCGGGGCCTATCTGGCCTATTCCATGGCCCCCTATCTGGGGTTCTGGGGCGGGCTGATCGTGGCGCCGATCCTGACCGCGCTGCTTGGCCTTCTGGTCGAACGCTTCCTGATCAGTCGGGTCTACGGGCGCGATCCCTTGTATTCGCTGCTTCTGACCTTCGGCCTGGCCTTCATCTTCGAGGATGTCACCCGCTACATCTGGGGCGCGCAAAGTCTGCCCTATCAGGTGCCGGGCTGGCTGATGGCGCCGCTGAGCCTCGATCTGTTCTTCCTGACCGGCTACCGGGTGTTCATGATCGCGCTGATCGTGCTGGTGGTGGGTGCGCTGTTCTGGGTGATGACGCGCACCCGGCTGGGCCTGCGGATCCGCGCGGGAACGCTGGACCTGGAAACCGTCTCGGTCCTGGGCGTGAACGTGCGGGTGCTGCGCAACCTGAACTTCGGCATCGGCATCTTCCTGGCCGGTCTGGCCGGGGTGCTGGCGGCGGGGCAGCTGGGCCTGACGCCCACGATCGGCTCGTCGCTGATCATGCAGAGCTTCGTCGCCATCATCATCGGCGGCCTGGGCAGCCTGACGGGCACGCTGCTGGGCGGCCTGCTGATCGGGCTTGCGATGAATGTGACCGCGGTCTTCCTGCCCTCGGCCACCGAGGCGGTGATCTACGTCATGATGGCGCTGGTGCTTCTGGTGCGGCCGCAGGGCCTGCTGGGCGAAGAGGGGCGGTTCTGAGATGACGTTCGACGTGAAGAAACAGGCGCCCAACATCATCGTCTGGGTGCTCTTGCTGACGCTGCCGCTGTGGATCGAGCATGCGGGCAGCTACATCCAGCTTGGCACCCAGGTGGTGGTGATGGCGCTGGGCGCGATGGCGCTGAACTTCCTGCTGGGCTACACGGGGGTCCTGTCCTTCGGACATGCCGCCTATTTCGGCCTTGGCGCCTACGGGGCCGGGCTGACGCTACGCTACCTCGCGCCATCGACGGGCAGCGCGATCGTCGTGGGCGTGCTTGCGGGCATGGTCGCCGCCGCGGTGATCGGGCCGCTGATCGTGCGACTGCGCGGGGTCTACTTCGCGATGGTCACCATCGCCTTCGGGCAGGTGTTCTACTTTGTCGCCTTCCGCTGGAACGCGGTGACGGGCGGCGACGACGGGCTGACCAACTGGAAGCGCCAGCCGCTCCACGTCGGGCCGATGACCTTCGACATCCAGAGCAACGCGACCAACTTCTACTTCTTCGTGCTGGCGATCTTCGCGCTGGCGGTGGCGGTGATGGCGTTCCTGCTGCGCTCGCCCTTCGGCCGCACCCTGATCGCCATCCGCGAGAACGAGCGGCGCACCCGCTTCATGGGGATCAACGTCAACCTGCACATCTGGCTGTCCTGGATGATCTCCTGCACCTTCATGGCGCTGGCGGGCACGCTTTATGCGCTGCTGAACAACTTTGTGGACCCCCGCGCGCTGTTCTGGACGCAATCGGGCACCTTCGTCATCATCTGCGTGATGGGGGGCATGCGCAGCTTCTGGGGCCCGCTGGTGGGGGCTGCGATCTTCGTCTGGCTGCAGGACTACCTGTCCAGCCTCACCCCCAACTGGCAGAGCTTCGTGGGCCTGGTCTTCGTGGCGGTCGTGCTGTTCTTCCCGCGCGGCGTCCTGGGCATCCTGCGGCGGAGGGCGCTGGAATGAGCTTTCTGAACATCGACAACGTGTCCAAGCACTTCGGCAGCCTTGTCGCGGTGGATGGGGTCAGCATGAAGGTGGAAAAGGGTGAATGCCGCGCGGTCATCGGGCCGAACGGCGCGGGCAAGACCACCTTCTTCAACCTCATCACCGGGATGCTGCCGCCGACCAAGGGCAGCGTCTCGCTCGACGGGCAGAACCTGGCCGGGGTGGACCCCAGCCAGCGCGTGAAGCTTGGCATGGCGCGGACCTTCCAGATCACCGAGATCTTCCCCGAACTGACGGTGCGCGAGAACATCCGCATCCCGGTGGAAATCGCGGCCGGGCTGCGGCTGAAACCCTGGATGCCCGCGGGCATGGCGGGGCAGATCCGCGACCGGGTGGAACAGCTTCTGGACGAGGGCGGGCTGACCCGCATCGCCGACCGCTTTGCGGGCGAGCTGAGCCACGGCGACCAGCGCGCCTGCGAGATCATGATGGCGCTGGCGCTGAAGCCCCGGCTTCTGTTGCTGGACGAACCGACCGCGGGCATGGGCGACGACGAAACCCACGCCATCGCCCGCCTCATCAAGCGGATTCACCGCGAAAGCCACATGACCATCGTGCTGATCGAACATGACATGCGCGTGGTCTTCAACCTGGCCGACCGCATCACCGTTCTGGCCGAGGGCCGCCCGCTGGCCGAAGGCACGCCCGCCGAGATCACGGCGAACGAGAAGGTGCAGGCTGCCTACCTGGGAGACGCGGCATGACGGGCGTCGCATTGTCGGCCGAGGGGCTGCACACCTACTACGGCAAGAGCCACATCCTGCACGGCATCAACCTGCAGGTGGCCGAAGGCTCGATCACCACGATCCTGGGCCGCAACGGCGCGGGCAAATCCACCACGCTGCGCAGCCTCGTGGGGCTGACGCCCGCGCGCGAAGGCACCATCCGCATCTTCGGGCAGGACACCACGCGCCTGCCGCCCTATGCGGTGGCCAGCCTCGGGGTGGGGTTCGTGCCCGAGGGGCGCAAGATCTTCCCCAGCCTCACGGTCGAGGAAAACCTGAAGGTACCGAACGACCGGCCCGGCCCCTGGACCATCGAGACGGTCTACGGCCTGTTCCCCCGCCTGAAGGAACGGCGGTTGAACAAGGGGCGGCAACTGTCTGGCGGCGAACAGGAAATGCTGTCCATCGCCCGGGCCCTGCTGCTGAACCCCAAGCTGTTGATCCTGGATGAGCCCTCGCAGGGGCTGGCACCGCTGATCGTCAAGGAGGTGTTCCGCATCATCGTGAAGATGCGCGATTCGGGCATGTCGGTGCTGGTGGTGGAACAGAACGTGCGCATGACGCTCGAGGTGGCCGATTACGCCTATGTCCTGAACGATGGCGAGATCGCCTTCGCGGGCACCCCGGCCGAACTGAACGCCGACGAGGCGCGGCTGCAATCGCTGGCGGGCGTCAGCGCCGAACGCTGGGAAATCTGACAGCCCGGCGCCCGGTTCCGGCCGGGCGCCGATCCGCAGGTCAGGCCGCCTGACCGCTCAGGCGGGGCGCAGAACCCCGCCGAAGAAGGCCGCAAGCCCCGCCGCATCGGCCAGCGGCAGCACATCGGCCACATGCTGGTCGGGGCGCACCACCACCAACGCGCCCGCGGCCCGGTCGATCCCGCGCAGATCGAAGATGTCGCCCGCGCGCGGATCGGGACAGAACACCTTTTCCATGTCGATCAGCCCGTAACGCCCCTTGGCCGGGCGCAGCGGCGCGGGCAGGGCGCCAAGATGCAGATCGCGGTGCCCCTGTTGCAAGACCGCGCGCAGGTCGATCACCGCGTCGATGTCGGCCCCCGCGGGCGTGTGGCGGCCGATCGCCCCTCCGGGCGCCACCAGCGCCGCGCACAGCCGGGCCAGCGCGCCGTCGGGCGCGGTCGGGTCGCCCGCATCGGCAAAGGCAAAGACCCGCCAGCGCCCGTCAGCCTTCACCACATGGCCAAGCTGCATCGGCCGCGCATCCGCCAGCCGGATCACCGGCGCGGAATGGAACCGCATCCCGACCGGAAAGCCGGTGGCAAGCGCCTGCTGCGGCGTGGCGGCGGTGATCGCCGAAGGGCGGTAGCGCGTGGCCACCCCGGCGGTAAAGCGGCCGTGCTGCTGGAAATATCGCTGGAACGCCGCCGGGTCGATGCCCTCGCCGTCTGCCGCCGCCCTGGGGCGGGCGCTGAACATCCGCGCGAATTCGCGGTCAAAGTCGATCAGCTCCTGCGCCACCGCCCGGCGTTCGTCGGAATAGGTGCGCAGCAGGTCGGGCGCGGCGCGGCCGGTCAGCACCGCGCCCAGCTTCCAGCCCAGCGTGAAGCCATCCTGCATCGACATGTTCATCCCTTGCCCCGCCTTCGGGCTGTGGGTGTGGCAGGCATCCCCGGCGATGAAGACGCAGGGGGCATCCGCCGCGGTCGCGTTGTCGAACCGGTCGCAGAGCCGCTGGCCGATCTCGTAGACAGACCACCAGGCGACCTCTTTCACCGTGATCGTGTAGGGCCGCAGGATGCGCTGCGCCGCGCCGATCAGCCGGTCCAGCGTGATGTTGCGGCTGGCCACCCGTTCGTCGGCGGCCAGCTTGTCCAGCTCGATGTAAAGCCGCACCAGATAGCCCCCCTCGCGCGGGATCACCAGCAGGCTGCCCTCTTCGGCGGAATGGATCGCGCTTTTCAGCCGGATGTCGGGGAAATCGGTGACGGCCAGCACGTCCATCACCCCCCAGGCCTGGTTCGCGGCCTCGCCGCGCAGCTCTTGCCCGATGGCGCGGCGCACCGTGCTGCGGGCCCCGTCGCAGCCCACCACATGGCGCGCGCGCACCACCTCGCTCAGGCCGCCCTGCGCGGGGTCGCCCTGCGCCACCGTCACCGTGACAGGATGGCGCCCCGCGGCCCGGTCCACCGTCAGCCCGGTCACCCGGCGGTCGTAATCGGGCACCAGCGCGGCAGGCGAATTGCGCATCACCTCCAGAAAGAAGTCATGCACCCGTGCCTGGTTCAGGATGACATGGGGAAATTCGGACAGCCCGTCCTCGGTATCCTGGATGCGGCCGCTGCGGGCGATGGCGCCGGGGCAGGCGGGATCGGGGCGCCAGAAGGTCGTCTCGTTCACCCAATAGGCTTCCTTCAGGACCTTTTCGCAGAAGCCGAACGCCTCGAACATTTCCATCGTGCGGCAGGCGATGCCATCGGCCTGACCCAGTTGCAGCGGGCCGGGCTTCTGCTCGATGATCCGCACCGTCAGGCCGGGGAAGGCCGCAAGCGAGGCCGCCAGCACCAGCCCGGTGGGCCCCGCGCCGACGATCAGCACATCCACCTCGGCAGGCAGCGGCCGGGCGGCGGGGGCGGCGGCCGCCTCGGCCCGGCTTGACGCCGGGTCGCCGGGGCGGACCCCGTTCAGATGGTATTGCATGGCGCGCCCTCCCTTGGCCCGCTGGGGATGATGCGGATATGGTAAGTATACATATCAATTCGTCAACCGAAAATGATATGCATACAGCGTAAATCCTGTAAGATACGGATCAGACGTTGATTTGCCGGAAGGGGCAGGGGATGGCGGGCGCGCAGGACATGGCGGGGCACCTGATCCGGCGGCTGCATCAGCAGTCGGTGCAGGTATTCCAGCAACAGATGCAGGCGGCGGGACTTGACCTGACGCCGGTGCAGTTCGCGGCGCTTGATGCGGTGGCGGCCGAACCGGGGATGGACCAGGCGACGCTGGCCGCCCGCATCGCCTATGACCGGGCCACCATCGGCGGGGTGGTCGACAGGCTGGCGGCCAAGGGCCTTGTGCACCGCGCCGTCAGCCGTGCCGACCGCCGTGCCCGCGTGCTGGCGCTGACGCCCGAGGGTGCGGCGCTGCTGGCGGCGGCGCGCCCGCAGGTGCAGGCGTTGCAGGCCGAGATCCTCGGCCCGCTCGATCCGGCCGAAGGCGCGGCGCTTCTGGCGCTTGTCCGCAAGGCGCTGGGGGCGGCCGCGCCTTAGGCGGCCGCGCGGCTGGCCGGGCGCGCCAGCAGCGGCACCAGCGCCATCAGCCCCGCAAGCCCCCAGAAGGCCATGGGCAGGCCCGCGTGATGGGCGACAAAGCCCACCAGCGCGGGGCCCGTCAGGATGCCCGCATAGCCCACCGTGGTCACCGCGGCGATCGCCAGCCCCGCGGGCATGACGCGCTGCCGCCCGGCCAGGCTGAACAGCACGGGCACGATGTTCGCGGCGCCCAGGCCCACCAGCAGGAACCCCGACATCGCCAGCGCCGCCCAGCCCGCCGTCAGCAAGAGCGCAAAGCCCGCCACCGCCAGCAGCCCGCCCCAGACCAGCACCCGAAGCGCCCCGAGCGCCCGCACGACCCGGTCGCCGGTAAAGCGGCCCGCGGTCATGGCGACGGAAAAGACCATGTAGCCCAGGCCCCCCTGCGACGGCTCGACCAGCGCGCGGCCCAGGATCAGCAGCGCGCTCCAGTCCAGGATCGCGCCCTCGACCAGAAAGGCGATGGCGGTCAGCCCGGCCAGCAGCAGCACGATCCCGCGCGGCAGCACATAGGCCGGCGGCTCGCCCCCCCGCACGGTCAGGAACCGCGGCGCCGCGGCCAGCATGCAGCCGGCGGCCAGCGCGCTGCACCCCAGCGCCGCCGCCCCCGGCGGCAGGCCCAGCGACAGAAGCGCCGTGATGCCCCCCGCACCGACAAAGCCGCCCACGCTGAACATCGCGTGAAAGCCCGACATCAGGGGGCGGTCGGCGCCCTTCTCGACCTCGACCGCATGGACGTTCATCGCCACGTCCAGCGTGCCGAGCGAGGCGCCGAAGAGCAGCAGCGCGGCCGCCAGCTCGCCCGGCGCCGAGACCACCGCCAGCAGCGGCAGGGCCAGGATCAGCCCGCCGCCCGCCGCAAGGATCATGGGCTTGCTGCCGAAGCGGGCGCTGATCCAGCCGGTCAGCGGCATCGCCACCAGCGAGCCGATCCCGAGGCACAGCAGCAAGAGCCCCAGCGTGCCGTCCTCGACCCCCAGCCGGGCCTTGGCAAAGGGCACCAGCGGCGCCCAGCAGGCCATGATGAAGCCGCCCACGAAGAAGGCGAGCCGGGTCGCAAGCCGGGTGGCGGTTGTGTCGGTGGCAGGCGTCATGCTTGGGCTCCGGCGCAGGGTGCAGTCAGGCGCCCGTGACCGCCAGCGCCACGGTCGCGGCGGCGGGTGCCTGCATCCGCGTGGAAGATCACCGATGCTCGCGGATGTCCAGCCGACATCGGGGCCGGGTGGCATTGGGGGACGGCAGGCGGGATGGTGCCGGATGAGGGATTCGAACCCCCGACCTTCGGTTTACAAAACCGCTGCACTACCGCTGTGCTAATCCGGCGCCCGGGGGCGACGGTTTGACGGAAACGGCGGCGGCGTCAAGCGGAAACAGTGGCGGCGGGGTTGCGGGTTTCCCGCGCCGGGAAAGCCCGTATAGTCGGCCCGGGGCTTCCCGGGGGACCTTCCCCGCGGGCGGGGCTTCGGGGTTGTGGGCCGGAGGGCCAGAGGGCGCGTGCGATGAAGGTTGTGTATCATCTGGGGGTGCATGGCACCGACGAGCGGCGGCTGGTGGGCGTGTTGCGCGCCAATGCCGCGGCGCTGGCCGCACGCGGCATCGTGGTGCCCGACCCCGAGGCCTATCGCCCGGTCCTTCGCAGCGTCGCGGGCGCGATGAAGGGTGCCAGGGCCAGCGCCGAGACCGAAGAGACCCTGCTGGACGCGGTGATGACCGAGGACGAGGCCGCGCGGCTTGTGCTGTCCAACGAATCCTTCCTGTGCATGAAGGGCTGGGCGGTGTCGCGCGGGAAGCTTTATCCGACCGCGGGCGAGAAGGTGGCGGGGCTGGTGAACCTGCTGCCCTCGCATG